>CAMZKN010000136.1 GCA_947311315.1 uncultured Desulfobulbaceae bacterium | reverse complement strand
TGTACGTTTGATTTGGTTTTGAATATCCATGCATCAAGTATGCACGATTCAGACTTAAATGTCCAGACTAATATTATGGGTAATAGGCAGTGCTAATATCAGTCACGATATTCGAACACCACTGCATGGGATTATCGGCACCTTTACTATTCTTGAGCAAAGTAGACCGACTCCAGATCAACAGAAACTTGTCTTGCAGGGGAAACGTACTTCAGAATTTTTATCAAATCTATTGAACAATCTTCTCGATCTCTCCAAGATTGAAACGGGACAATTTTTTCTTGAAAAGAAACCTTTTGCTCTCCGTAATCTCATTTGGGAAGTCGGGGAAATACTCTCCAGCCAGTTCAGTGACAAATCATTAGCTTTTCGCTACACCCTTGCTGATGAATTGCCTGAGGTTCTTATTGGAGATGTTCTTCGAATAAAGCAAATTCTTATAAATTTAATTGGAAACAGTTTGAAGTTTACCGAAAAGGGAGCCATCTCACTTTTTATTGATGGAAAATCAGAGAATGAAGAGGTCCTTTTATCATGTAAGGTCGAGGATACTGGTATTGGTATACCTGCTGAAAACCAGAACAGACTCTTTGAAGCATTCATCCAGTCTGACAATTCCATCACGAGAAAATATGGCGGTACCGGGTTAGGTCTTTCCATCTGTAAAGAGTTATGCACGCTAATGGGGGGGAAGATCTGGTTTGAAAGTGTGGAGGGTGAAGGAACAACGTTTTTTTTCACCTGTGTCTGTGGCGTTGGAAATCGAAAAGACCTTACAGTCCAGTGGGCAGGCCTCCGGGATAAAAAAACAATAGAGAATAGATCGCTTTCGATCCTGATTGTTGATGATAATGAAACGAATCAAGAAATACTCAGGATGATGTTGGAACATGAAGGTCATACAACACACATTGCAGAAAATGGGAAGGCATGTCTTGAAAAAATGCAACAAGCTTCTTTCGACCTGATTTTCATGGATATGCAGATGCCTGTAATGGATGGGTTGAGTGCAACCAGGATAATTCGGGCCTGTGAAACCGATTCTGTTGCAGATTGTGCAGATTTGCCGGATTCTATTTCAGATTTGCAAAAATTATTGTCGGGGAAACATATTCCAATTATTGCCCTGACGGCAAATGCACAAAAAGAAGATAAGATACTATGTGATCAGGCGGGGATGGATAAATTCCTCCTTAAGCCTTTTGATTCGCATCAACTCTGCCAGGTATTGGCAGAATATTCCCTGGATGAATCAGCACCCTCATCTGCCACTGTTGTTTGTGATCCACATCCGTTCCGCAGGCAACATGATCTTGAGTTGATCGATCAGTATCTGCAATCGAGATTTACCTTTTCCAGGGGTCAAAGAGAAGCATTAATTGAAACAACGTTGAAATCGACAGTCATCGACCTTAACAGTTTTTTACATTTTATAGATGAAAATGGTGATCAATTTAAAGAAATAGCGGAAAGAGCTCACAAGATAAAGGGGTCGATTCTCAATCTCGGATTAAAAGAGCTGGCTGATCAATGTACAGATATTGAAAAGAGTGCCAAAAGCAAAATCCATTCTCCATTTAAATCAATGATTAAAAGAGTTTTATCTGAATTGAAGAAGATACAACAGGCGGGCTAGGACTGCCTGCTGTATCTTCTAATGAGAGCAAATTACAATTATAGAGATCGTTTACGCCATAAGTAGTAAACAGCAGGAACCACCAACAGAGTCAGACCAACGGCACTGACCATCCCGCCAACCATGGGCGCTGCGATGCGGCTCATAACCTCTGAGCCTGTACCGGTACCTAACAGTATCGGCAGAAGACCTGCAACGATAGCAGCTGCCGTCATCATAACCGGTCGTACGCGCATTCCGGCTCCATGCAGTACAGCTTCTGAAAGTTGTTCTATCGTTGGCGCCTTGCCTTCCTCTTTACAATCCGCAATCAGTTTATGATATGCCTGGTTGAGATAGACGAGCATGATCACACCAATTTCAACGGCAACACCCGCAAGAGCAATAAATCCCACTCCAACTGCCACTGAAAAGTTGAATCCCTGCAGGTACATCAACCATATACTGCCAACCATAGCCAGTGGCAGGGTGCCCATAATAATACCCACTTCGACAAAATTACGAAAGTTCATATAGAGCAGAAGTAAAATGATAACCAGGGTAAGGGGCACCACGTAGGTGAGTTTTTCCTTGGCCCGCAACATATATTCATACTGACCGGACCAGTTGAGGGAATACCCCGCAGGGAGTTTGACCTGGTCTGCCACGATTTTCTGTGCCGCTACAACATAGCTTCCCACATCAACATCTTCAATATCGACAAATGTCCAGCCATTGAGCCGTGCGTTTTCGCTCTTGATGGCAGGCGGGCCGTCTTCAACGAAGACATTTGCAACATCGGCCAGAGAAATTCGCTGACCACTATTGGTGACTATGGGCAGCCTTGCAAGCTGTTCCGGAGAATTCCGGTAATCCTGCGGGTAGCGAATATTAACGGGGTACCGCTCCAATCCTTCAACCGTCTGTGTTACATTCATGCCACCAATGGCACTGGAAACAACCTGCTGAACATCGGCAATGTTCAAGCCGTAGCGGGCAGCTTTTTCTCGCTGGATATCAACCTTGATATATCTTCCACCGGCCACTCTTTCAGAATAGACCGAGGCGGTACCCGGAACTTTAGCTAGTACTTTTTCGAGTTGTTTGCCAATTTCCTGGATTTTAATCAGCTCAGGGCCTGCCACTTTGATACCGACAGGCGTTTTAATACCGGTTGCCAGCATGTCTATCCTGGTTTTTATCGGCATAACCCAGGCGTTTGTCACTCCAGGGAATTTAACCAGGGCATTGAGTTCCATAATAAGATCTTTTGTCGTCAACCCTTCGCGCCATTGATCTTTTGGTTTGAGTTGAATAAATGTTTCAATCATTGTGAGAGGTGCCGGATCTGTAGCCGTATCGGCACGCCCAACCTTACCGAAAACTGTTTTTACTTCCGGTAGAGTTCGTATCAGTTTATCTGTTTGTTGCAGTAGTTCCCTTGCCTTACCTACGGATATCCCGGGGTAGGTAGTCGGCATATACATCAGATCTCCTTCATCAAGAGGAGGGATGAATTCGGAACCTATCTTGTCGATGGGCCAGAATCCTATTACGAGGACGACTAGAGCGAGGAGAAGAACAGTTTTGGGGAATTGTAAAACCTTCTTCAATACCGGCATGTAACTGGCTGTCAGTATACGATTGATAGGGTTTTTATGTTCGGGAAGGATCTTGCCCCTGATAAAATAGCCCATCAAAACCGGTACAAGTGTTATGGCAAGTGCAGCCGATGCCGCCATGGAATAGGTTTTAGTAAAGGCCAGGGGGGAGAACATCCGTCCTTCCTGGGCTTCGAGGGTGAATACCGGCACAAAACTAACCGTAATGATGAGTAAGCTGAAAAAAAGCGCCGGCCCGACTTCACTTGCCGATTCGGCAACGATTCGCCAGCGGTTTTTATCAGTCAACGGTTCCCGTTCCATATGTTTATGCATATTTTCAATCATAACAATGGCACCGTCTATCATGGCACCAATGGCAATAGCAATACCCCCAAGTGACATGATATTGGCATTAACCCAACTTTAAAATCGTAAAATAAAAAATTGTGTGTTTACTGATAGTTACTGAGTGTCCAGTTTGCAGTTTGGCACTACATCTTTACTTTTGTTTGAATAATCGTTTTCTCCACATTC
>CAMZKN010000135.1 GCA_947311315.1 uncultured Desulfobulbaceae bacterium | reverse complement strand
TATCTCACAAGAAGATTTATAGGTCAATTAACTGTATCTTATTTTGAGCAATATGTCCAATTGTAAATGTAACCTTTTAAAGTTGTATAAGAACTGGGTTAGGGTTAAATCACCCTGGGCGACACACAGTCATGCTCTTGCAGAGCAGGCTGACAGAGTCGTTTACCTTTTTGATGGGCATCTGCGTAACCAGAGGTGAAAGGAACCATGAAACTGCGCTTTTTCTTTCGTGAAATATACCATTTTAAAAAGCAGAGTTTGGTTTTCGTGCTTTGCGTCGCATTATCTCTGGTTAGTATCGTTGCGGTGAACAGTTTTAAGCGCGAGGTTTTGCTGTCTATCAACAGCGATGCACGTGCTTTGCATGGTGGAGATATTATTGCCCATTCCCATTATCCATTTTCTGCAAAATTTGAAAAAGAATTGTCTGCTCTTGTGGCTGAAGGAGACGTGCAGGCGATTCGAACCTGGGGCTTTTACTCGGTTGTACGGAAAAAAGATGGTTCGAAATCATTGCTCTGCAGCATTAAAGCGGTTGGAAAGGATTATCCTTTTTACGGAACAGTCGAGCTTTTGTCCGGGCGAAATTTCTCTCAAGTGCTGCAATCCGGCAAGGTAGTCGTGGGGGCTGCATTTCTGGAGCGGTTGAAACTTGAGGTCGGAGACACTTTTTTTGTTGGGAGTGGTGAACTTGAAATAGCTGATGTTATTGTTCAGGAATCTTCCAGGCCCATTGATTTTATAAATTTTGGTCCGAGGGTGTTGATGTCTGCTGTGGATCTTGCGGGCACAGAGCTTGTCAAGAATGGCGGCAGAATTCAATATGAAGTCCTGTTACGCCTGGCACCGAAAAAAAAGATTGGTGCTGTTCTGCACCGCCTACAGCAGAATAGTGTTGTGGAACAGGAGCGTATTCAAACATATACAACTGCCGAATCCGGTATAAAACGATTTTTTGATAATCTGCTTTTTTTCCTGTCACTTATTGCAATTTTTACTCTGCTGCTTGCCGGAATAGGTATGCAAAGTTCTCTTGTTGCTATTATTCGACAGAGAGAAAAAACGTTAGCTATTATCAGATCGCTTGGTGCGACATCATCTTTTTTGTATAATCACTACCTTCGCCTAATTTTCCTCCTGACTTCTCTCGGGTGTTTCTTGGGGATTACGTCCGGCTTGGTGATTGAACAATTTTTTGCAATCCGGTTTGCGGGTGTTCTCTCAGCAGGATTTGTACCGGCAATTGTGGCGCGTGATATTGCTGAAGGCCTTATCATCGGTTTTTGGGCGGCAGGTTTCTTCACTTTTTTGCCACTACGGGCAATTAAAGAGGTTAAACCCTCTATGATCTTCAGAAAGGATATACCTTCTGTCACAGTGTCCGGAAATTCTTTTGTGCTCACTGTTTTCGGCCTGTTCTTTCTGGCTGTATTGATTGTTCGGCAGTTGGATGATGTTACTGTCGGACTGATTTTTTTAACGGGTATTGTGCTGCTGGTCGTTCTGATTTCTGTTATGGCAATGGGAATGTATTTTTTGTTAAAAAAAATTAAACCGTTGTCACTTCATATGCGACTGGCTGTACGAAGTTTATTGCGTCCGGGAAATGCTAGCCGGACGGTTATCGTTACATTGACCTCAGCTCTATCCGTTTTGCTTGTCATTTTTTTAGTTGAAGATAATCTTCGGGCAACGTTTATTGAATCCTATCCGAGTGATGCGCCAACACTGTTTTGCCTTGATATCCAAAAAGATCAGCGCCTGGAATTCAGTACGCTGGTTGGTGGAGAGGAAAAACTGTTTCCCGTTATTCGTGCCCGGCTGACTGCTGTTAATGATCGGCCGGTGAATAGAACACAGGAAATGAAAAAGAAAAGTGACAACCTGGCAAGAGAGTTCAATTTGACCTATAGAGAGCAGCTTCTCGCCGATGAAACTCTTGTCGACGGCAGCAGCCTTTTTGTTAAAAATGCAAAGGGAGAATATCCGTTACAGGTTTCGGTACTTGATACGGTGGCAAAAATGGGGAATATGAGCATTGGTGATGTCCTGCATTTCAATATTCAGGGAGTGGTGATGCAGGCGAAAATCACAAGTATACGAAGTCGCACAAAATCCATGCTCTATCCGTTTTTTTATTTTGTGTTTCCGGAACAGTATTTAAAGGCGGCTCCACACACATTTTTTTCAGCGCTTCACGTTGGACAAAGTGAGGTTGCAGAGTTGGAGAATCGTATTGTTAATCGCTTTCCAAATATCAGCACTATAGATGTGGGCCAGAGTGCTGCTGTGCTCGGTGACTTGATGGCAAAGCTTAATTTTATAGTTACTGTTTTTTCGGGATTTGCCGTTCTTGCCGGTGTTTTTATCCTTGTTGGCGCTGTTTTTGCTACCCAGGTGGCACGGACAAAAGAGGTGGTATTTTACAAAATTCTAGGCGCCGGTTCGCGATTTGTGATCCGTGTTTTGATGCTCGAAAATAGTATCCTGGCTTTGTTGAGTGGGGGGAGCGCTATCCTTATTGCCCAGGTTGCAGGCTGGCTTGTTTGTCGATATCTTTTTGATATTGACTATTCTCCAAATATCTTTGCCTGCCTGGTTTTGCTTGGCCTGACAGTGTGTTGCGTTGTCGGTATCGGGTTTGCCAGTTCTGTGTCTGTTCTTTACAAGAAGCCTGTTCAATTTTTAAGGGAACAGGGATAGGGGTACATTATGGTCAAAATAATTTCCGTGATGATGATGTTTCTGGTGTGTATCTGTTCCGGGTGTCGCGGCGATCAGGAAAAAAATGTGGTTGTTGAGGAAAAAATGTCAGAAAAAATAAAAATTGTCGCAGTGGGTGACAGTCTCACTGCCGGCTATGGTCTTGAAGAGAGCAAAAGTTATCCTGTACTGCTTGAGAAAAAACTGAAAAATGATGGTTTTAATGTTGAAGTTATCAACGCCGGTGTGAGCGCCGAGACGAGCTCGGGAACGCGATCCCGCATTGATTGGATTCTTACAATGAATCCAGATATTGTAATTCTGGAAACTGGGGCAAATGATGGCTTGCGTGGTATAGATCCTTTAGTGATGGAGAAAAATATTCGGGAAATTCTGGAAATCCTGAAAGAAAAGGAGATTATTACTATTCTTGCCGGAATGAAGATGGTCTGGAATCTTGGCCCGGTGTATGTTCGACAGTTTAATAGTGTATATCCAAAACTTGAGCGTGAATTTGATGTGGTGTTCTTCCCATTCTTTTTGGAAGATGTGGCGATGAAAAGGCAGCTTAATCTTGGAGATGGGCTGCATCCAAATGAAAAGGGGTATGAAATCATAACTGAAAATGTGTACCCATATGTGCTAAATGTTATAGAAAAGTGGGAAAAAAGATAACGAACTAAGTGGTTTTCTAACATGTTGAATAGAAAGATATAAACTTGAAATGTCAAGAACCAGCGAATAGATATTACGAGCATATTTTTGACAATAACGAAGAGTTTGCGCAAAAAATGAACTAACGCATGAGAATAAGACGAAAAAGTGCACATCCTATCCCCATCATGATATCTGTAACATGCTTGAATGACAGAGATAATTAAACTGGTATGAAGGTTGCTATATGGCGTGATTGAAGCTTGGAGATTTACAGGAAAGTTCTCGCGCCACTCGCCGGCAAGTTGCGCATTCTGGTTCTGTTGCATAGTCGAAATCAGAAATCCTCTTTCTCGTAATTTCCTTTACCTAATCAATTAGTTATGTGGATAGTACGTAACTTCTCCAAAAGTGTTGGTAAAATAAAGCGTGCGTTCGACCCCCTGCCCTTGTATAATGGGAAGCATGAAAAGCACATTCGATCAACTCACCAAAAACATTCCCAAAGAAGACAAAGAAAATCC
>CAMZKN010000134.1 GCA_947311315.1 uncultured Desulfobulbaceae bacterium | reverse complement strand
CACAAAAACAACTCACTTCAATAAAAGCTATGTATGGCCTTCCACTGGTTAAAGATTTTCGTAAGATGCTATGCGACGGTTAGAATGGACTTTACCAACACTTTTGGAGAAGTTACCAACTTGCCTGCTATCCTACGGAAAATACTTACTTTCTGACCATACCTTGCCAGAACAGTATAGAGAGGTGCTCCCAGGTAATGGAGAACAAACATCACAACAAGACATCGCAGACCTGGCCCTCCCCGAAGATTGCCAACCGGCACAAACCTGGAAAATGCAGACAACTTCACGACACGCAAAAGCTCATTACCTGTTATATCGTATCGTCTATTGAGAAGACTCTTCATTCGTTTATCCTTTCACGCAAATGTCTGAAAAAACATCGCATTCTGAGAAATGGGTTGTAACGCAGCTGCAGCTTAGACTGCTCCCATAACGACTTCTTCAGCCCCTTCGTAAAATCATTTTTGGGTTTTTTCCTGCCATGAAAATCATCGAGATGCTGCTGATTTCTTATAGCTGCCACCTCACGAGTTCGAGGGAAGGCCAGCTTTGTAAGAAGAAGATAATTGATCCAGGCCTTATAATCATCAAAGCTGTAACCAAGCAATGATGCAGCAGCGCCAAACCTGTCGGCAGAATCAAGGATCCCCTGCTGAAGCGGTTCAAAATATATATCCTGCTTCAGCTCAGCCTGGCCAAGGTCATCGTCAACCTTCCTGAATTCAAGGGTATACCCTTCTTCTGTTAAGGTATACCCATTGAGTGTCGGGTGAGGCGCGCGACACGCTTCTTCAAAGATATCACGCGCGTAAAAAAGGCTGGACGCAGCCAGATCAAATTTATCTCTATCGTACATGATTCCTTCGACATGATTCTTCTCACTGGTTGGAAAAACAATGCCGCGAGTAGCTCCAAAAAGATAACCAAAACATTCCGGACAATCATCACGATGGGAGATCGACTCAAAAAGAAAACGCTGAATGGTTCCAAGCCAGCCGATATCAACAAAAGCAACTTTTGCATGATCAAAAAGCCCTGCTTCTTCAAAATAGAGCTGCATCGCCTGATTTGAAGGTATCGTCTGTTTTTTCACTTCATCCTGAAAGCGGTCATCACCAAGCATTGCTTCAAACTGCAATCTGTTTTGCGGATCATAGCCATCATGGATATGGCTCAAGCAAGTATCAATATCTAAACTATACTCCTGCAGTACAGCGACAAACGGTTCCGGTTGCATACCAAAAATCCGACAGACATCACGAAAATCCCGGTTACCGGGCGGAAGGAAGGCAATACCAAGATTATCTTTTGTCAATCCCTGGTGTGCACAAACGGCTCCACCCAAAGCCATTCTACTGACATAAAGATACTCTGTTTCGGGCAGGCCCCCATGGGGGTATAACTGCTCCATTGCCTGTTCCCAGTATCTTTTAAAGGTCCACCCTTCTCTGGAAAGAAAAAATATTTTGGCTATTCCATTTTTTAGACAATTTTCAGCTATTCTATGGATGAACAGCCCGATAAGAGGCCCAATAAAATTATACCCTTCGTTATACAATTCGGGCTGAGGACAATTTTCCTCCTCAAGGGGAGCCATAAGCTGCTGCAGGATACGACCACGCCAGAAAGGGCGACCATCACTGTAATTAAAATACCTTTTTACTATCGACTTGCGCTGATCCTCTTTCGGATCGTGGATAATGAGAGCCTCTACTCCAGCCTCATCGGCCCGCATGCCATCAGAGAAAGCGTTATCGCCAATATGCAGCCACCTCTCCGACACCAGAGAAAACTTTTCAGCAATCATCGGATAAGCAAGGCCGGAGGCCTTTGCCAGAAAACTGTCCGCAGAGGAAATAATATCTTCAACCAGATGCAGAAAACCGCCATGTTCAACAAGTTTTCTTAAATGGGTTGCCGACAGGTACATATCAGAAATAATAAAAATCCGTTTCCCGGCTGTCGCAAGTTCCTCCATCCAGGCGACCAGTTCCTTTCTTGGAACAAGCATGTTGTTTTCCATATTCAGTTCATACGCTGTCACCTCTTCAAGAAGAGCATCGTTGTATAAATCCTGGAAAATCTCCTGCAATAAGGTTCCCATAAAAAGCGGATAACATGCTTCATGGTCGGCAAACCTTTCCCCTGTCTCTGCCCTCAGCACCTTTTCAATAGCATCCCTGCGGCTCTGAACCTTTTGCCAGTGCCATTGAATATCATTTTTCGAAGCCAGTTGAGCTATGTATCGTGCCACAGGTAATTTGACCAGATCCGGATCATGGATACGGCGAACCAGCAAGGTATCAAAGAGATCAAAAGAGACAACGTCTTTATCTGATGCCCTTTTTCGTCCCGCCCTGACGAGTGACTGTAATGAATAAAATGTTGTAAATGACATAAATTTGTATCCAAACCCCTATCTGCCACCGGTAAGAGTATTATTTCGTTTTTTTTGCAAGCCATTGACGCATGCTTTTCATCAAAATTTTAAAAGCAGGCCGAACCCCCTGTGACTGCTCCGGGGCCAGCGTACTTTTTACTTCATGCAGTTCTTCGCCTATTTCAATCAACCGTGCAGTCCCGGCCTCACCATATTGTCTGTAGGGCTCGGGTAAGATGGCAAGCAAATATTTTTGAATGACCTGTTGATCCTGTTCCCTGCCGAAAACAGCAGCTTCACCCAGAGTATTTCCATCGTGTATTCGATAGTAGAGAAGTTTTTCATCTGACAGATAATGAACACCCTGTGGAAAGGCGAGCATCATCCGAAAGATAAAATCATAATCGTGCAGGTATCTCAATGAACAAAACTTTCCAACCTTTTGTGCAGCTTTTGCAGTCATAAAGAGATTGGAAGTGGTTACCATAAAATTTCCCTTTAAAAATGCAGTATAGATATCACCGCAGGAAAAGTAGAATTTTCTGTTCTTTGCATGCCATTGATTCCAGCCAAAATCCGGGTCTTTGAACTCAATTCCCGCATCGGAAATAGGAATCACATCAGAAATAATACACTCAGCATCGGTCTGTTTCTGACACTGGAGAAGACGTTCAAGCCTATCCGGCGTATAGACATCGTCGGAATTAAGAATGGCAATATATTGCCCTCTGGCAAGATCAAGCCCACGATTTATGGTGTTGTAGGCGTCCTGATTTTCCTGGTGGTAGTACGTGAGGCGCGTGTCTATATATCCCTTGACAATCTCACCCGTCCTGTCCGTGGAACCATCATCAATGACAATGAGTTCTAAATCACTGACGGTCTGCCCCAGAACACTGTCCACTGCAGCTTCAATAAATTTTTCATGGTTATATGCAGGGATTATTATGGAAACCAGAGGTCTTTCCATTCTTTCGGCTTGTGACATTCAGAGCTCCAGGTATGAAAATACGCAACGACAAAGTGTTACAGTTACTAAATTTCCAAGGTATTAATGAATTAGATATACCAAGTCAAGCAATAGTTGACGGTTACAACGTCTTAAAGAGGTTCATTCATTCTTTTTCCATCAACCCACTTCTATCAATAATTGTGATCGTCCTCCCGTTAACATGTATCAATCCCTGTTCACTCATTCTGGAAAAAATCCTCGACAGGGTTTCTGGAATGGTACCAAGCAGGCTGGCGAGCTGGCCCTTGGAAATATCAAGGACAATATTTTCGGCCCCGTTCTGTTCTTCACTGAGATATATCAGATAGTTTGCAAGACGCGCCGGCACTTCTTTTAGCGACAAACTCTCTATTTGACTTGCAAACCTTCTAAGACGAAGTGAAAGCACCGCCAACATACTTAATGCAATTGAAGGATTAGATTCCACCAACTGAATAAATCTGCTTCTGGGGAAAAAGAGAGTTTTTGTTTTGACAAGAGCTTCGGCAGTTGCTGGAAATGGCTGGCCATGAAAGACAGGCACTTCACCGAACGGTTCACCTGCCCCGAAGATGTGCAGGATATGTTCCTTACCGGCAGGCGAAACTTTATATATCTTCACCTTGCCCTCTCCTACCATATAAAAACCGTTGGCGGTGTCCCCTTCAAAAAAAATATTCTGTCCACGCTGGTAGGATTTTTCAACTGCAATAGAATTAATATCCTCCAACTGCTCTGCAGCAAGTCCCTCAAAAAGTAAATTTGTTCCAATAACCTGTCTTTTATCCATTAATGTGCCTTACAGGGAAAAGTTGATAACAACATATAAGTACTACTATAAAACGTAATCTTACCAATTCTACTTCGGTTTGATCCAATTTTCACGCTTTCCCTTATTTTTTTGTTATATTGTCTTCAGCCTATGAACAGCAAAAGAAAAATAATACATATAGATATGGATGCTTTTTTTGCCTCCATAGAACAAAAAGACAACCCGTTCTTTCGTGGCAAGCCACTGATTGTCGGCGGCAATCCCCAAAGCAGAGGTGTCGTGGCCACCTGTTCCTATGAAGCCCGGAGATTTGGTATACATTCTGCAATGCCATGCGCAAGGGCTGTTAAACTTTGCCCGCAGGCAATTTTCACCCGTCCAAGAATGCAGCGATACAAGGAAGTATCCGTATCACTAATGAATATATTTCGCCAGTATTCATCTCTTGTCGAACCGCTCTCTCTTGACGAAGCATTTCTTGATGTCACACACAACAGCCAACCTCCATCTTCTGCGACCCTGCTGGCCCGAAAGATATGTCTACATATTTACCGGGAACTCGGTTTAACCGCATCAGCCGGAGTTTCTTTCAATAAATTTTTAGCAAAAGTTGCCTCGGATTTAAAAAAACCCAGTGGTATCAGTACAATTCCTCCAGAAAACGCACTTGATTTTCTCTCGACACTTCCCATACGGAAGTTTTTTGGTGTGGGCAAGGTTACAGAACAGAAAATGTTAAAGCTTGGCATCAAAACCGGCTATGATCTGCGGCAATGTACCGAAGAAAATCTTAGCAGACACTTTGGTAAATCGGGTTCATTCTTATATAACATTGTGCGTGGCAAAGATAACAGACCAGTGGCTCCAAGGCGTGGTCGTAAATCAATTGGCAGTGAGACTACTCTTACCAGCGACACCGTGGATATAGTGGAAATTAACGCATTTCTTGTTGAACTTGCGCACCGCGTGGGTCACTCGCTGGCCAACAAGAAAAACTGTGGCCACACAATCACATTGAAAGTCCGCTACAACGATTTTACAACAATTACACGCTCACTTACACTCCGAACACCAGTCAGCTGCAGTGAAGACATTCTTTTTCACCTGCCGGGACTCATTAAAAAAACCCGGATTGGTGTGCAAAAAATTAGACTTCTCGGCCTTTCTATATCAAATTTGAGCGGATATGCTGAAACGCCTCGCCAACTATTGTTACCATTTCCTTCGAACACAATAGTATAACCATTGAATTACCATCATATTATGATTAACGTTGCGCTGAGCAGTTACCTTTGTTTTTAATTCAATAACCCACGACTTCAACAAACTTTATGAAAGATCTCGTTCTGTCTATTATCAATATTTTTAAATATACTGGTAAATTTTTTACTGTTATCAGAAATTTTTTCTTCAACTCCATTATCATCCTTATCCTTGTGTTGATTGTGTATTCCATGATCCCTGAAATGGAGTCAGTTCTACCTGATAATTCAATACTCAGACTCGATATTTCCGGAAATATTGTGGAACAGAAAAAACCGATCAGCTCCATCGAGAAGTTTCTCACCACTTCCATGAACGAAAATACACCTGACCCTGAAACACTCCTTCAGGACATTCTGGATATAATAGAAACCAGTACACGGGACGAACACATATCAGTTATTCTTCTCAACCTTAAAAATATGGGTCGGGCTGGTCTGAACCAGATGCAGACCATTGGAAAGGCATTGAACAGCTTTAAAGCCTCCGGAAAAACCGTTATTGCAGCAGAAGACTATTATTCACAATCCCAGTACTATCTCGCATCATACGCCAATACCGTTATAATCAACCCGATGGGTGGCGTTGACCTTCACGGCTTTGGTGTCTACAAACTCTACTTCAAAAAAGCGCTTGAAAAACTCGCGATTACGTACAATATTTTTAAAATTGGAACCTATAAATCTGCGGTGGAACCCTTCACCCGTGAAAGTATGTCGGCTGAGGACAGGCTACAAAGTGAAATATGGCTTTCTGCGCTATGGAAGGTATATACCGACGGTATAAAAAGACAGAGACAATTAGAATCAAACACTATTGGTAACTATACCTCTCATATCGACCATGAGCTGCAATCCACACAGGGAAACCTCGCACTGCTTGCAAAAAAAACAGGCCTTGTCGATAAAATTCTTACCCGCAACCAGGTTAAGACGTACCTCTCCAACTTGCTGGGCCTCAAGGACAGTTCCCCGCACATTGTTTCATCAGCAACCTATCTGGAGACAATACAACCATCTTTTTTACCGGACAACAGCACAACCCAAAAGATTGGCCTCATAGTAGCTGAAGGTAATATTCTGCCAGGCAAACAAAAGGCTGGATTAATAGGTGGTGATTCCCTGGCTGCACTTCTCAAAAAAGCACGTAAAGACGATCAGATTAAAGCAGTTGTCCTGCGTATCAACTCCGGTGGAGGTTCTGCTTTTGCTTCTGAAATTATCAGACAGGAGCTTCTTGAACTGAAAAAGAGTGGCAAACCAATTGTGGTTTCCATGGGGTCAATGGCTGCATCGGGGGGATATTGGATTGCAGCCGATGCCGATGAGATCTGGGCAAATCCCGCTACACTAACGGGTTCAATTGGAATTTTTGGGGCAATCCCCACTTTTGAAAAAAGTCTTGAAAATATCGGTGTCAACAGTGACGGGACTGGTACCACTCCCCTTGCCGCAGGACTTAATATGACAAGACCACTTCCGGAACAGTTGAAATCAGCAATACAACAAACAATCGCCTATAATTATGATCAGTTTATAACACTCGTCGCGGATGGCAGGAAAATTGATAAAACCAGGGTGGGAAAGATCGCACAAGGCCGGGTATACGATGGAACAACAGCCCTCTCCCTCGGGCTCGTAGATAAGCTCGGCTCTCTTTCAGATGCTGTTAAATCTGCCGCCGAACTCGCTCATCTCAAAGAATACAGTACAGAATACATACAACCAACGGTATCAGTACAACAGCACTTTTTGCAGCTGCTTGCGGCAAGTGCCCGAAAGATCACAGCTGCAACCGGAGTCAATATCCCGTTTCTGGAACAGATTCACAAAATATTCCAGAAACATTTTGATACGCTGCTCCTTTTTGACGACCCGAACAAAATCTATGCACATTGCCTTATCAATATATCAATATAAACAATTAAATGATGTCAATGGAAAACGTAGTCATCCTCATAGTCCACATCAGATATCTCTCCGAATGTGAATTCTATCCATTCCCAGGGAGCATCTATAATTCTAAATCCCATTTCCAAACGATCAGCTCCGCTATTTGTCTTACTCCAGCAGGGTCTGGCCAATAATCTGAAATGTTTCCCATCCTGGGATGAGAGTAACACCGTATACACATATTTATCAGCAGCAAAAGACTCTGGAATGTTCGTTATTCTGAATCCTCCAGAGGAAATATCCTCTACTTTCCCACCATAACTCGATGGGCCGTCTGCGATATCACAATTAAAACCTGTACTATCCATTCTACGATATTTTCTTTTTAACTGCCCAAAACGTACGCTTGGTTCCCTGGTCAGCTGCATTTCATTCTGATTCATACGGTATCCTTAGTTTAAAAATAACATCACAACAAATCTAGGAGGTTGTCCCTGCTGTGTTCTACGTTCAAGGTCTCACAAAAAAACAAAAATATCAAATATAAAATGGAGTCTTTTCAGTATCCCTGTCAAATTTAAAACCATTACCTCATGGCAACAGGATGTTTTATGGTTTACCTGCAATCTCGCTGCTGCTTTCAGGATGCACCTTTATTATTGCTGCTCTTTCATTCTGTAGATATTTTTCTGCAAGTGTATCAATTTCATTTTTGCTGATCGAAGCGTAATCAGTGAGAATAGTTTCAGGCCATTTCAATTGTTCTGGATGTTCAGTCGACTGAAAAAGTACAGAGTAGAGCCAGTAGTGGTTATTTTTCACACTATCTTTCAGCGATGTTATTGTCGGTTTTCTTGCCCGCAAAAGTTCATCAATGCTCACACCTTCACCCTGCAATTTCTCGCTTATTTCCAGAATTTTCTCAACAATGATATCCTCCATGCCTGGTTTTACCGTCATCTGCACTGCCAAAAAACCATAGCGGCTATACGCCCTGCTGCCCCAGCTGTAGCAATTCGGAGAATAGGTCGCACCCATTGACTCACGAATAGCCTTTCTCAGCCTGTCTTCAAAGATAGCTGACAGGATATTTAACCGCCTGGTACGTTTTATATCCCAGAAATCATCGGTAGGCCATGCGACCACTACAAGAGATTTATCTATTGAGGTCTTAACAGAAACCTCGCGACTATCACCGGCCGGGAAGTGTATCTGCACGGTTTTCGGAACAGTTTTCTCCTTTAATGGGTTATGACCGAAATATCGTCCCAATATTTTTACCACAGTATCTCGATCAAAATCACCAACTACAGAAATCTCCATATCATGAATTTTTAAGGCTGAACGCATCCAACCATCCAGATCAGTAAAATCAATACGTGAAATCTTATCCCAGCCAGGTAAGCCAAAACGTGAGTTGCCACCCGCAAGAAAAGGTCTTACTTCAAGAGATATTGCACCTTCTATTTCCTGCCCCATCTCTTTATACATCATCTCCGCTCTGGATCTGGCTGTTGTGTAAACAGACTGTCGAAATCCGGGATCAAACATTCGAGTGTGCAAAAGCTGAACAAAAAACTCAAAATCTTTATACAAGGCACCACCAGACCATGAAAATGATGCATCCCCGACACGGAAGTTCATTGACACGGAACTTCCTGCGACCAGCGTATCCAAAGCAGATTGGGGGAGTTTACCGCTCCCTGAACCATTGACAACGGCCTGGGCCAGAAACGCCATCCCCGGATCTGGTTCGCTGAGTTTTCCATTACCAAAACTGACCGCAAGTTGAAAACTGTTTTCGACGAAATCCGTCTTCTTTAAATTAACGACTAAGCCATTTTCAAAAACCAGCTTCTCCACTTCAATCTCAGGATACTTTGTGCTTTGGGGAAGAACTTTTTTGCCATTGGAAATGGCAAGGTAGGGGAAATCAACAGCCACCTTGCTTTCTGGTGCTCGGACATCCTCCGTTTTAGATTGAGAATATTTTTTCAAAATTATTGCATTTGCATTTTCTCCGAGATCAACATCACCGGAGACAGACACCAACCTGCTGTCATGTGCCCATATAGCTCTTAATTCCCTGTTCACATCTTCAATCGTCAGCTTTTCAATGATTGATCCATAAAGGTTTCTTTCCTGTTCCGGCCCCATATACACTCGGTTTGTATTAAGATGTCGAATGATTTCCCTGCCAATTTTTCTCGAATCTGTTGTTTTAGAGGTCAATACCCGGGAATCCAGACTTGCAATCAATTCTTTTTTCCCACGTTCCAGTTCATCTTTCTCAAAACCATAGGTGATTGCCTGACGCAGTATCTGGTCGAGAAAAGATACTGTCTCACCCCAACGACCATTATCCGTTACAGCTGTGATGGTTCCATACTCAATACGATTGACAATATCAGAAGAATAATAGGCTGCCTGCGTAAATGGTGGACTTTCTTCCTCCTGTATGCGCTGCAAACGATAACTCATAATCATGGAGCCTAAATACCTCAGGATCTCACGTCTTTCCAAATTGATCGAATCATCCTGAAGATCAACATCCCAGAGAGTGTCAATGGAAACATTTGTTTTGCCAAGTTCTGGTTCATAGTGATAAAAAGCCTCAACTCCCCTGTGTTGCAGTTTTCCAAAGTCAGGACATTTCGGCCGTTCACCTTTTGCTTTAAGTTTTGAGAATATTTTTTTTACCAACCCCTCAACTTCTGCTGGTTCAAAGTCACCCACTACCACCAGAACAAAATTATCAGGCCGATACCAGGAGTCGTAGTATGAAGCAAGCAGATTGTGATCCGCCGCATCAAGCGTTGCATCAATACCTATTACCATTCTTTCAGGGAGCATTGTTCCTCTGTAGGCAAATTCGGAACGGGCAACATATGTCCTGTACCCTGCAGAATCTCTGGCTCTTTTCTCCGACAGGATCACACCACGTTCACGCTCTATTTCCGTATCAAGCAACAGTGCCTTTCTTGAATAATCCGCAGTGACAAGAAGCCCCTTCTCAAGTTCAGCACTACCAGTATCCGGTAATATCAGATAGTAGACGGTTTCTCCGTAACTGGTATGGGCATTGGTATCATTTCCAAAACTCATACCAATAGACTGAAAATATTCAATAAGACTGCCCGGAGGAAAATTTGTCGAACCATTAAACATCATATGTTCAAGAAAATGTGCCAGCCCTCGCTGTTTATCATTTTCGTTAAGGGAACCTGCTTGAACATCAAGGTAAATAGCAGCCCTGTTTTCAGGCTCTGAGTTCTTTTTTATGACATAGCGAAAACCGTTTTCAAGCGTACCACGGATAAGATCAGGATCCGGTTTTAAAGAACTATGATCAGAGGGCCATGTCGTATCAAAACAGACATTGCCCGCGACGGTATTTTGAACAAACAGCATGGCTACAGCTGACAAAAGTAGGGAGAACAAAAGAAACAAATTATTTTTCTTATTCAATAACCAAACCATTCTATTCACTTTCTTTTTCCATTTTTTAAAAATGTTTCGTGTACGACAAATCTTGAATATATTATTTTCAAACCAATATCAAGATAATCATTGTAAGCCTGCCTGTCTTCAGGCCATTTTAAAAACATCTTTGTTTCTTGCTGAGAGTGGTGTAGTAGTACTGTTTTTTGGAACATGCACTATTTAAAAGTAACTTTAATACAATTATGAGAACCAAACACAAACTTGAATATACCCTCCTCAGAACCGTTATTTTCTGTGTGAACCTGTTACCCATCCCCGTAATTCTCTTTCTGTGCAGCACTCTTGGGATGTTTGCCTGGATCGTTTTTCCTTTTCGTATCAAGGTTGCCTATAAGAATCTGTCAACGGTTTTCCCGGAACTGAATCATGATGAAAAGCTGCGCCTTCTTCGTCGCGTCTATCTGCAGTTTACCAGAACATTTGGCCTGGTTTTTATTCTCCACAGAAAAAAAATGACGGAACTGATTCGAAACGCACAGATCACCGGTAGAGATAAGCTTGAAGATGCATTAAGCCAGGGAAAAGGTGTCATACTAACTACCATTCATGCCAGCTGGTTCGAGGCCTATTTTGCCTGGTTTAATCTCTCAGGTCTACCGACCAGTCTTATATATCAACAGCAAAGCAATCCCCTTACCGATCGATTTTTCTTGCAACAAAGAGGCAGATACGGCTCAAGTCTTGAACATGTAAGCAGTTATGACGGTATGAAAGTATACGAACGTGAATTAAATAGAAATAGGATTTTAATAGTCAGTCTGGATCAAAGCTATACCAGCCGAGGCACAAAAATTTTGTTTTTTAATCGACAACTTGCCTGTGCCAAAGGAGCAGCCATGCTTCACCTGCGAAATAAAGCACCGGTTCTCACAAGTGTTTACTACATGAAAGACGGCGAACTCCATATTGACTTTGACACTGTAACTCTTCCCGAATATAAGGAAACCAACGAAGAAAATATCCAGGATATTTCATCCAGAGCCATTCGCAGTTATGAAGCGTTTATCAGACAATACCCGGAACAGTGGTTCAGCCTCTTCCATCGCCTCTGGAGCAAAAAAGAATACCCCAAGGTGAAAAGATCACTACGTCAGATATTTTTTTAAATAATTCTTCTGTATTCAAACGCTCTGATGTATTAGTATTGGCGTCTACCTTCGGAGCCTACACATGTATTTCCCCCCGCACATAATATAATTCACCCATGACCAATAAAGAAATATTCAAACGATTATATCAGGTTATCAGACCGTATCAGTTTAAACTCATCATAGCAATGTTGTCCATGATATGCGTTGCAGGATTTACTGCTGCCCAGGCATATCTGGTAAAGGATTTACTGGATAAAATTTTCATAGATAAAAATCTCTTTTACCTTAAACTTTTGCCCTTTGTAGTTGTGGTCATTTTCTTTTTAAAAGGGATTGTTTACTACATTTATACTTTTCTGCTCGAGCAGGTCGGCCAATCCGTCATCCGGGATTTTCGGGTTAAGATTTTCAACCACATCCATGAGCAGTCATTAACATTTTTTAACAGCATGCCAACCGGCACGCTCATGTCCCGTATTATTTCAGATGTAACATTGCTGCAACAGGCTGTTTCCAACGCTCTGGTTGGAGTTGTCCGTGATTTTTTCCAGGTAATCTTCCTGCTTGTAGTGGTCTTTTACATGAACTGGCAACTTGCAATGATTTCTTTTGTTGTTTTACCTATGGCCGCACTGCCCATAGTAAAATTTGGCCGATTATTCCGAAAACTCAGCACCTCAACCCAGGAAGAGGTCGCCAATATTTCCAATATTCTCCACGAAACAATTACCGGGCACAGAATCGTCAAGGCTTTCACAAAAGAACAATACGAAGGTAACCGGTTTTTCAACCAGGTACGTAACCTTTTCTCCTTAACCATCAAAGATGCAAAATATCGATGCATACAACATCCTCTGATGGAACTTATTGGAGGCCTTGCCATCGCCGTTATTATCTGGTTTGGTGGCATCGGTGTTATTCACGGCAATTCTACACCAGGTACATTCTTTGCTTTTTTAACCGCTCTTATCGCAGCCTACGAACCCGTCAAGGGAGTCACCAGAGTCAATTCCACTATTCAGCAGGGCTTAGCCGCAGCCACCCGTGTTTTTGCCATTCTGGATATGAAACCTGAGATACAAGACAAAGAAAATGCAATACAACTCCCTGCTTTTACAACTGATATAGAATTCAAACAGCTCAATTTCAGTTATAAAGACGGCACACAGGTTCTAAAAAATATCAACCTTAAAGTTCCTGTTGGGGAAGCGATCGCTATTGTCGGCCCGAGTGGTGCAGGCAAAACGACGCTGACAAATCTCATTCCACGTTTTCTTGAAGTGACCGAAGGTAGTATTCTCATCGGCGGCATCGACATCAGGGACGTAACCATGAAATCCCTCAGGGATCAGATTGCCATGGTTACCCAGCAAACTATTCTATTTAATGACACCGTTCGCAACAATATTGCCTACGGAGACCACGCGGCATCAGAAGATGCCATTTTTCAGGCAGCCAGGGCAGCTCATGCCTACGATTTCATACAAGCTCTTCCCGACGGTTTTGATACGCTAATTGGCGAAAGCGGGGCCAGGCTTTCAGGCGGTCAGCGACAACGTATTTCCATTGCCAGGGCGATCCTTAAAGATGCCCCCATCCTGATTCTCGACGAAGCAACATCTTCACTCGACACAGAATCTGAACGGGAAGTTCAGAAGGCTCTTGAAAATCTTATAAAAGATCGAACAACATTTGTTATCGCCCACAGACTTTCGACGATAAAAAATGCCGCTAGAATAATTGTTTTAAAAGATGGTGTTATCGTTGAACAGGGAACGCATGATTCTCTAATTGCCCAGGAAGGTGAATACGAACTGCTGTACAATATGCAGTACAAATAGCATTTGATCAGGTTATGGTACAGAAAAGGATACACAATAGACTAACACCGGTAAACGGTAAGCAAGTGCTTTGTTACTGTTATGAACTGGTCAAATAAAAAACAACTTATGGTTTCTTGTTTTTCTCTTCAGACTCCATGGAGTAAGGCTCTAAACTCCGCAGGAATTTTCTTTGTCACTCTCTCATGCTTTTTTATCCCTTTTTCCACATCTCTTCTTGGGGTAACCGCTATCCTTGCATGTATATGCTGGATTTTGAGTGGTAGATTTCTTTTGCTTCCGCTGTTCATAAGAGACAACATCTCTGTTCTTCTCGCAACTCTGCTGTTACTTCTTTTAACAGCTGGGCTTTTATATACACCTGTTCCCTTTGGCGAAGCGGTTTTATACCTGAAAAAATACCGTGAGCTGCTGCTTTTTGGTGTCGTAGTCTCACTGTTTTACAGGAATGATCTAGCAGCTGCTCGCGCTCAAAAGAGTTTTATTGGAGGCTGCTGCGTTCTCTTGATAAGCTCATACCTTATGTTTTTTTCCCTGTTGCCGACTCAAAAATTCGGCTACTCTCTAGTATACCACATTACCCATAGTTTCTTTATGGCAATATTGGCGTTCTGGTGTCTCCATAGGTGTTTTGAGACAAAAAAGTATCTCTATTACTGGCTGACTCTCTTCCTGATCACAACGATCAATCTTTTTTTTATTGCGCCGGGAAGAACCGGTATGCTGATCTACCTCATCCTCATACCTCTTGCAATATTCCAGCGTCTGCCCTTAAAAAAATCTCTGCTGGTAGCCCTGCTGATATCCGCTCTTCTTGCTCTTATCTACGCGACCTCCCATAATTTTTCATCGAGAGTGTCAGAGGCAATTCAGGAAATGAAAACCTACCATTCCACTTCTTCAAGAACCTCACTTGGTATGCGTTTTGACTGGTGGCAGAACAGCATTGACCTCATAATCGAAAATCCCGTTTTCGGTCATGGAACAGGATCGTTTCAGGCAGCCCAAAGTGATCTTATAAAAAAACAGAAGAGTCAAACTCAACCTTCTGACAATCCTCACAACGAATACCTTCTTATTGGCGTTCAGACAGGTCTTGTCGGCCTTGCTGTTTATCTTGCGCTGCTGATCTCACAGTTTTTCTATTCGTTGCAACTTGGCCCACCCCAGAGATATCTGCTCCAGGGAGTAGTTATCGCCATGGCAAGTGGCTGCCTTATGAACTCCTTCCTTTTTGATTCACACCAGGGGCATTTTTATGCAATCCTGACAGCACTTTTTATCGCACCTCTAATAAAAAACAATTCTCTCTGACCATTCATGAGCCTGTTGATTTAATAGGATTTTTGTCTGATATCGAGGCATATGAAAAATTTTGCCACAGGCATATAGTTGATATTCCGAGGATAAAATTTTACATATAACGAAGAGATCGGGCAAAATACATTAAATCAACAGGCTCATTCATACACAAGGAAACTCTATGCGAACCTCACTGTAATTATTTATAATGCTCGCCATTGTCATCCTTCCCCCGTGTTCTTCTACCATCTTCAGTGATAAGGCGAGGCCCAAACCTGTACCATCGCTTTTGGTGGTGTAATAAGGGTCAAATATCCTTGGCAGATCTTCGGGGGCAATTCCACAGCCAGTATCTCTCACCGTAACAGCGACAAAACTCTCAACAACTACACACCTCACCGTTAAACGATCTCCACCGGGCATAGCCTGAATCGCATTGAGAAAAATATTTAAAAATACCTGGTTTAACTTATCTCTATCTCCAAAAACTTGTGGATTTTCATCGTTATACAATTTTATAATTTCAATACCATACGTTTCCGCATCAATACGAACCAATGATAGAGCTTTTTCTATGATTTCAACCAACATCAGATTCTTTTTATTGAGTTTAGCCGGTTTGGCATACTCCAATAACTCGCCAATACTCCGGTTAAGTCGTTCAACCTCACCAACAAGAAGCTCTGCTGAATCTGCATCAGCCCCTGTTTCAGGAAAATGGGATTGCAAAAGCACAGCCAGCCCTTTTATTGAACTGAGGGGATTTCTCAATTCATGTGCAACACCTGCAGCCATTTTCCCAAGTGCCGCCAATCTTTCACTTCTCTGCAGTTCCTGTTCAAGTCTTTTAAATGATGTTAAATCCCTGATCAACACAACCTCTCCGGAAAAATTCCCTGAAGTATCGGGAATTGAAACCGATGCCAGCTGTAAATTCTTTATATCGCCTTTACCCCGTTGAAAAATGATTTCCGTCTGATAGCCAGCCGTATTATTCGTCTCTTTTTGACGAAACATCCGGGCCAGTTCTGCCGGTAAACATTTTTCAGGACTTGCATTTAAAATATCGTTTTCAGCAAATTCAAGCAGGTTCCTTGCTGATGCATTATAAATTTTCACCATGCCGGTCTCATCCGTTGCAATCAACCCTACCGGAAGTGATGTGACAAGAATATCCGTAAAAGCACTCATTTTATCAAGACGAATTTCAGAACCCTTTAACCCTTTAAGAGTTATATAGGAAAGTATTCCACCTGCTCCGACCAGAAGAGCAACCACGGCCAGTACAATTATCTGCAGTAACTGCCGCTGCAGAGGTGAATTAAACTGTTGAAAATCCAACTCCACAATATACATCGGTCGACTACTCAAAAGATCTCTAATACTGTCCTGTACTTTTTTAAACTGTGGATGATGACCAAAACGCATCATACGTCTACCGGAAAAACCACGGCCTTTGAAATATTCCGGAAATCTGCCATGTGCATCCGGCGGAAGATACCAGGCTGCAATTTGAATCTTTTCTCTTTCGCCCTCTTTTTCTATCATACGAAAAACAAACTGCCGGGGATCACTTTTCTCAAGACCAAGAGCAAATCGCAACGTTTCCGGGTCAACTTTTTTTTCAGTTCCTTTTTGCCCGGCACCAACAAGTATTTTCCCTGTTGAATCTACAAGCAGTATGGATTCAATTCCATGTTGCTCTACGGCCTGCTCCATAGCTTTTTGTATATGATCTTCCCAGCGAAATGGCTCCTGCGAAAATTGCAGATTGTCACGAATAGATCCTCTCACGGAACTATTCATAAAACGCAACAATGTTAAGCCTTTTTGCCCAAGTCCATCAACAATCAGATCTTTTTCCCGTTGATAATTGCTGATACCAAACATGGTCAATAATAGAAGCAGCAGAAAACAGGCAATCGCCAGAATCCAGGGTGAAAAATCCAACAGCCTCCCCAGGCGATTAATCTTTTGCGGGAATTTCATAATTACCAATTTTCTCAAGAATAATCTTGGATATCATATAGGTAGGCATAATACCCTCTTCACCCATTGGCCCCGATGCAAGGGTCTGTCCACTGAGAAGGGGATTATCAGATGCGTAATACGCATAGCGGGTTTTCATTTCAGGTGAGATACGACCCTGGATAATTGCGCCGGATATCGCGCGTTGATAATGCCCTCCCTCCATCTCAAGGCCAATAGCCTTCCAGCTGGAAGAATGAAAACGCTCAAGGACATCTCTGTTCTGCAAAGATGTACCCAATACCGTCAACATTGGTCCGATATACACATCAAGACCATTGTCAAAATCTGTAGGGCAAAGATCATTATTCACAATATAACTGTCTGCGGTTCCTTCCATGACATGGGCCGTCGCAATCATGATATCACCTTTTTTACCAGGGAGTACCCCGGCTTTTCCCATTATTGCAATTGATTGAATATCAAGGAAAAATGGTTCACCTGACTGCTGAAAAGGCTCCAGCAATTCGTCCATAATATCAAAGGCCTGGGTTCCAAAAGCATAATCAAAGACAATCAATACCGGTTTATTTTCCTGCATAAACTGTACATCTAATCGCATTGCAGGGTGTATATCGGAGGCAGCAATAGAGGTAAGATCGATAATATTTACATCAATATTAGACCCGGATTTATCTTCTAAAAAGGTAAATCCGTGACTCTCCGCATACGTATCTACAGCTCCCTCACGATCCCGTACTTCCCTGACCATTTCGTAGAGATCATCAGGCACATTTTCCCCTGACTGTGACAAAGCTCCGGGCCCATAGAGAAGATTTCTCATCGAGTGCATATTTGCGCTTATTATATGCACAGGACGATCCTGTAGTTGAAGTGTGCACAAAGTATTTTTCAGGTTTTCTGCCCAGAGGGTTGCATACTTTTGCAAATCAATCATCTCCAGCAGAGATGGTGTGAAATAGACGGTTAATTCATTTTCGCCTTCATCCTGCTCCCCGATAATTCGCCGCCCTATGCTGTAGACTATTCTGAAAAGCCCATTGTTTGACTGGGAATCAAGTCGATTTTTCTCAAGACATTCATACGTTTCTCTGGTTTCTTTATATGTGCGACCAAGAATAATGGACAAATTCCAAATTGCCTTATCCAGTTCTTCTCCCTTGAGGGGTACATCAATGCCTGCGACTCGCTCAAGATCCAGCCATTCTTCCCGTAACCTTTTACTTCTGTTACAGACCTGTCGATAGATCTTCTGGGCTTCAATATTAAGAAAGGTTATGTGGGTGAGAATATCGTATATTTCACTCTTTCCGGTGGTAATCACGAAACACATTTCCTTATCAGAAACACCATAAGAAAATCGTCTTCGTTTAAGTGGAACTATTTTTTCAAAAGATGTGTCCTGAAAATCCTCCTGGGCTGTGAGGATAATTTTTGAGCACTTTTCAATTCCTCTTGGCATCCTGTCGATTACGTACTCAAGACCTTTTAATTCAACAATACGTGAATCGGTCATCGAACCGTAAATTTCTGGGCTCAGTTGGGTCAGTGCTTCAGCCATCTTCTCACCAGCCCTGCCGGACGGCTTATAAGCACCCTGTAATGTCAGAGAATCTGCAAGTATTTTAAATGTTCGAATGGCAAAACGGGCTTTTTGGGATTTGGATAATTCCTGCATAGCTCCTCCGGCTGATGATAATAATAGGCGATGGTGGATTATTTGCGGCCATCGTCTTCATTATATCATATCAACCCAGCCAGAAAAAACGAGAATTCTCTTCTGCAAAAAGGGGTAATTACACAAAAAAAAATATACTCAGGTATAAATAAAAGATGCAAGACTTTGCAATAACTCTTCACGCCCCTGGCGTGTTTTGGAGGAAAAAAGCACTCGTTCCGAACCACGTATCCCGTGACCGGCATCAAGCATTTTGGCATTTTTTTGACGAAGACTGCCGGATAGTTTATCAATTTTGGTATACACAGGCAACACAGGGATCTCTTTCATGCGCAACCATTGAATCAGCTGAGTATCAACCTGCTTTGGTTCATGGCGAATATCTATAATCACAACAACACACCGCAAGGTCGCCCGGCTTTCCAAATACATTGAAATGAGGGATTGCCAAGCATTCTGCATTCCTTTGGGAACCTTTGCATAACCATACCCTGGCAGATCAACAAGGAAAAATTGTTCACCAACCCTGAAATAATTCAGCCCTTGTGTTTTCCCGGGACGACCACTCACTTTCACAAGGCTCTTGCGCTGAGTGAGGGTATTTATCAAACTTGATTTGCCAACATTCGAACGCCCGGCAAAAGCTACCTCTGGAAGCTCAAGAGGAGGTAACTGTTTCAGGCGATGAACGCTAAGAAGGAATTGAACGTCAGAAAAGTCCATTTTTTTTACCTGGAGTGTTATTAAATAACTTTATTCAGCGTATATTCAATAATGCCCTCAGCGCCCTCTTTTTTCAAGCGTGGAATGAGATCTCTGACTATATCTTCAGAAACAACAGTCTCAACTGAATACCAATCCTGGTTGTACAGGCTGGCAACAGTGGGAGCATTAATGCTGGGCAGTAAATCGACGATTGTCTCAAGTTTGTCGCTTGCCACATTCATTTTCAGCCCAACAATCCGATCTGCTCTCAACGCTCCCTGTAACAGCATTGCAATATTTTCAATTTTTTCCCGTTTCCAAGGATCTTTCCAGGACTCTTTATTGGCAATAAATTGCGTATTTGATTCCATCAATTCATGAATAATCCGTAAACCGTGCGCCCGGATGGTACTTTCAGTTTCCGTTACTTCTACTATTGCATCAGCAAGCCCGGCAACAACTTTTGCCTCAGTCGCACCCCAGGAAAATTCAATATCTACATTTATGTTTTTTTCCTTAAAAAAGCGCCTTGTTACATTCACAAGCTCAGTAGAGATTTTCTTACCTTCAAGGTCTGCAAGAGTCTTGATTTCAGAGTCACCAGCAACCGCAATAATCCACCGCGTAGGACGTCGACTCACCTTTGAATAGATGAGATCACACACCAGTACCGCATCAGAAAGGTTTTCCATAGTCCAATCTTTACCGGTAATGCCCGCATCAAGCATCCCACTTTCCACATAGCGTGACATCTCTTGAGGCCTGCAGATGGAACAATCAAGTTCGGCATCATCTATTTTGGGAAAATAATTTCTGGATGCAGGTTTAATAAGCCAGCCTGCTTTTTCGAAAAGTTCAATTGTTGCCTTCTCCAGACTCCCCTTAGGTAATCCCAATTTAAGCTGATTCATTGAGTTCTTTACTCCCTATTAATTATATTTTTAAAACCGTTTATTTATTTTCCGTACACATCTTCAGGATTAAATACTTTTTCTTTTTCTGCAACGAGCTTATCCCCTTTTACCTGTCTATAAAAACATGAACGGTGTCCGGTATGACAAGCAGCGCCGCCAAGTTGTTCCACTTTGAAAACAACAGTATCTTCATCACAATCAACAAAGATATCGTGAATCAGTTGAATATGACCGGAGGTTTCTCCTTTCAACCAGAGAGTATTTCTTGATCTGCTCCAGTAATGAGCCTTTCCTGTTTCCAGGGTTTTATCCCAAGCCAGCTTGTTGATATAAGCAAGCATAAGAACTTCACCTGTTTTATACTCCTGAACGACTGCCGGTAAAAGTCCATCTTTGGACTTGCCAAAATTCAAAGAAATCATTATTCTCCTGCACCTTACGAATAGAGTTAACCCATTTCCCCACTGAAAAAGGGTTAAAATTAGACAGCTCTCCCTGCTTTGTCAAGCAGTTCGGACATGTTTATTCATTTTTCCAGCTAACTTAAAGGTAGCAGGGACACAAGAATGTTTTCTCCCTCTCTGCGAACAGCATATTTCCTCAAATCCGGTGAACTATTGGTAAGACATTTTCCCGTCTCCAGATCATATTGCCATTGATGTCTGGGGCATGTTGCTATCATCCCAATTATTTCCCCTTTGCTTAAGTCTGCACTCTGATGTTTGCACCCAACCTCAATGGCATGAAAACTTCCATCATCTCTTTTTAGCACCCCCACCTTTTTTCCTAAAATAGAAAAAGATATGATGCTCTTATGGGTAAAATCTTTTACTGTTGCTACTTTAACAAAATCCATACTGTTTTTCCTGGTAGTAGTCTATTAATAAATGGTTGACAACATGCCATCGGACTTCTCTTACATTGCATTTTTTTTCTGTGTATTGTAATTATGACATCCACCCAATAATAATTATCATTCCATAACATACGATATGAATATAATCACGAACCTCTGGAAATTTTTTTCTTCTGTCAAACTTGCTCTTTTTACACTCTGTGCACTTGCATCCACGTCAATCATAGGAACAGTAATACCACAGGGAGAAACGTACAGTTTTTATGTGAAAAACTTTGGTCCCAAATGGGCACAATTTTTCCACATCCTCGATATCCCCAACATGTACTATTCCTGGTGGTTTCTTGGTCTCCTTGGCTTACTCAGTGCAAATCTCATTATCTGCAGTCTTGATAGACTGCCAAGAATCCTAAAAATAATTAATAGCGACAATTTTGCCATCCAGCCGGAAAGAATGGAAAAGATGGCATATTTTAAAAAATGGAAAGTAACATCAAAGGCAGATCTGCCAATTGATTTCCGCACCATTTTTAATAAAAACGGCTGGAAACTCAGAGGGCAAAAACAAAAAGACGGTGAAATGTTTTTCGGTCAGAAAAACCGCTGGAGCCGTATTGGCGTATATATTGTTCACCTCTCTATTCTTATAATTTTCGCTGGGGCAATTGTTGGCCATTTTTTCGGTTTTAAAGGCAGCGTTATGGTGCCTGAAATGAAAAGTACTGCAAAGATTTATACTTTCAAAGATTCCCAATCCATTGATCTTGGTTTTGAAGTCAGGTGTAACTCCTTTTTAATAGAATTTTATGATAATGGCATGCCAAAAGACTACAGAAGCAATCTTTCTGTTTTGGAAAACGGTAAGGAGATTTTGACAACAGACATTGAGGTTAACGAACCACTTACCTATAAGGGAATAACCTTTTACCAATCCAGCTATGAAGGATACCAAGACTTTATTATCAGTATCAGTGAGAAAAATTCGGGTGAAGGCAAACGTTTTGTTCTACCTTTTCAGCAGCAACAAACCTGGGATGTAAAAAGTCTTCGCTTTGGTATAATAAATGTCAAAGCCAATGGGCAAAGAGTTATCAGTTCGAAAATCTGGTTTACAGTGGGTGGCGAACCACCGGTAACTCAATGGCTTGATGACAATAGTAGTTCAATCATAACCGTAGGCGACCGGACATTTACACTTTCAGCCAAACAGATGTATGCAACTGGCCTGCAAGTCGCAAAAGACCCAGGTGTTTGGCTTGTATATATTGGATGTATCAGTATGTTAATCGGTCTCTTCATGGCTTTTTTCTTATCCCACAAAAGAATCTGGTTTTACAGGCAGGAAGAAACAGACGGTATAGTCCTTTATCTCTCCGGGTCGGCTAATAAAAATAAACAGGATTTTTCCAGACTTTTTAAAAAACTTGAAGAACGTATAGACAGCACAATTCATAATTCAATTCAGATAGACTAGGAGGTTACCCGAGAATAGACATTTCGAATGTCTACGCTATCTGTTCAAAAAGGCATTCTCGGACAACTTCCTGGTAACCTCCTCTATCAACTTTAAAAGACGTAAACGGAGCTTAACGCATGGACAGTTCTCAATTACTTGGTATCACAACGTTCACTTATCTTTTTTCTACAATTCTTTATGTCGCTCTCCTGGTCTTTAAAGCACCGCGACTTGGCTTTTTTGCCACTCTTTTTACGGTTATTGCATGGCTCATTCAAACGGCTGGTCTTGCTTTACGCTGGGTGGAATCATACCAAATGGGAATTGGACATGCTCCACTGACAAACATGTATGAATCCGTTGTTTTCTTCTCCTGGACCATTATTATTCTTTACCTGCTTATTGAGTGGAAATTTAAAACAAAAATCATTGGTGCTTTCGCGATACCATTTGCATTTCTAGCTATGGCGTATGCCTCCTTTGCCGGAGAAATCAATAAAACAATCTCTCCACTTGTTCCAGCGCTTCAATCCAACTGGCTCATTGCTCATGTTGTCACTTGTTTTATCGGATATGCGGCTTTTGCCGTTGCCGCTGGTCTTGGCATCATGTACCTCATTAGAAGCCGTTCAACAACGTCTGTCCTGCCACCACTTGACGTCCTTGACGAAATAACACATAAAACCATGGTGTTCGGATTTATCTGGCTGAGTGCCGGCATTATCACGGGCGCTATTTGGGCGAACTCTGCCTGGGGTACGTACTGGAGTTGGGATCCAAAAGAGACCTGGTCACTTATTACGTGGTTTTTTTACGCCATTACCCTGCACGCAAGATACACACGAGGCTGGGCCGGTACCCGAGTGGCTGTTCTTGCTATTTTGGGCTTTTTATCCGTTATATTTACCTATTACGGTGTTAACTTTCTCCTTTCCGGTCTACACAGCTACGGTTCCGCCTGATGCATCAGTATGTCACAGTGTGCCATCTCGATAACCTTGCAAGATGTTAACATGTTTGACAAATTTAAGGAAAAACTGTATAAGTATATTGGTTGAATTGAGCACCCCTCAAAGGGGTATAGCTGCCTTGTTTCTCTTTACAGTTTTTATAAAATAAGGCACTAAAGAGATGCGTAGTCTTTTATTATTATTACAAAAGAGGTCATTCATGCTGAAAAAATTTATTGCCTGTAGCGTTGTTTCGGTTTTTGTACTGTGCGGTGCCGCAAGTTTTTCTTTTGCCGGTGATACAGGTCCTGCCGACATCACAATAGTTGGAGCAAAGAGTAAAAAACCAAAACCGGCACAGTTCCCTCACAAAGCACACCAGGACAAAATGGAATGCGGGGAATGTCACCACGGTATGGCGGATGGAAAACAGGTACCATACGCTGAAGGAATGAAAATTCAAAAATGTGACGCCTGTCACAACAAAGAGACCTTGGCCGGTAAAAAATCAGGAAAACTGAAATTAGACACCATTAAAGGCGCTGGCCATGGAAATTGTCTGGCGTGTCATAAAGATGTCGCAAAAAAAGATCCTGCAAAGAAATCTCTTAAGAGTTGTAAGACCTGCCACCCAAAAAAGAAATAATTATATAACCGCTTAAAAACAAAAAGGGGATTGTCTTTATAGACAATCCCCTTTTTTGCATTTGCTCGCAGGCTACTATCAACTTTCCTGCATTTTGGAAATATCCCCTACCTGACGAATTAATTCACCAAGTGCAGTAAGAAGATTTAACCGGTTCTGACGCACATTCTCATCTTCGGCCATTACCATAACCTGATCAAAAAAGGTATCTACAGGTTCCTTCATACTCAGCATTGCCTTCAAGGCAGCTGTGTATTCCCTGGTATCAATAAATTTTTCCATCTTCTGACGAACATCAAGAAACAAATCGTGCAGATCCTTTTCAACATCTTGCTCAAAAAGATCAGCCTTAACTTCTGTAGCTTTATTGTCTTTAATTATGTTTTTCACTCTCTTATACGACGCAGCCAAAACACCAAATGAGGGCTCTTTCTTCATAGCAGATAGAGATGAAATCCTTGACAGACAATCATTAATATCATCAAAATTAACGGAAACAGCTGCCTCCACAGCCCCACCATCCATGCCTCGCCTCACACAATCATTAACAAATCGCCCCTGTATAAAACCAATGATATTATCGACGGTATTACTGCTGGCGTCAACCTTATCACCATAAAGAGCAAGGCTTTTTTGTACAACATCTCTGAGTGAAACAGTGTATTTTTTCTCTTCTATGATGTGAAGAATGGCCAGAGTAATCCGCCGTAAACCTAAAGGATCAGCTTTGCCGGTTGGTGTCAACCCAATACCAAAACAACCGGCAAGAGTATCAAACCTGTCGGCCAGAGCAAGCAGAGCTCCACCGTCAGACGAAGGTATTTCAGCCCCGGACCGTTTTGGCATGTAATGCTCTTTTATAGCCGTTGCAACATCTGTTTTCTCCCCATCGTGTGTAGCATAAGCTGCCCCCATATCGCCCTGCAGTGATGGGAATTCTCCAACCATATCAGAAAGCAGATCAGTTTTGCACAAGAGTGCAGCACGACAGACATTTTCAATGAGTTGATCATCAATTTTTTCGGCAAGAATTCGAGAAAGCTTGATTAACCTGTCATTTTTCTCAAGCATCGTGCCCAATTTTGCCTGGAAAATAATCCCGGCGAGTTTTGGAATTCGATCCTCGAGCCGTGTTTCTCTGTCGCTGTTAAAAAAGAATAACGCATCCTCAAGCCGAGCACGAAGAACACGTTGATGTCCTTTACGAGTAACTGTTTCATCGTTTACCCGCGTATTGTTCACAGCAACAAATGCTGGGAGCAAATCCCCTTCAGAATTCACAACCGGAAAATATTTTTGGTGTTCACGCATCGATGTGATTAGCACTTCTGCAGGAAGTTGAAGGAACTTTTCATCAAATACGCCACAAACTCCAAATGGGATTTCGACAAGATTGGTCACCGTATCGACAAGGTTCTCGTCAATGGCAACACTTCCGTTTTGAACGGAGGTTGACTCTGCCACCGCTCTTTTAATTTCAGCAACAACATCTGCCCTTCTGCTGGAAGGATCTGCTATAACCTGCTTTTCAAGTAACTGCTTTTCATACGTCCCAGCATTAGTGATTGTAAAACGTTCATTGGCCATGAATCTGTGACCACCACTCTGGTTTGAAGCCAGTATACCTTCATGCTCAACACGAATAACATCTTCACCCAAAAGAGCAACCAACCATTGGATAGGTCGGGCAAAAGTTTGCAGATTACTGCCCCAGCGCATTGATTTTCGAAACGACAAGCCGCCGATAAGACCCTCCAATATGCCTGGCAAAAGCTCTGCGGTCTCTTTTCCAATCACCTCACGCACGAGCATAAGATATTCACCTTTTGGGGTGTCAACCACAACAAGATCAGTGACATTCGCGCCTTTAGAACGTGCAAAACCTTCAGCAGCCTTTGTCATGTTTCCTGCTTCATCAAAAGCTGCCTTTTTCGACGGCCCAAGCAATTCTTCCTTAATATCATCCTGTTTCTCACCGACATCACAGACTATGAGGGCAAGACGCCTTGGGGTGCCTAGCACCTTCACTTCACCATGGCCAATTTTTAATTCAGAAAACTTCTGAATACATTTGTCTTGCAACTGAGACAGTGCCGGAGCTAAAAAACCGGCTGGTATTTCTTCTGTACCTATTTCAAAAAGTAAATCACGCATGGTTTTTTGATGTGAGTTATGGATTAATTATATTGTAACTGCTCACAGGCCCCCCATCTTCGCACGATCACATTTACCAGTATAGAGGGCTATAACTGACAAATGTGCCTGCACAAATATGGAGTACCTGTGAGCAGTTACAGTTCAGAGGTAATAAAAATATAGAGTTATGAATCCTGTGAGTAGTTACATTATATTTTTGAATTGTATACACTTTTCATACGATTTTCAGGCAATATCCCGACCGGACTCCATGGTTGCAAACGTAGAACAGTCATCACCAAAGTTATGTATGGTGACCGAAAACCACTTGATTGCTTCTATTCCTTTAAGACTCGTCCCAACCCTCAGGGTAAGCGCTTCTACAGAAAGCTGTTTTCGTTCCCTGGTCGACAAATCAGTTAACTCTTCTTCAACCGCTTTTTCCACGAGAAGAATTATGTCTTCAATCCAAAAAAACTGTCCGAACCTGACATGAACATCTGCCTTGCCCCATTTGCCCATTAGACCAGGCAATCTTTGTGATGTTTTTTCGGTAATAGGAAGACTGATCGGTACTTCAACACTCAATTTAAGAGTGTCTTCATCTTCAAGAGAACCATGCATTGAGCATTTGTAAAGACCACGTTTCTGCTCTTCACCATTTTTTTTCCTCTGCAGAAAATAAGGGAAATCAATCTCAAGATGAGATGCCTCCGCCTCAAGCCTGTCTTTCATCTTCTCCAAAATGATAGAGAAGCTTTTAAGATCAATTTCACCCCGAAACTCATTGAGAATTTCGACAAATCTACTCATATGAGTGCCTTTAAACTTATGAGGCAGGTTCACATACATATTGGCCGTACCAATCGTATGTTGCCGTTTCTGAGCTTTGTCCCGAACAGTTATGGGGTAAGAGACAGTCTTAACACCAACTTTTTTGATATTGATCCTGCGACTGTCCAGCTGACTTTGAATATCTTTCATATGCAGATTCAGTGGTTAAGACTACTTTTATTGTAATAATTTCTGTATCGCCAATTTTAAGTCTTCGAGATTGCCGGATTTAACAACGTAATCATCCGATGCCCATGTACCAAGATCACGTTTGAATTCCGGGTAAGCGCTGCTGAGTATAACAGGTACAGCAGGATTAATCATCTTCATCTGACGCAGAACCTCAATTCCATTCATACCGGGCATTTGAATATCCAGAATAACAATATCCGGTTGTTCTGTTTGAAATTTTTTCAGACCAATTTCGCCATCCAATGCAGAAATAACCTGATATCCTGAATCTTCAAACTCTTCTCTGTACACTGTCTGTATACTCTGTTCATCATCCACCAGTAATATTGTTGTCACCTTGACTCCTTTACGATAATTGAGCAATAGATGAGCCTGTTGATTTAATGTATTTATGCCCGATCTCTTCGTTATGTGGAAAATTTTATCCTCGGAGGTAAGCGTAGACTCCGATATCAACTATATACCTGTGGTAAAATTTTCCGTAT
>CAMZKN010000133.1 GCA_947311315.1 uncultured Desulfobulbaceae bacterium | reverse complement strand
GGAATGTTTTTGGTGAGTTGATCGAATGTGCTTTTCATGCTTCCCATCATACAAGGGCAGGGGTTCGAACGCACGCTTTATTTTACCAACACTTTTGGAGAAGTTACGCTCAGTGCCCTCAACATATCAGGAACAATCACAGAAGCAGACGTCCAGGCTACAATCAACGACCTGCTGCACATTCGATATGATGGACAACTGACCATTACGTCCAATGACCTAAAATTTAATGTCCCGGAGATCACCCGTTTTCTCAAAGAACACTCCACCAAATCTTCCTCCGCCACCGGCGATAAAAAGCTACCAGTGATCACATTTAATGCAAAGAACAGTGCACTTTATTTCAAAGAGGGCAGTGAGGCACCGGCAGATCTGCTCCAGCTTACATATGGTGATAAAAAGACATCTATGCGCCTCGATCACGGTGACGGCAGTATTGTATTTGATATCAAAGGCACAAATTTTTCGTTTAAAGGGGAAAAAATCAATAGTATTTTTATGGGTGCTTTGATCAAAGGAGCACAATTTGAAAACGGTCAGATGAATATTGCAGCCCAGGGATCTTTCGACAATTTTTCTATTCTGTTCAAAATCACAGACACCCTCCTGACAAAATTTAAGATGATGAACAATATCCTTGCCTTTCTTAATACCATTCCATCCCTTATCACACTCTCACTACCTGAGTTCAACAGTAAGGGACTCCCCATACAATCTGCAATTATCGGTATGGTTGTGCAAAATGGCACGGCAACCATAGAATCTTTCACCCTTGACTCCCCTGAGATGACAATAGCCGGCAGCGGCAATGTTAATTTCCCGAAAAACACAATCGATATGGATTTTAATATCATCACCCAGGCTAAAGCCAATATCGGTAAAATTCCTCTTTTGGGTTTTATACTGGTCGGCAAAAAAAAGCGTCCTTCACTAACCATTAATATTTCAGGAGATTTGCAAGACCCGGTTGTTCACAATTCCGCACTCGAGGATGTTGTCACGCTGCCTTTCGACATCCTTTTTCGAACATTAGCTTTACCATTTCATCTGGTCGATTCCATGGCAAATTCAACACAAAATGAAAAGAACGGTGTGAAACACCCTGACCACAACGAATCAAAATCCAACACAGGGGATATACAATAAAAAATACCAGTTAAATCACTTAAGAATGGTTCTTCTCTATAAAATCGTGAAGCTATTTACCTTGCATATTGCAACCACATCACACAAATTACAAGGTTACAAGGCGAGAGTTATTCTCCCTCAAATTCCATCATGGCAAATATTTTACAGTCAGAGATGCGTTCTCTCCCTTTTAAATCAGGCAATTCAATCAAAAAGGCGCATTCGACAATATCACCGCCGATCTTTCTGACAAGATTGACCGTTGCACCGGCAGTACCACCCGTTGCAATCAGATCATCAACGATGACAACTTTTTCACCCTGAGCAATACCGTCTTTATGGATTTCAAGAGTGCCTGATCCATATTCGAGACTGTACGATTCCTCTATAGTTTCAGAAGGTAATTTACCTTTTTTTCGTACCGGGATAAAGCCGATACCAAGCTTATACGCAAGAACGGCGCCAAAGACAAAGCCTCTGGCATCAATACCAACTATTTTATCAATTTTTTGATCTTTATAGCGTTCGTATAATATATCACAGGACTCCCTGAAAGCCTCAGGGTCTTTCATCAATGTCGTTAAATCTCTGAAGATCACACCTTCAATCGGCCAGTTAACAATACTTCGCACACTCTTTTTTAAATCCATTTTATCCCTCTTTTTTCAATCCTGTGAAAATGTTGCTATAACATTTACCAGCAGCTGTTTAACATTATCGGCATTATGTTGAAATACGGTGAGGATCTCATCCCAGCTCACCGGAACTTCATCCTCTTTCCAGCAATCATAATCTGTTGACATGGCCACAACACCGTAAGGAATGCCAGCCTCATTGGCAAGCATAGCCTCGGGTGCGGTTGACATATTGATCACATCGGCACCCCAGACTCGCATCATTTTTGACTCTGCTACGGTTGAAAACCGCGGCCCTTCTATCGTGACCACACAACCTGACGGATGTACCTTAAAACCAAGCTCGCTGCCGGTTGCAAACAATCTCGTGCGTAAATTTTCATCAAAGGGATGGGCCATACCGGTGTGATGGGCACCATCTTCAAAGGAATCAAAAAACGTATTTTTACGAAACCTGGTGAAATCAATAAACTGATCAAGTATCACCAGATGGCCTCGATCGATTTCCTCCCGGAGGCTGCCACAGGCAGTAGTCGCAATAATATGGGTCACCCCGGCATCGGCAAGAGCCTGAATATTTGCCCGGTTATTCACCTCGGTGGGACTGTATTGATGGTTGCGTCCGTGCCGGGCAAGAATGATAGTCTCCACCCCTTCTATTGTGCCAGTCAGCAACGGCGAAGAAGGTTGGCCATACCGTGTCGAAACCTCCACTGTTTCCGGTTCCTGCATAATATCCGGATCATCCAGGCCTGAGCCTCCGATAATACCAATCTTAGCCATATCCATTTCTCCTTCAATGATGGACAACAGGGATTATTGCACCAGGAAGAGATCACTCTATCGAACTCACGAACAGGAAGCAACTTTTTTATCTTTTTTAGAGTGCTATGTTGAAATACATTGGGGTATTGTACAGCCATGACAGATCCATTAATACAATTACCCAGAGCCAAATGCTTGGCCGTTCTCTTTATATTTCTTGCCGTTTTTACTGATCAGTACACCAAATTATGGGGAAGACAGCACCTTAGCCCAGGTGAAACGCTCTTTTTTCTCAACGATATTATACACGTCACTATCGTTGAGAACAGAGGTGGATTCCTTGGCGTAGTAAACAACCTCCCTGAAAATATACGTTTTTTCCTCCTCTACATCTGTGTGGCGATACTGCTTCTGTGCTGCATACTCTATCTTTTTAGCCGCAAGAGTCAGAGCCAGAGATATGCGCTTCCTCTTTCCTGTGTGGTAGGTGGTGGGCTGAGCAATCTTCTTGACAGAATCATTAACAATGGAGGTGTCTACGATTTTATAAGTATCGGTTTTGGATCCTTTCGAACAGGAATATTTAACCTTGCGGATCTGTTCATTCTCACCGGATCTTTTTTAATTGGCTACAGTATGTTGCATCGCAACGACTGATCTCTTCCCATTTTTTTAGAGCATTTCTCGTTTTTTTTTGTTTATTTCTTCTATAGAAGAGTTGATAGAAGTATCTTCAGAAACAAAACATAAGGAGTTGTCAATGCTTAAAGTAGGATTTGTCGGATGGCGTGGAATGGTTGGTTCCGTCCTCTTGGAACGAATGCTTGCCGAAAATGATTTCCAGGGTTTTGAACCGACATTTTTCACCACTTCGCAAAAAGGTCAACCCGGGCCCGATGTCGGTCATGGTTCCAGACCACTTGAAGATGCAATGGATATAACAAAACTTGCGGAAATGGATGTGATCCTGTCTTGTCAGGGAGGTGACTACACCGGCAAGGTTTACCCAACACTCCGGGATCAATGGAACGGGTACTGGATAGACGCTGCCTCCACACTCAGAATGAAGGACGATTCGATCATCGTCCTTGACCCGGTAAATCGGGCAGTAATTGATAAAGGGTTGGAAGCTGGCATTAAAAGTTACATTGGCGGCAATTGCACGGTATCCTTAATGATGATGGCGATTGGTGGTCTTTTTGAAAAAGATCTTATCGAATGGGTCAGCTCCATGACCTACCAGGCCGCAAGCGGCTCCGGGGCAAAAAACATGCGTGAGCTTCTCACGCAGATGGGAGAACTGGCCGGAGAAGTCGAAGGTCTGCTTGCAAATCCCTCTTCGGCAATTCTTGATATAGACAGGGCAGTTACCGCAAAGCTCAACGATAATTCTCTTTCGTTAAGCAACTGGACAGTTCCTCTTGCGGCAAGCCTTATCCCGTGGATCGATGTCCCCGTTGCAGACGGACAATCAAAAGAAGAGTGGAAAGGCATTGCCGAAACCAACAAAATACTCGGCAACAAGGACGAGGACATGATACCCATTGATGGACTGTGTATTCGCATAGGTACCATGCGCTGCCACTCCCAGGCCCTCACCATTAAGCTAAAAAAAGATGTCTCCGTTGAAGAGATTGAAACCATCATTGATGAACATAACAAATGGGCAAAGGTAATCCCCAACGACCGGCAGATTTCTTCGGAAGAACTTACACCGGCAAAGGTATCAGGTACACTCACAGTTCCTGTTGGGCGAATCCACAAGATGAATATCGGCCCGGAATACCTTGCTGCCTTCACCGTGGGCGACCAACTGTTATGGGGGGCTGCAGAACCACTTCGCAGAATGTTGAACATCACCATCAAATATCTGCAGTAAAGGTCAACGCCTCCACTGCTCGATCAGATTATTCAGGAAGTGCAAAGTACGTTGCTAAAAAATCTGATCGAGCAGAAGTCTCTCCACATACAACTCACTGCACTGTGGGTCGTGCAGCTCTACAATATAACAATCATCGTCCTCCAGAGGTTCGTTCTCCTCTGTTTTAACAATTTTTAGATTTGGTCTATCAATCTGCCTGCCAACATCTGTCACCATCCCAACTCTGTTATCCGAAAGTTTTACAAACGTTCCAGGAGGATACAGACCAAGCAGAGAAATAAAACTTGCCAGTAAACCCGGGTGAAAAGCACCTTTATCCGCCAGCATAACACCATACGCCTGCTGGGGCACCATAGCGGACTTATACGGACGGACAGCTGTCAATGCTTCAAAAACATCACATATCTGCAGCAAGGCAACAACGGGATGTCGACTGGCCCATTGAGGCTGAGGTGGATAGCCTCCGCCATCATATCGAATATGGTGTCCCCAGCAGGCTGCAATATCAAGTGAAGAAACACCATCATGAGCAAGAAGCAGCTCCACACCAGCCGTTGGGTGCTTCTTCACAACAGTATACTCTTCCTTCGTTAATCGGCTTTTTTTAAGCAGAATTTCATCAGGAATTGCACTTTTCCCCACATCATGCAATAAACCGGCGGTTCCAAGTGCCAGAAGATCTTTCTTGGGACTGTTCATTTTTCCCGCCACATAAACGGCAAGAGAAGACACTCTAACGGAGTGCCCCACAGTGTAACTGTCATAGTCGGGATAATGCACATGCTGCATAACATCTGCAAAACTGGCTCTGGTATAACGCAACATAAACTCGCTTACAGATTTAGCGCTTTCTATATCCAGAGTCTGATTGAGTGCAGCAGCCCCATGGGCTTTTGATACTACATCATAAAGAACCTGATAGAGAAACGTCGGAGACTGCAGTCCAGGACCCGCTTTTTTCCCTTCCCACGGCCGTGCGGATTTTTGCAGTGTCGGCTCATCCGTATAGGAAAAAGGATCACCTATGCGAATATTTTTTATACCATAGTTGATCATCAAAGCCCGGGATTCTGCTAGATTTGTCACGGGTACTTCACGAAGGGTAGTCAGATCAAGAAATTTTTTCAATTCCTTGACCGTGAGATCTTTTTTCAATCCAAACCCGCCGCCATGCAGGATCGTGGCAAAATCAATCAACAATTTTCCGGTGACAGATGGGCCAAAAAGCCGTTTCCCATCAAAAACGAAAACGCCTTCGACTACACCTATAAACAACTCATTTTTCCCGCTGGAAAGAAAATAGTCCTTCAGTAGGACAATGATATCCGTTGTGTATGCTGTTACTTTGGGATGATCAGAAAAGTACAGTTTTCTGTTTGACATCCCTTTACACAGCAGCATTATGATATCATTAATATTTTCATCCATAGCCAGGTACTCTCAAAACAATTATTATAAAAGATGGGCCAACTTCTGCCGCTTCAACAGATGCAAGGCGTTTTCTGCAGCCTTTCGACAATTTTTCGGCCAGACGGGCACAACCTTCATTTTCCGTTCTTCAACTACCCGAACCAGCATTGCTTTTATGCCTTTAACCGGCATAGCTGCTGTTGCCTCAATTGTTCTCGGCAACCATGCTTCCTCTCTCTGTTCATTCAAAATATTTTCAAGAAATTCAAGAATAATATTCCCTGCCCCCATTTTCAAGGCAAGTGGAACTTCTTTAAATGGAGCATGATTTAGATAGAGGCGAAGAAAGAGCAGATGTTCCAGATTAGATGGTTGTAAAACCGGCCCGACTGCCTTAAAAAAATCATCCTGGGGAGCTTCTTTAAGAGCCGTAAGAATTCGTGGAGCGATGATTTCACCAATTGGCATATCGAGAAGAATAGAAAAGAACTGATACGAATCAATAAACGATGGCCGAAAAAAAGCGGGTGCCACTTTTTTGTCTTTATAGACAGCCATTACCTCCAATTGAGGCCAGAGTTGCCTCATCACATCAGCCGGCATATGACTTGCTACTCTTGTCAGTTCATAGAACGTATTAAGATCCTGTTCCATCCCAAAGAACAACAGCTCATTTACAACAAAAGGCCACAGAAGAACATGCATATTTCTGGGTACTTTTTTCCAAAAAGTGATGATAAAAACTTTTGAATTTACATCCTCAGCGTCCCTCAAGGTCTCCATCACCATTTCGACAATATCTCTAAACTGCTCAATATTTTTCGATTCTGCAATATGAAGCATGCCATAAAAAACGATACCCCATTCCCGGGAAGTCATCTGGCTCGACAGGGTTGTCTGTAGAATATTTTTGCACCGTGCCAATACCTTGCTCTCTTCCCTGGTATTAAGCAGTTGCAGTACAATTGACAGCTCCTGACTTCGGTCAGTAAAAGACATCTTTTCCAACACTTTCAACGGTACGCTGTTCTTCTCTATGTAACTGGCTATGTCAGTTACAGACGCTTCAAAACGAACTTCCCGGGTACCTGTTTTGTCCTCACCTGGAGATATTTTTTCTTCAGATTCTGTATCTTCGTTTTCCTTTGCACCTGTTGCCAGATGTGCAAGTAGCAGACGAATTGTCTCTTTGGATTTATTATCAGTCAATCCTTTTTCAAGACTGACAAAGATTGTTGAAAGTGCATTGACATCACTTTGAACAATCGTACCTTCATGGATACTATTACCTCCACTGGTACGAGTGACACTTTTTATCAGCAACGACTGGACATCATACCATGTAGCATTGGGGAAATTCTCAATATCAACTTTTTCTCCAACAACCATGGTTGACAGATTTGTCATCAACTCCCTGCAGCCATCAACCTGTTCCGAGGAAAAACCTTGATCCGCCAGGGCGTCATACATTTTTTCCAGACTCCTGGAAAATTCACCCTCAGGGTCATCAGCCGACGAACCGTCTCCTTCAGCAACAAATTTTTCCTGGGACACGCGAATACTTGATGGCAAATCGGTAACATTAAAAGCTTTGAAAGATTTAGTTCCGTCCAGCTCCGCACGCCAGGCCAACAGTGATTTAACGAATTGAAGAAAATGAATATGGGGTATAATTCTGTCAAACTCAATCGTCTGGACACCCAATCTGGTCATCAATTGGTACAGTTCTCTTACAGCTATATTTTTGTCATCAAGGTGTGTTTTTTCGACAAAAAGCCCTTCTACTTTGAATTCCAGAACAATTATACGACTGGTGGCAAAGGTCTCTCTAAGACTTTTAATGAAATTCTCTACAGCCTGATCTATGACAACATGTCCAACGGGATAATAGATACCGATTTTAAAAATACGGTAGAATACTTCTATAAAAGAATGTAAAGATTCTTCCAATTTAGAAGAATTGACCAACTGAGTATTGTTTCTTTTTTCCACTCCACTTTTCCCAGGCAATGAGTTACTGACATGATTGTGTTTGTATACTATTACTGGTATCCTATCAAGATAACCACTTTAAAAAAGAGAACAACAGATGCCTAATGAATATACCATTGCGATTCATAATTATATCACAAAAAACATTAAAACCGTGCAAGAAAAAATTGATTCAGAGGGCAAATGTAGTCCTTTTTGTAAGGGACAGATAGAAGAGCTGCTCTGGCTCCGCACCTATTTGAAAAAGAACACGGATCTCAAGGACTTTACATACTATTAAAACGCCTGTGAAATTTACTTATTTCGCGGGCGGCAAAGGAGCGCTGTGTCTTACACCTACCTTCTCGATCTTTACCAGGCACTTAACAAGCGAAAAAGTAACTTCTCCAAAAGTGTTGGTAAAGTCCATTCTAACCGTCGCATAGCATCTTACGAAAATCTTTAACCAGTGGAAGGCCATACATAGCTTTTATTGAAGTGAGTTGTTTTTGTGTTTTGTTGT
>CAMZKN010000132.1 GCA_947311315.1 uncultured Desulfobulbaceae bacterium | reverse complement strand
GGCCTTCCACTGGTTAAAGATTTTCGTAAGATGCTATGCGACGGTTAGAATGGACTTTACCAACACTTTTGGAGAAGTTACGATATTACAGCCTGCAAGCCCGCCAATTGCCTGCAGGTTGCAGTTGTTATTTTTGTCATCATCTCCCAAATGAATGGTTTCCCCCAAACGCTCTGGTTTATAAGAAGAATTGTAAAAAGGCGATTCCTGCACCGCCTTTTCATAACCTTGACGACGACAAAAAGCATTGGCCGCTGTAAGTGGGACATTACTCTCAATTTTATTTCCATCTCTGAAGTTGATAAATATATCGACTCTTTTGCCACAAATGGTTGGTTTATCAAAAAATGCTCTTTGCCGATCTTGACACTCTTGGAGTTTTGTATCACGCTCGGTAATTTCATTCAGACGTTGTGCCGTGCTGGCCGTCAAGCACCATTGGTAATGGACGTTGATATCTCCATGCCATTTCCATGGCTCGAACGATGATGTTCTCTCTCCCACAGTACACAAGGCTGCATTAGCCTGATGAAATTGCTCCACTGATGTCTGGGCGTATCGATTACATGCAGTTTCCGGTGAAACAATAGTTTCTATTTTTCTTTGCTGGGTTTCCTTTGCTTTTAGCGCAGTATTTTTAGCTTGTATTTTTACTGTCTGATTGGGATTTAGAGAAGTTGAATCGTTCCACTTTCGGCACATAATATGATCAAAACCACGGCAATTCGCTCTGGCAATTGTGGCATCACAAATATGTGTATTGCCTATGGGAACGGTGTCAGCAGATGATGGGGTTGGTGAAATTTTAAAATCCGCAGTTGTACTGTACCCCTGGGAGATACAATAGGAATCGGTGACATTATTGTTACCGCAATCCCAGCCAAAATCATACTGGTAATGCTCACCTTCTATAGGCGTGCTGCTATAGGTTTCAGTTCTTCGATACATGCAAAAGTCCAGCGCCATATGCATGTATTGTGGATGAGCAAAGAGCTTGATTACACCACAGGTCTCCAGCGATTTTTTACGATTGGTGCTCTCATTTATTCGGTCGGCAGGTGAGGTGTTCATGCACCAGTTAAAATGTTGATCTCGATTATTATGCCATCTGCTGCCGGAGAGGTTACACATGTTCTTTTCTACCTGTGCAAATTGCCATAGAGCTTCCTGGGCATAAACTCCGCAGTCATTGCATTTCTGGTATTCAGTGAGTCTTTGGTTTGCTTCCTGTGCCCGTTTTCCGGGGTTGACGGACATACACCAGTCAAAATGTTTATTTATGTCGTGTGACCAGCGATTTCCTTTGAAATTACAGTAGCTCCTGTCGGCAAGTTCGGCCAGTGTAACTGCTTTTTTTGCGTATTTTCTACAATCGCTATCTGTAGGAAGCATAAAGGCAGGAAGGGAGGAAGTGATCGGGGTGATTTTGAGAGTTTTTGGGTTTATCGAAAAGTTTTTGTGAGAGACATCCTGCTGAATGTGTTTTTGTTGTTTGCGTTTTATAAGATATTTTTGAGCTGCAAAAGAGCTGGTAAAATAGTTCCCTTTCTTTTTCAGGCACTGGTTTTTGGTCATTCTCAGAGTTTTGCCGTTGTGGTTACAGTATGCTTTTTGATTCGTGCAAAATTTATCGGCTTGCTGTCTGGTTGCAAAAGTCTTTCCCCGAAGCGATTTACATTGCTGTCCTGTTTTTTTGGTCACCTTAAAGTTGGCGCATCGGTTTTTAGCAGCTCTTTCTTTGTTAAAAAACAGACCTCTTCTTTTCTTGCAAATATTTTCCGTTGCTCTGCTTATCGTACCGTCTTTGCAGCAAAATCCAGGTTGAGCACTCATTTTTGGTGATGTGGAAACTGGTTGCAGTCTATGCTGAGTTTTATTTGCTGGAATTTTGATGGCAGGGGACTTAACGACAGGAGGGGTAAAAGTTGGAGTTGGCTGGAATGTTCTGTTGGCCGGGAGAGCATGGCCGCAGTAGAAAATAAATAAAAGTGAGAGAATTGCCGTAAGACAATAACGCATTGAGTTCATTTTCATACCTCTCGTTTTGCAGCAGATAGCTCGTATGTTATACATTCTCCAGTAACCTGGAATACTAGTGTTGTATTTTATGGTGACAACGTGAAGAAACGATCTGAGCTTTCGGCGGCTAGCGCACTTGCTTTGTTATAGCCCCTGATACGCCAACTGTAACTGTGTCCCTGGACGAATTTGAGATTTAGAATTAAAGGTGGAAGTATATATGTACCCTTTTTTGTGTAGGCTGTAAAAAAAGGTTTCTCCGTGTTATTTTCAAAAAATTCAACAAGATACGTTGAAACAGCAGAGGATTCCGACCAGATAAATGTTTTGCCATCAGGAGTCAGCGTTGCGTTGTTGCCCGGAGAATTCAGCGACAATGGTACGACGACAACTGCCTTTTTGGCTTCAACGTGATAGATAGCCTCAGGGAAGGCAACGGTTTGCTGTGCGGATTTAGGGTCAGTGATTATAAACTGTAGGCGATGGGCTCCTTCTGAGTATGTGGGTAACCGTGGCGCAGTCGGTGTCTTCAGGGTCATAACCTTGCCATAGAAAACATTTTTCTGGACTCGTTTGATAATCCTCCCGTCAACTTTCCAGTACCCTTTTAACGTACCTGAGCCATTATAGTGTATCTCAATTCCACCGACGAGGTTTCTGGAATTCCTGGTGACGACGATGAGAGGGCGGTTGTTTTGTTCAAAGAAAATACGAAGTTTGGTAAAACGCAGTTGTCCTCCAGCAGATGTCCGTAGATTAATTTTTGTGTCTCCGGCCCCTGGTTCGAGATTAATCGTTCTAAAAAATCTTCTATAGGTGATTTTGGATGTGCCCATTCTTTGAGCATTGCGCAGGATACTCTCTGTTATTCTGATCGTTTCAGCGGCTGAAGGTTTATCTGTGTTTAAGTTGATGTTCATCGGACTGTAGTTGTAGCCGATCACTTTGCCGCCAGCTAAAAACTCACCCCGAGTTGAACGAATAGTTTCTTTTATTTTGATTGTCGGCAAAATCACGTTGAAGGTAACATGTTTTTGTGTCCTCCCACTTCTTGATAGCTCTATTTCGTTGGGAGTTACCTGAAGGATAAGCTTTCCAGGGTCTATAAAGATGACTAGTGGTTGACCCAGTTGAACGCCGGATTGGTTAGTGACAGACAGGGTGGTTTCAAATTTACCTTTTTCGGTTGGAATTCCTGTAATAAGGCCGGTTCGGTCCAGTTTTAGACCGGGGGGGAGGCGGCCCTTTGTTATTCTGAAACTGCTTGTTTTCAAAGATGGTTTGGAGGCCAAATTGTGTTTGTATCTTTCTCCAACGGTACCGCGGGGAACTGTACCTATTGCATCCATGATGGTGACGCGTATGGTTTCGACGATTGATGGAGGTGGAAAACCCACTGTGATAAAAGTGGTTGTTCCGGTGATGGAAAAAGAACCCGCTTGGCTGTATCTATGTGTAGTTGTGAACGAATACGAGCCAGTACCTGCGTAAGTAGGGGAGGATACAGTCGTTCCATCACCCCAATTGACGGTGAATACCAGGGACACGGTTGGTGCAGGTACTGTGCCTGTCATGGTGACAGTTATTTTTCCACCAGTCAGAGATACTGTCGGCCTTGCGTTTATTGCAGCATTTCCGGTTGGGGTAAAAAAGAGAGCAGCTAGAATAAACAGTGCCAGTTGTGTTTTGATTAATTGCATTGTTTCTCACTGATTTCAAAAGGAAAAAGGAAGAGCTGTGGAGATAACCAGGGTAACTGTATTTTCTCTGGTGGTTAGGACTTCAATTATGTCTTCCTGAAGATTATATTGATATTCCAAAGCGACGGTGGGATTTTCAAGCCACCACAATTGCTCTAAATGATAGTTTATTCTGCCGTAGATGGCAGTATTCTTTATATCAATGCTGCTGTCATCTGCTGTTGTCCAGTCGTATGTGCCACCAAGCTCGCAGATAATGGTGTTCTTTAAAAAGCTGGAATATATGTCGAGAGTGAGTGTGTTGATATCTGTTCTTACATCTGTGGTTTGATCTATTGAACTGTTTAGAGTCCATGAAGGCAGGATGGAAAAAAAAGAGGCTGAATACGATGGGACAGCCGAAAAGGTGAAAAGCTGAGTGTCATAATCACTGTGAGTTGTGTCGTTTTGTTCGGAGTAGCTTGATCTGAACTCCACAGCCCAGGGCCCATCGTTATAACCTACGCTTCCCGTAAGTGTACTTGTGTCCAGTGCTGTGGAATCTGTATCGGCTGGTTCGTCTGTTGAGTCTTGGCTATTGTGTTCAAAAAGCAGATTGACAGGAAATTTTTGCCAGCCGGAATATTGGTAGTCGACTCCGCTGGTAAAAGAGTAGATTCTTGGGAAAAAATCATCACTTTCGACATTGTCCCAAGAGTAGTTCATTATGAGTCGAATTGCATGGTTCGGATATGTGACACCTCCGCTGAAATTGGAACCGGCCCTGTCTTTGACAATTGACTGGTTTCCCACGACATCGTATTGTGGGCCGGAGTAGTAGTAGCTGAGCTCGTAATCGTATTTTTCTACCAGACCAGAAACTTTTATTCGATAGGCTTTGTCGGTGAGAGCGGCTATGTCATCATCCGTGTCACTATCGTAACTGGAAGTGTCAAATTCAAAATCTGTGCTGAATATCTGTTCGAAAAAGTCGCTTTTCAAAATTATTCCCGTTACATCGCCTTTACGGCCACCACCCATGGACCAGGTGCCAAAAGAAGAGTTTCCAGTTTCTCCACCCCGGCTGTAAATACCTTTCAGGGATATGCGCCGGTCGAAAAAATCAATTTTTGCAGATGTGCCCATAATATGATCGTTGGAATTAAAACCAAAACCAAGGCCATCTATTTCGTAACCACTTTCTGTACTGAGAGTGCCAAAACCGTTTATGGTTATATTGCCTATGGTAAAACTGGCTTTACCGCCACGACGTGTGAGGTAGTCGATTGTATTTTGTGATTCTTCGATAGTGGTGTCACCAACTTCTGTCAGTGCGGAGTAGTTTTTCCCGGAGTAACTGGCAGTTGCAAGAAAGTCAATAAGGCTCACTCCTTTTTTTTCCGGCTCAAGTAAAGCTGCATTTTGGTCGTAATATCTCGCATTTGCCTGCAGGGAAGTGACCCAGTTTCCTTCTTTGATATTGGAATCACTGGTCAGGTAGTTGTCAAATGAGGTATAGGGAGTGTCAGCACTAGGGTCGAGCTGGGTAGTATCACTGGATGAAGTGTCTTTGTTGAGAACTGTTTTCACTGTAGAAGATATCCTGTTAGTCGAATATACTTCTTCAAATGAATTGCTATGTCGAGAGGAAAAAAACAGCTCTTTTTGCACCGATGTACCGTCTGTCTGGTAACCAAATATCTGGATTGTATGATCTCCGGCTCTTAGGGGGTGAATTGGAGTGTAAGAAAAAAGCTTATTTTGGTGGGACACCAGTGCTGTGATATCGTCGCCATCGAGCAGGATGAGAAGCTCAGCTGAGTAAAGGGGTTGTGAACTGCGAAATGAGATAACCGGCTTTTTACCAACTGTCACAATGCCCGGGAAGGGTGAGATTAGGGTAATATCTGTATATGACTCGTTTTCGCAAAAAGCGAACCCGGCCTGGAAAAATGACAACGCAGCAACGGTGCAGAAGAGGATGGCAAAAACAGGAAGATGTCTTTTCATGGTCTTCGGATTTCTAGTAGAAGAAAACCTGTCGACCCACAGCATCATTGTTTTTACATCAGATTCAAGACAATTTTGCCGCTGGTTGACAGAAGAACTGACTCACCTTGTCGCTTTGTTTTTCTCTGAAGAAGTATGCAATATGCTATCTTATCATAGATTAAGTGTAATTTGTAGCGAAAAACAGTGAGATACAGGGTAAATTAATGCTAACCGCCAACTCTTTCAATTGGCACAGGAATTTTTCGTCATTTTTAAGTGATCTAAAACTGCTCGTACGTCAAAGCTGAGCTTGCGCATT
>CAMZKN010000131.1 GCA_947311315.1 uncultured Desulfobulbaceae bacterium | reverse complement strand
TGTCCGAAAATGCTCTTCTTTTTCTTTTCATTTGCATCCCTCTTTAATACCATTTTAGGAATACAAATTCCACTCAGACTTGTGGTCTCATTACTGGGGTTAAGCGCAGGTGGACACTTCATGTTTGTTGCCCCCGATGGCAAAATATTGTTTGAACTGCAAGAAAAGAACAAAGCAATCTTAGCGCCAATAGAATGGACGGAAATGGAAAAATGTAGAGAAAACTTCAGATCCTTCACTACAACAACTCGTCCGTCTTCATCAAGAAAAGTTCTTTTGCCAAAAGAATGCGCAGAAAGTGTTGCCAGACGTTCTTCGGTTGGCCAGGAAGTTGCTCTTATTCGATTGGAGTCGGGTTTTTCCTCTATTGAACATATTGAGAGGATAGAGATCAAACGTCAGGGGTGTGATTTTCTGGTAATTGCTTTTAATTGTGCAGGTGAAAAAAAGGAAGAGCTTATAAAAGAATCAGAGCTGCGTCGCTATGCTGCTCTATCTGCCGTCGATGCGGTGGTAGATTTACGTGGGCTGCCAAAAGAGGAAGTCATTCAATTGTTTAGCGGTCATACTTTTTCCATTTTATAACTGAGCCAGTTGATTTAATCGAGAATGCCCGGTGGTATTGGTGGAACGTCCTGGCCGCCAAGAGTGAAACCACCATCCATGATAATTGTTGCTCCTGTTATATAACTTGCATCAACGGCCATAAAATATGCAGTATCGGCCACTTCCTCGGGTGTTCCGGTGCGCCCGAGTAGAATAGTATTCAGAAGGTTTTGCTTTTCAGGTGCAGAAAGCATACCCCAGCCTCGCGTTTTTTCTCCATGTCTATACATAATTAGACCGAGCATCAACTCATTAACCCTTACATTTGGCGCAAGTTCTTTTGCCCAGTTTTTGGTGAAAGAGCGAACTGCACAATTTGCCGCACTGTACCCATCGCTGAAAAGCAGTGCTGCAGAGCCACTTCTTCCGGCTATTCCGGAAATTGACGAAATGTTAACAATAGAGGCCCCTGTTCTCTTTTTCATCAGGGGGGCACAGTGGTTATAGAGGAGCCATTTTGCCTTGAGAGTGGTATCAAATTCGATGTCCCACTGATTTTCGTTATGCTTAAGATCGTAACTTCCGTGTACGACCGGCATACCTCCTCTTTCAATGTTATTTATAAGGTAATCAATAGAAACATAATTTTTTTCTATATCCTTTGCTAAATCAATAACGTTATTTTTATCACGTAAATCAGTAGAGATAACGGAAAAATTGAAATCAGACCTTGTGAACTCATTTTCCATTTCTGAAATTGATTCGGGCCAGTCAAAAACAGGTAGGATAAGTGAGACACCAGCTTCAGCAAATTTTCTTGCAATTGCGCGACCTATTGGTCGAGAGGCTCCTGGGATCAGGGCACATTTATCATGTAAGGACATAATTAGAAAAAGGAGTAAGAAAAATTAATAAAGCACGGAATTCAATAGAGGCTGGTGAGGTTCTTCAATAGTATCATTATTCTTGCCAACCCGTTTCATACCAAACATAGCAAGAACATTATCGTCCATAAACAATTTGCTGTCATCGGTTGCAAGTATATTATTGTTACCAGGGTTGATAAACCGTGAAGAAATGTACATCGTTCGATTGGTGTGAGATATTGTGCCAACGAGAATTGCCTGGGCATCCTGTGTTTTTCCTAGTAAAGACAAGTCTCTTGAGAGTATTGTTTCGCCATGTTGAGCGACGATGGAGAGGGTGTTGGCCATCTTAATTTCTCTTACTGTATACCCAAGTTGTACTAATCTTGAGCTTATGTGTTCCTGAAGAATTCTTCCGAATTTGGATGTTTTCTTTAGATCGTTATTGTCAACAAAAGTCGTCACCAATATTGGCATGTCAGGATGACGTGGGATAAGTGGCGGGATTGCGCTCTCGATGAGGTTATCCGCAATTGCGTAGGAAAATTTGATAAGATTGGTGTTGCTCCCGAGAGTGTCTTCGAATCTTGTGCCATTGAAAAAAGTACAGTGTGTGAGGAAAATAGTCAGCAGAAAGAGAAAAAGAAGTGTAAAAGTTGGTCTCGTAAATAATGTCTTTATTCGTTGAGTTTTTGCCGGCAAGTATTTTATAATCATAGGAGTTGTGCACCTGATCAAAATTTATTGAGTTTGCCTGGCACCAGAAAGTTGTATTGTTTTGGTCTTGGGCATGCTTTCCTGGTAATGCCAGAAATCTTTATCATTAATATAATAGATATCAGACGCTCTGAAAAGGTATTGTCCATCTGTTATCATGGATGTTGTGATGATTACTTCGTAGTGATTACTGGATGTATAATTTGAATTTGCAACGTCAAGAGCGACCCCTGTGGCAAGCAGAATAAGTTCAGAAGGGGCATTGCGCAGGACAACAATGGCTGCTGAAAGTGTGGTAAGGAGGCCGGGTTGCAAAGTACGTACACGGTCGGCATTATGACGTACGACTTGAACTTTATATTGTATTTCGATGGAATCATCCGTTTTGCTGTTCTTTGTCGGAATGCCAAAACCCACAAGATCGGTTATCAGCAGATCTCTAAATGCTTCATTAAAGCTGCTGGTCTCGTTATAGTTACAAGGTGATGCTTCGCTACCGCATGTTTCTTCTACAAAAACAGCTTTGTCAATATTATCGGTAATAATGAGTTCATTGTTGATCCTGTTTGCAAGATCCTGCGCGAGAACATCCCAGTGTTGAGATGCCTGCATTTTCCGTTGCTGGGTATAAGGGTAACCTACGGATTCTGGAATTCTACTGTTACAGCTACTGAGTGACAGCAGGAGAGTGATGATAATGAAAAAAAGACGCATATGGTGTCTCCAGAAGAAGGATAGAGTAATTACATCAGAACTTTATCGGATACTCTGACTTAAAGTAAAGGAAAAATTGTAATTATGCAGAGTAGGTTTGTTTACATGTATTAAAAGTTTCTTATTATAGAGTGAGGGTAACTGCTCTCAGGCCCCCCATCTTCGCATGGTCACATTTGCCGGTATAGATGGGTTATAACGGGCAAATGTGCCTGCACGAATATGAAGCACCTGTGAGCAGTTACAGTTCAGAGGTAATAAAAACATAGAGTTATGAATTCCGTGAGTAGTTACGAGTGAGGTTGGGTTATGATTGTTTCAAAATTATTTTTGGTCAGAGTAGCGTAATGACAATAGATTTACATATACATTCTATCTATTCCGATGGAAGTTTTAGTCCAGGGGAACTCGTGGAGCTTGGCTCGAGAAATGGATTAACTGCATTATCTCTTACCGATCATGATACGGTTGAAGGCTTGCCGGAGGCCATAGAGGCCGGAAAAAAATATGGTGTGGAAATCGTTTCAGGTGTTGAACTCAGTGTTGAACATGACGGTTATACCATGCATATTCTTGGTTACTGTTTTGATAAAGAGAACATAACCTTAAATAAAGGGTTGGCAGAATTACAATCTGACCGTGTGAAAAGAAATGAAGCGATTATCTCCATTCTAAATGAAAGTGGTATCCCAATAGACTCTGTAGAGCTTCAGAGCATCTCTAAAACAGGTTTGACAGGACGACCTCATATCGGGCAACTTCTCATCAATAAAGGAATCGTGCGAACAATGGATGAGGCTTTTGAAAAATATTTAGGTCGGCATGGGAAGGCCTATGTCGCAAGATCTGTGTATCATCCTGAAAAAGCTATTTCCCTCATAAAACAGGCAAATGGTATTGCTGTTTTAGCACATCCTTTCCAGGTGGCCAGAGAAGGTGCCAGCCTGCCCTCGATAATTCGTGATCTTGTCAAATTTGGTCTGGATGGAATTGAATTCTATTATCCGACTCATTCAAAGAAAAAGAGAAAGCTATTGAGAGGATATGCGAACACCTACGATTTACTGATCTCTGGTGGGAGTGATTTTCATGGTAGTGTCAGGCCCGGCACAACAATGGCCCGGGGAAGGAAATTTTCTGTTCCTGCAAAAGTGCTGGTCGATATGAAAGAATACTTTTTGAAGAATTGTTTAAAATGAAAAACATAACCGAGAGATTAAAAGGATAAGATTTATGACAATGTATTCGGTTTTGCTGGTTGATGATGAGCCTAATTACCTGGTAGTTTTATCAGAGTTGCTTTTAGATGAAGGCTTTGAGGTTTTTACTGCCTCAAACGGAAATGAAGGGCTGAAAATAGTTGAGGAAGTTGACCTTGATTTGGTCATAACCGACATGCAGATGCCGGGAATGGATGGCTTTGAATTTTTGGATAAAATTAAACAATATGCAAAGAATTTACCTGTAATTATCATTACTGCATTCGCTGAAATTGATAAGGCTGTTGAAGCTATGCGTCTGGGTGCATTCAGCTACCTGGCCAAGCCATTTTCAAATAACGAACTGCTTATAAATATCCAGAAAGCAGTACAGCACTACTCTCTTATTCGTGAGAACAGTCGTTTGCGCGATGAAATAAAAGGGAAAAGTGGTTTTGGTGGGATGGTTGGAAAAAATCCTAAAATGTTACAGGTGTACGAACTGATAGAAAAGGTTTCACCAACCCATGCGTCGGTTTTGATTACCGGTGAGAGTGGTACAGGGAAAGAGCTTGTGGCCAAGGCTATTCACAGAAACAGTCCCAGAAAGCTCGAACCGTTTATTGCTCTAAACTGTGCAGCTCTTTCTGAAAATCTTCTGGAAAGTGAGATTTTTGGCCATGAAAAAGGTGCTTTTACAGGTGCAGTAGCTATGCGGAAAGGGCGGTTTGAACTGGCGGATAACGGTACGCTTTTTCTGGATGAGATTGGAGAAATCCCCCTTGCTCTTCAGGCAAAACTTCTACGGGTATTACAGGAAAAAACGTTTGAGCGAGTTGGAGGTGGCAAAACTATTGAAGTTGATGTCCGTATTATTAGTGCATCAAATAAAGATTTAAAAGAAGAGGTCGCAGGTGGCCGCTTTAGAGAGGATCTGTTTTACCGCCTGAACGTCATTCCTGTAAATCTTCCTGCACTCAGGGAACGAATGGATGATATGAGGCTTCTTGCCGAGTTTTTTGTTGATAAATATAGAACAGAACTTGCAAAACCATCGCTCAGGATTTCTAAAAATGGTTTGCGTTTGTTAATGACCCTGCCCTGGGAAGGTAATATCAGGGAATTGGAAAATACTATTGAACGTGCAGCAATTCTCTGTGCCAGTGATACCATTGAAGCTGAGGATGTTCAGCCTGATACGATCTACAATGAAGAAAAATCCCAGTGGAGCAGGGATATGGACATGCGTCAAATGTTTCCTGAAGACGTGGGGCTAAATGAGGTTCTCTATACAATAGAGGAAAAAATGTTAACCCAGGCCCTGATAGATACGGAATACGTCCAGGCTCGCGCTGCTGAAAAACTTGGTATTACTAAGAGTTTACTTCAATATAAGATGAAAAAATATAGAATTAAAAAGAAAAAATTGTAAATACCACCCTTTTTAAACATCTTTGTAACTACTCACGGAGTTGATAACTCTATGTCTTTATTACCTCTGAACTGTAACTGCCCACAGGTGCTCCATATTCGTGCAGGCACAATTGCCCGTTATAGCCCCTCTATAATGGCAAATGGCCCGTGCGAAGATGGGGCGCCTGTGAGTAGTTAAACATCTTTTTGTTTCTGGTAGCCCCAGTGTAACTTGTTACGAAGAATTGTAAAATAGTCTCGCGAAGATGAAACAATGAGCTGGAGGAAATGTTCTGCTGTTTCTATTTCAAGTTCGTCGTTGCCCCTCATTTCCCAGAATGGCTGACCATCGACGATAATTTGCGCGTGTTCACTGTCGTTATCCACATCAAAACGGGTTCGTATCTGTTTCTCCGCAGGAAGTATTATCGGTCTGCTGCTCAACATAAATGGGCAGATTGGGGTCACGGTAATTGTTGCCAGGCCTGGGTAAACTAATGGGCCTCCGGCAGATAGGTTATATGCGGTAGAGCCTGTTGGAGATGAAAAAATCAACCCATCAGCTTTGTATGTGGTTATATATTCCTTATCTGCAGTTGTTGCCAGGTTGAGGAGTCTGTCCAGTGCATTTTTGTTGATCACCACATCGTTTAAGGCATAGCGGTAGGACGTTACCCGATCTTCGGAGAGCAGACGTGCTTTTAACATCAGCCGGTTCTCAATGGTAACTTCATGGTCTATTATTCTTTCAATAGCATGAAATGTCTCGCTTTCAGTCAGCTCTGTCAAAAAACCCAGATGACCAAGGTTGATCCCAAGTACAGGGATGGAGTACCGTGCAGCTTTTTCGGCAATATGCAACAATGTGCCGTCTCCACCGAGAACTATCAACATGTCAAGATCGGGCACAATGTCGTTTACAAAAACAGAAATCCCTTTTTTTTTCATCCAGCGAGTTAACGTTGCGCCGTATTCATAGGAACGATCATCATCTTTTTTGGTGATTATACCTGCCTGGCGGACATCGAGTCTGCATGTGGTTCGAAAAGGGGTAGAATTGTACGTCATTAGGCTTTGCCTAGTTCTTTTGATCGATTAACCGCCGATTCAACAATATCCATGATAATGCCGTGGAAGCCAACTTTTTCCAATACATGAATTGCCGTTATAGCGGTTCCACCAGGTGATGTAACCTTGCCCCTCAATGCTGCTGGATGTTCACCGCTTTCTTTTAAAAGCTTTACTGATCCAGATACAGTTTGCAAAGCAAGTTTTTCAGAAACTGCGCGGGTAAGACCAGATTTTACTCCGGCATCCACCAGGGCTTCAATAAAGGAAAAAACGTACGCAGGGCCCGAGCCACTGAGGCCGGTAACGGCATCAAGATGCACTTCGTCTAAAACAACAACTTCACCAACAGCTTTGAAAATCTCTTCTGCGACAGAGAGTTCCTCATCACCAACATTCTCGTTCCTACTGAGTGCGGATGCACCTTCAAGAACAAGAGCTGGAGTATTTGGCATTACCCTAATAATTTTAACTTCGCTTTTTTCAAGGGTATCCATATAAAAAGAAATGGGTAAGCCGGCTGCAATAGAAACAAGTATATGGTGGGAATGAACCCGGTTTTTACAGTCTTCCAGCAGTGATTTCATGGTCTGGGGTTTAACAGCAAGAATCACTACAGTACATTTTTCAAAAATGGTTAGGTTGTTATGAAAGACTTGAACGGAATAAACCTTTTCCAGGTGTTCCCGTTGGGAATCGTTTGGTTCAGCGACAAAGATATCTTCATTTTTATAAAGACCTGAGGCAATAATTCCACGAATGAGTGCTTCACCCATTTGTCCACCACCTATAAAGCCTATTGTGTTTTTCATGCTATGACACCCTAATCCAGTAAAATTAGAAAGAGAACATATAATATTGTTATGCAAACAGGATCAATTTCAGGTAAATATCAGAGCTGGAAGACCTATACAATAGAATATGAACGTTAAAGCTGCCGTTGTTCAGAAGAATGTTATAAACTATTCTGTAACACCAGGCAACAACATGAGAGGAAATGATGATTAATAAAGAGCTGTTGGACATATTGGCCTGTCCTCAATGCAAAGGCCCTGTAAAATTACAGGGTGAAAACGGACTGGTATGTGGTAAGTGCTGTCTGCTTTATGAGATTAAGGATGATATACCTATCATGCTGATTGATAAGGCTAAAAAGATAGATTGCAACAATTAAATGGAGGAATCAATGACCGTCCCTGAACAGTTGGAAAAACTCTTTAACCAGTATGTAATTACAGGAAATCATGCTGAAAGTGACTATTTTACACTTATTAAAGAAATAATCAAAGAACGTGAAAAGGGGATGGGTGATTGTCAACAAGCATTAAATAAAGCCTATGATTTTGTTCGTGATGAAATAGTGACAAATTGCAACTTACCTCTGCAGGAGATAACCTTTGGAACATCAGGCTGGCGTGGTCAGCTTGGAAAAGATATCTATGCACGATCGGTTGCTGCCGTTACTACGGCTATCGTGCAGATATATGAAAAGGTTGACGAAAAAAAGGAACTGGCAGCATTACTTGGCGTAGAAAGCTTTTCTTCTGCAAAGACTAAAGGTTGTGTGCTTGGCTTTGATAACAGATTCGGGGGATCTTTGCTTGCCTCCCATGTCGCTGCTGTTTTGTTGGATGCCGGCTTTGTGGTGCACTATGCTGGTGAATCAACAACAGGTGTACTTTCTGCTGCCGTTATAAAAAATAAAGCCGCTTTTTCCATCAACCTTACCCCTTCCCATAATCCTCTTGAATATGGTGGCTATAAATTTAATGCGGCTGACGGTGGCCCTGCAGAAACGGCTATTACCACGCAAATAACGACCAACGCAAGAGCACTGATTGCTGCAGGGTTTAAGGAGAGTTTTAATGAACTCATTTCAGAGGATATATTTGATCACAGCAAGGTAAAACGATTTGATTCACTTTCCACCTGGCGAAATCTTGTGCATAATAATCGTACTATGCATGGGTTAAACTTGGATACTTCCGTTGCTGAATTTGGCAAACGTGATGATATTGTGATTGTGATCGACTGTGTGCATGGTGCCAGTCGACTGCATATCCGGAAATTGTTCGATCCTGATGCAAAAGCAAACCTGACTGTTTTGCGTGGTGACAGTGATGTGACCTTTGGTGGCGTTTCACCGGAGCCATCTTCTGAGAATATGCTGGGAGTTGGCAAGACAATAAAAGAAAGAAAAGAAAAGTTTTCTATCGGCGCAATTATTGACCCGGATGGAGACAGAATACGATTTACTGATGGCAATATTGAAATCAGCATGAATCAGTTTGGTGCCATGGCGTACCATTTCCTTCATGAATACAAGGGAAAAAATGGAATGGTCGCTAAGACCGTTGCAACGTCAAATCTTGCCAATAGCCTCAGCAGTGCTTTTGGAGAAGAGCTGTTCGAACCCGCTGTTGGGTTTAAAAATTTCAAACCGGTAATGGGTAAGGCGCTTGTCTGTTTTGAAGAATCTGATGGTATTACAGTAATTGGTCATACACCGGAAAAAGATGCGTATATTGGTCTTTTGACAGCACTGGAAATGGTGCTTTCAACTGGAATGAATTTGGGTGATTATTTACAGAAAATCGAAAAAGAATTTGGTGAGTTTTACCCTGAACGGGATGGAATTAAAGTGCAGATCCAAGGTGATCCATTACTTCATGTGCTTGAAAAATTATCGAAATACGTTGTCGGGGCGCAGGTAAAGATTGGTAAAGAGATCAGAACCATTAAAGAATTGATTACCATCGATGGCCGCAAAATGGTTTTTGAAGATGGCTCCTGGCTGATGATACGTCCCTCTGGTACCGAACCAAAGGTTCGATTTTATGTTGAATCGAGAACCCCGGAAGGAACTCAAGACCTTGTTGTTGCTGCAAAGGCTATGCTTATTGAAATTGGTCTTGATGTATAATGGAGGCATAATCTGAATAAGGGAAAATTGCAGGTATGATATTACTGCCCGTTGCAATTTACTGTTCCGGTATTATTGTCAGCTAGTGAAAGGAACTTACCCTTAATTTTTCAGGAGTTTACTATGTGGGAATATACAGACAAAGTTCAACAGCATTTTCTTAATCCTCAAAATGTAGGTGAGATTGAACAGGCGAGCGGAACCGGTGATGTTGGTTCACTTTCCTGTGGAGATGCCTTGAAATTGACACTTAAAATAGATGAAAAGGACATTATAACTGAAGCAAAATTCAAAACATTTGGCTGTGCGAGTGCAATTGCCTCCTCATCTGTTTTAACAGAAATGGTAATTGGGATGAGTGTTGATGAGGCTGCAAAGGTGACTAATGAAGATATTGCTGACGCACTTGGTGGTCTGCCAAAAGAAAAAATGCATTGTTCTGTTATGGGACGTGAAGCTTTAGAGGCAGCAATCGCAGATTATCGTGGCATGATTCTTCCCATGGCTGAGGGCGAGGTAGTTTGCGAGTGTTTTGGGGTAACAGATATAGATGTTATACGAGCAATAAAAGAATCGAATCTTCGCTCTGTGGAAGAAATTACCAATTTTACCAAAGCGGGGGGTGGGTGTGGTAAATGTGAGGATAAGTTAAGAGAAATTCTTCAGACTACCGTACAAAGCGTTTCAGAAATAACCCTTCCCCAGATAAAACCCAAAAGAATGACAGTCTTGCAGAAAATTAAGAAAATTGAAGAAGTTCTTGAACGTGAAATTCGGCCAGGTCTTAAAAAGGATGGCGGGGATATTGAGCTAGTCGACGTTGACGGAGATTTTGTTACCGTTTCCATGCAGGGAACCTGTAAAAGTTGTCATAAATCTCAGACAACTATCAAAGACTATGTGGAAAGAAAACTACGCGAACTTGTTCTTGATAGTTTAATTGTAGAGGAGGAAAATTAATGGCCACCTCAAATAATGATGTCGTCTATATGGATAATAATGCCACAACAATGGTCGCCCCTGAAGTTGTGGAGGCAATGATGCCATATATTGAGGACTATTACGGTAACCCTTCCAGTATGCACACCTTTGGTGGCCAGGTTGGAGCTGCGGTAAAGCAGGCAAGACAGCAGGTAGCAACACTTTTAGGTGCGGATCCCGAAGAAATCACCTTTACGAGTTGTGGTACTGAAAGTGACTCTACAGCAATTCTCTCGGCGCTGAGGACATTTCCTGAAAAACGACATATAATAACCACCAGGGTAGAGCATCCTGCGGTGAAAAGTCTGGCAGAGAACCTTCAGGCCGTTTGCGGGCATAAATACAGGGTAACCCGTCTCAAAGTTGATTCTGAAGGACTGCTGGATCTGGCTGAATATGAAGCAGCTTTATCAGACGAGACAGCCATTGTCTCGGTAATGTGGGCAAATAATGAGACTGGAGTGATTTATCCAGTGGAAAAAATGGCAAAAATGGCAAAGGAAAGGGGTATCCTTTTTCATACTGATGCTGTTCAGGCTGTAGGTAAACTTCCCATTAATTTGAAAGAACTTGATATTGATTTTCTTTCCATGTCGGGTCACAAACTGCATGCGCCAAAAGGTGTTGGTGTTTTATATGTGAAACGGGGAACCCTTTTTATCCCGTTTCTCACGGGTGGTCACCAGGAAAGTGGTCGCAGGGGGGGGACCGAGAATGTTGCTTCGATTGTTGGTCTTGGTAGGGCATGCGACCTGGCCTCTGAAAAAATGGAAGAGGAAAACAGCAGGGTTAAAATGCTTCGAGACAAGCTGGAAAATGGCCTGCTTACAACAATTCCAAAAGCAATTCTTAATGGCAATAAAGAGCAGAGACTCCCTAACACAACAAATGTCAGTTTTGAGTATGTGGAAGGTGAGGCGATACTTCTTCATATGAATCGCTATAATATCTGTGCATCTTCCGGGTCGGCCTGTACGTCCGGTTCACTTGAACCCTCTCATGTTTTAAGAGCAATGGGTGTTCCGTTTACAGCCGCACATGGCTCCATTCGATTTTCTTTAAGTATTTATAACACAGAAGATGAGGTCGATTTTATATTGGACAAAATGCCGGCAATAATAGAATCGCTCAGACAGATGTCACCATTCTGGGCTGGTGAAAAATAAGACGATAAACCGTAACTTCTCCAAAAGTGTTGGTAAAGTCCATTCTAACCGTCGCATAGCATCTTACGAAAATCTTTAACCAGTGGAAGGCCATACATAGCTTTTATTGAAGTGAGTTGTTTTTGTGTTTTGTTGTA
>CAMZKN010000130.1 GCA_947311315.1 uncultured Desulfobulbaceae bacterium | reverse complement strand
TATCTCACAAGAAGATTTATAGGTCAATTAACTGTATCTTATTTTGAGCAATATGTCCAATTGTAAATGTAACCTTTTAAAGTTGTATAAGAACTGGGTTAGGGTTAAATCACCCTGTGACCGATGCAGTCAACTGGGAAGTGCCGGAAAACCTTGAGCGGATTGTTTCTATCATTGGCGCAAATCCAGTCTCATGGTCACATCGGACAGAGTGTTGCTCCGGCAGCCTTACCATGGCGAGGCCGGATATCGCTGAAAAGCTGGTTGGGGATATTGTCACCGCTGCCAGACGTGCAGGGGCTGCGGCACTTGTGACCGACTGCCCCATGTGTCAGGCCAATGTGGAGAGTCGGCAGGGAACAGAGGGTGAGCCACTACCTGTTTTTTATGCAACCGAATTGATTGCAGCGGCTTTGAACGGCAACTATCCGGTGAAACAACAAAAGACGCATCTGGTCTCTCCGGCTGTTCTTACTGATATTATGACTGGTGCGACTTCTGTAAAGGAGGATTCAGCATGACAGGGAACCTCGAAAATAGTTCAACCACAGTAGAAAATCCCACCGGAGCGGTGATGGTAATCGGGGGTGGTATCAGCGGTATGCAATCCTCTCTTGATCTTGCCAATGCCGGGATAAAGGTTTACCTGGTGGAAAGTTCTCCGGCCATTGGTGGCAAGATGGCCCAGCTGGATAAAACTTTTCCTACAAACGACTGCTCCATGTGCATAGTTTCACCGAAACTGGTTGAGGTTGGTCGCCACAATAATATAGAGCTTTTTACCCATAGCGAAGTTCAGGATCTCAGTGGAGATGCCGGAAGTTTTCAGGCAAATATCTACAGTCATCCCCGTTATGTCGATGTGAACCTCTGTACCGGTTGTGGTCTTTGCGAACTGGTCTGTCCGGTGACGGAAGTTTCCTATTTTCCTGAGTTACCCGCAGAAGGAGAGAAAAAGAAAAAATTACGGGCAAAAGAGAAGAGGATCGTCAAAGGAGATGGTTCAGTTCAACCGACTTCACTACACAAGTGGACATTTACGGTAGATGAAGAAACATGCTCAAAATGTGGTAGTTGCTATAGGGCCTGTCTGCAGGGGGCAATTGACTGGCAGAAAAAGAGTATCGCTGTAATAGATCAGGATAAATGCACCGGTTGTGGAGCCTGCTTTATAGCCTGCCCTGAAAAATATCAGGCGATAACGGTAACGGATGCCCCGGATTTTGGAAAAAGTGTGGGGGCGGCTGTACACGCCCGATCCGAGTTACTGGTCAAGGAATTTGCAAGGGATCAGGACGGAGGAAAAAATTGTATTCGTTGTGGACTTTGCGTGATCACCTGTCAGAAGGTTATGCAGATCGGCGCACTGAAAATGGTGGAAGAGGGGATTGAGGCGGGTGTTGATATCTGCCAGGTTTGCGGAGCCTGCGTGTCTAATTGTCCGGTTGATTTTTTAAATATTGATGATGTAACCAATAGAGAACCGCGTCCGTTGCTCAACGCCTTTAACGAGGGACTGAATAAACGAAAGCCGGTTAATATTTTCTATCCCCAGGCTGTTCCACGGGTGCCGGTTATTGATGAGACCAGCTGTGTGCAGCTCAACAGCGGTGCATGCGGTACCTGTGCCTCAATCTGTGGTGTTGGTGCCATTGATTATGCACCCAAAGAGGTTGAAACAGAGATCGATATCGGCTCTGTCATTTTTTCTCCGGGCATCGAGGTTTTTGATGCGAGAATGCGTGGAGAATTTGGCTATGGTTTATATAAAAACGTGGTAACCAGCCTTGAATTTGAACGACTCCTTTCCGCATCCGGGCCCACTTCCGGCACCGTTTCTAGACCTGGTGATAATAAACATCCAAAGAAAATTGCCTGGATTCAGTGCGTGGGCTCAAGGGATCACTCCTGTGATCGGGACTACTGTTCATCGGTCTGCTGTATGTATGCGACCAAAGAGGCCTTTATCGCAAGGGAGCATGATTCTTCCATAGAGCCGACCATTTTCTATATCGATATGCGCTCCTTTGGTAAAAATTTTGATGGCTATGTGACACGGGCAAAGGAAAACAATGTCCGCTATGTGCGGGCAATGGTCAGCAGAATCTTTGAAGACCCTGTCACCGGCGATCTTGAGTTGCGCTATGTGGATGGCTCCGGTAACCGGCAGACAGAAATTTTTGAGATGGTTGTGCTTTCTGTTGGTATCCAGGTGCCGCAACAGGTGAAACAACTGGCGGGAAAACTCGATATTGAGCTGGATCGCTACGGTTTTGCGGTAACCGATGGCTATACACCGCTTGCAACTTCCCGGCCCGGAATTTTTGTCAGTGGCGCTGTTAACGGGCCAAAGGATATCCCGGAGACGGTTGTTGAAGCCTCTGCTGCAGCCGAAGCGGCCTCTGCAGCGCTCGCTGAAGCGAGAAACAGTTTAATTACCCTGGAGACCCTGCCGCCGGAGAGGATTCCTGCACCGGACGATGAGTTGCGCATTGGTGTTTTTATCTGCCACTGTGGTACCAATATTGCCTCGGTGGTCGATGTGGCGGCGGTGACGGAATATGCCAAAACCCTGCCCGGTGTAGTCTATGCAGAACATCCGCTCTACACCTGTTCCCAGGATTCCCAGGAGCGGATGCGTGATATCATTAAAGAGCATCGACTCAACAGGGTGGTTACCTCCGCCTGTTCGCCTACCACCCACGAACCTCTCTTTCAATCGACCCTGCAGCAGGCGGGATTAAATAAGTATTTCTTTGATATGGCGAATATCAGGGATCAGTGCAGTTGGGTACACCCCAATGAGCCGGAACTTGCCACCGAAAAATCAAAGCGGCTCACCCGTATGGCGGTGGCCAATGCCACGGCGGGTGAAGCTCTTGACGAGCTCGAATTTGATGTCGATTCACGTCTGCTGATTGTTGGCGGTGGTGTTGCCGGTATGACTGCGGCAGTGGAGGCCGCAAAACAGGGTTTTGGTGTCTATCTGGTTGAAAAGGAAGCGCAGTTGGGTGGCCAACTCCTTAACCTGCAACGTAATGGCGATGGCAAAGAGTTTGGCAGTTTTCTTGAGAGCGTCAAGGAGACCATTGAACAGGATGAGAAAATCAGGGTCTTTACCAGCAGTGAGGTGGTGGATCAATCCGGTTTTGTCGGCTCTTTTGAATCTGAAATAGCAATGCCCACAGGAGCAACCCGGACGGTCAAACACGGCGCAATCCTGATTGCCACCGGGGCTGAAGAATATCGCCCCGAGATATACGGTCTTGGCGAATACGATACGGTGATGAGCCAGACCGATTTTGGTGCGGCTCTTGAAAGCAGCGAAGATAAGGACTGGGAAAATCTCCAGGTGGTTATGCTCCAGTGTGCAGGTTCCCGTGATGAGGATCATTTAGCCTATTGTTCCAGGGTCTGCTGTAATCATGCGGTGAAAAACGGGTTGCGACTAAAAGAGCTTTATCCCGGGGTCCGTGTGGATATCCTCTACCGTGATATGCGCTGTTATGGCCTTGGTGAAGAGGATTACAGAGAGGCACGGCGGGCAGGTGTGAATTTTATCCGCTTTGATCCGGAGGAGAATCCACCGGAGATCAAAACAGAAGAGAGCGGTATTGAAATCAATATAACCGACCCCTCTGTGCGTCTGCCTGTACGGTTAAAACCGGATCTTCTTGTCCTCTCTACAGGTATGGTGCCACGGGATACCGAGGAGCTGGCCTCCATGCTGCGGGTGCCAAGAAACGATGGCGGTTTCTTTATCGAAGCCCATGCCAAGTTGCGGCCCGTTGATCTGCCGAGTGAAGGGCTCTTTATGGCCGGGACGGCCCATGGCCCTAAAAACAGCAGTGAAACCATAGCCCAGGCCCAGGCAGCGGTTGCCAGGGTAACAACCCTGCTCTCCCAGGAACGTTTGAAGATGTCGGGGATTGTCTCGGTGGTCGATCCGACCAACTGCGCGGTGTGTCTGACCTGCGTGCGTGCCTGCCCGTATGGTGTGCCGTTTATCAACGATCAGCATACTGCGGAAATCAACCCGGCCCTGTGTCAGGGTTGTGGAATCTGTGTTGCGGAATGTCCGGCCAAAACAATATCCATTGGCCGTTTTGAAGATAGAAATATCAGAGCGAAAATTGAATCGTATACTGCGTCCTGATGTGGAATGAAGGCAATTACGAACAAGGAGTACAATAATGAACGATTTTTCACCCAGTGTCATAGTTTTTGCCTGCCGCCACTGAGCCTACTCTGCTGCGGACCTGGCAGGTTCCGAGAGAAGGGCGTATCCCCCGGCAATCAGCATCATTATGCTGCCCTGTACCGGTCGGATAGATGAGGCACTGCTGCTGAAAGCTTTTGAAAACGGTGCAGATGGCGTGATGGTGGTCGGTTGTCTGGAGGGGGATTGTCATTATATCTCCGGTAATATTCGGGCGCGGGCGCGGGTTAAGCGGGTGTACGCCATCCTTGAACAGATAAAAATCGGCCCGAACCGTATACGAATGTACAATTTAAGTGCCGGTGAAGGGTCAAAGTTTGCCGCCTACGCCAATGAATTTGTCGATCAGATAGTTGAACTGGGGCCAAGCCCCATTAATCTGGCACGCGGAGGGGGAGTTCAAGCAGCAAAAGAGGAGGAGACAACATGATTACAGGTACACCAAAACCCATCGACGAGGTTCTGGAAATGCTCGAACCGTACGACAACATTATTCTGGCCGGTTGTCATGGTTGTGTCACTGTCTGTCGTGTCGGTGGGGAAAAAGAAGTACAGGTGTTGGCCTCCACCCTGCGACTTGCGCGGGAGGCGAGCGGTAAAAAAATTGAGATTCGTGAAGTGAGTCTCGAGCGCCAGTGCGACCCCGAATATGTGGAGCAGATGCGGCCCTACGTGGAAGATTACCAGGCTGTACTGTCCATTGCCTGTGGAGCGGGTATTCAGTTTCTGGCCGAAAAAATTACCACAACGCCTCTTTTGCCGGGGATAAACACAGGTTTTCTGGGGGTTACCGAAAGGCAGGGTGAATGGACTGAGAGATGCCAGGGTTGCGGGGATTGTGTTCTCCATTTAACCGGTGGTATCTGCCCTGTTACCCGTTGCGCCAAATCACTGTTTCATGGGCCCTGTGGTGGCTCCGTGCGCGGGATTTGCGAGGTGGACAAGGAGATTAAATGTGGCTGGCAGCTTATTATTGATCGCCTTGTGGCCCTTGATCAGATGGAAAATTATGGCAAACTCAAGCCGTATAAAGGCTGGAACTCTGCCAGAGATGGTGGGCCACGTCGTATTATCAGGGAGGACATGATATGAAATCAGGAAGCAATCTGGAAAAGGTACTGGCGGCAGGGCACCTTTCAGTTACTGCTGAATGTGGTCCTCCCAGGGGAGCGAATCCCGATATCGTTCGCAAAAAAGCGGCCTTTGTTAAAGGACATGTGGATGCCTGTAATGTCACTGATAATCAGACGGCGGTTGTGCGTATGAGTTCGCTTGCCGGGTGTATGTTGATCAAAGAGGAGGGTATTGAACCCCTTATCCAGATGGTTGTCCGGGATCGTAACCGGATCGCTTTGCAGTCTGATCTGCTTGGAGCTGCTGCCATGGGGGTACGGAATCTGCTTTGTCTGTCCGGTGATCACCAGAAATTTGGTGATGATCCCCAGGCTAAAAATGTCTTTGATATTGACTCAATGCAGCTCATTCATATGACGAAGATGATGAGGGATGAGGGTGTTTTTCCGTCCGGCGATAAACTTGATGGTGCTCCCAAATTTTTTATAGGTTGTGCCGTTAATCCTTTTGCCGATCCCTTTGAGATAAGGGTTCCTCGTCTGAAACTGAAAATGGAAGCCGGGGCAGATTTTGTCCAGACCCAGTGCATCTATAATATGACAAAATTTAAGGAATATATGGAACTTGCCCTGAAGGAGGGCTTGCCTGAGAAAATCAAAATCCTGGCTGGCGTGACACCACTTAAATCCGCCGGCATGGCAAAATTCATGCGTCGAATGGTGGCGGGGATGGATATTCCCGATGAAGTGGTCAAGCGCATTGCTGATGAACCAAAAGAAAAGCAGGCGGCAAAGGGTATTGAAATGGCTATTGAACAGATTCAGGAGCTAAAAGAGATCGAAGGAGTCTCCGGGATTCATGTTATGGCGATTGAATGGGAGGAAAAATTGGAGGAAATCATAGGTGGCGCAGGGCTGTTGCCCCGCCCTGTGGTGGAATAAAAAAGTTGCTGTGAAGAGGGAAGCGGATTTTAAGAAATAATAACGGAGGCAAGAAATGTCCGAAAAGAAAAAAGTTCTGCTGGTCGATGACGACCCTGATTTTGTCGAAGCTGTAAAAGTGATCGTGGAGAGTGGTGGCTATGATGTGCGGGTTGCCTATGACGGCAAAGAAGGTCTTGAGGCTGTTGCCGAAGAAAAACCTGATCTTATCGTCCTTGATGTAATGATGCCGGTTATGAATGGGCATGAATGCTGCGCTAAACTTAAAGGTGATGAGGCTACGGTACGGCACAGATTCCTGTCATATTGCTTACCGCTGTGGCTGACAGGGTAACGACCAGTACCTATACCCATCGCGATATGCTTGAGAGCGAGGCGGAAGATTATATGCCAAAGCCGGTTGAGCCAAAAGAATTGCTCGAACTTATCAAAAATTGGTTGAAATAACTGAACTTCTTTTTTCGGCCAAGTTTCGGTCTGGAAAAAGGAGTTTTCTGCCACCCGGGGAAATGGCTATGGATAAAGTGCGCATACTTGTAATTGATGACGAAAAAGTAATCCGGGAGGGAGTGGAGCGCGCTCTGTCCAAGCAGGGATATGATGTCACCAAGGCTGAAGACGGGGATCTGGGGCTGGCCCTTTTAAAAGAGCGGGAGTTTGACATAGTCCTGACTGATCTTATGATGCCGGGGCTTGATGGTTTTGCGGTATTAGGTTGGATTCAGGAAAATCGACCCCATGTTCAGGTTGTAGTTATCACAGGTTTTGCCACTGTCAGCAAGGCTGTGACTGCTATGAAACAGGGTGCTTTCGATTTCGTTGGCAAGCCTTTTACTCCCGATTATATTCGCGTGGTGGTGAATCGGGCTGTTGACAAATTGACTATGCAGGCGGAAACGAAGCAACTCCGGGAAGAGAAGAATCGTGGGCTTGAGGCCATCGATAAGTCCCAGAGTCGTTTGAAAACCGTATTTGGCTGTATGGCTGAGGCTGTTCTTATTACGGATGTTGACAGTGTTGTTGTACTGCATAACCCGGCAGCGATAAAGCTACTTGAGATTCAGACTGACCCGGTACTTGGTAAACCACTGGCCGATTCCATTCGGGATCGTACCGCAGTTGCAATGGTGGCGGAAACAATCGCAAAATCTGTTGGGGTGACCCGTGAGTTTGCTCCAGGAACCATTTCCAGAAAATTTCTGCGGGCATATTGCTCCCCTGTAACAACGGAACAGGGTGAAGTGATTGGCTCGGTAACAACATTTGAAGATATCAGTGCCCACAAAGAGATTGATCGGATGAAATCGGATTTTGTCGCCATGGTTGCCCATGAACTGAAATCTCCTCTGGCCTCGGTTGAACAGATGATTTATGCAGTGCAGGTTGGGTGTGAATATGAGTCAGAAAACTCATGCAACGCCCTGCATACACGTATGACAGCACGAACAAAGGATCTGCTGCGTCTTATTGACAATTTGCTCAATCTATCAAAGCTGGAAAGTGGCACGGTGGTGTTTAATCTCGAAGCGGTACGGGGCGAAGATATTATCAAAGATGTGATCGAAATCACCACGCCACAGGCGGAGGGCAAGGAAATAACGCTCAGTTATGAGCCCTGTGGCGAAGAATGGTGGTTTAATGTCGATTATGATCATATGCGTACGGCCATTATGAATATCGTTTCCAATAGCGTGAAATATACTCCGGATGGAGGGCATGTTACACTGACAACCTCTTTGTCTGGTGGGTTTGTGAACTTTTCAGTAAAGGATTCCGGTATAGGAATTGGCAAAGAAGACCTTCCCAATATTTTTGATCGTTTTTATAGGGTAAAAGGAAAAGCTACCCGTCATATTACAGGTTCCGGGCTTGGACTTGCTCTTGTAAAAGAGGTTGTCGAAGCTCACCAGGGATATATTGATGTTGATTCAACGCCGGAGGTGGGGACGACTTTTGTGCTCAGTTTCCCTCTGGCCCGGCAAAATGGTAAGCCTGTGGAGGAGCTGCAGGTCTCTGCTTGAGAAGAGAAAGCAAATGCTCCAAACCCCCGATAAACGGGAAAAGCACCATTAATGGTGGCCTCAACTTCAATAAAGGAGAATTACCATGTCTAAGAGTGTATACAAAATTATCGAAATGGTCGGATCGAGTTCAAAATCCTGGGAGGAGGCAACACAAAACGCCGTAAAATCAGCCGGTATGAGCATACGTGATCTTCGTATTGCCGAGGTTGTTACTCTTGATATGAAAATTGATGGTGATCAGGCTGTAGTCTACCGGGCAAGAGTAAAGCTTTCTTTTAAGTTGCTTTCTGATTAAAAATTCTCTATTTTTCATTACTACAAAAAAGGTTCGGATGCATCATATGCATTCGAACCTTTTTGACTTTCTAATAATGAAACAATGGAGGTAATTACTCACGGAGTTCATAACTCTATGTTTTTATTACTTCTGAACTGTAACTGCTCACAGGTGCCCATATTCGTGCAGGCACATTTGCCCGTTATAGCCCACCTATGCCGACAAATGTGACCGTGCGAAGATGGGGGGCTGTGAGCAGTTACCAATGGAGAAAACTATGAATCAAACCATTATTGCCTCTTTGCAGCCGGTGATGCAATTGTTTGCAGGCAATGGTTGGTTGCAGGGTTGTTCAGTTATCCTGGTAACATTTACCATCGCCTCTCTAACAACATGGCTCCTCTTTAAATTGATCCGAAGGGTGACAACAAAGACTAAAATGGAACTCGATGACAGGATTGCTCTTCTTCTGCGTCCTCCCATCTACTATACCTTGCTGGTTACCGGTTTTTCCTATGGTCTGTCGCTTATGCCACTTGCGGATTCTGTACAGGAAATTTCCAGCAAATCCATACAGAGCCTCGGTGTGGTTGTATGGATTATTTTTGCTACCCGATTTGCTTCACTTCTTCTCACCCGTCTTGCAGGTTTGACAGATAAATTTGCCTTTATCCAGCTGCGTACATTAACGCTTTTTGATAATGCGGCAAAGGTTCTAATCTTCTCCGTTGGTATCTACGCAATTTTTGTGATCTGGAAAATTGATATGACCGCCTGGCTTGCCTCTGCGGGTATTGTTGGTATTGCCGTCGGTTTTGCGGCAAAGGATACGCTCTCCAATCTGTTTTCCGGCGTATTTATTCTCGCCGATGCACCATACAAGGTTGGGGACTATATAGTAATAGATCGGCGGGAACGGGGCAGGGTAACTAATATCGGTCTGCGCTCCACCCGTATACTTACCAGGGATGATGTGGAAATCACCATTCCCAACTCGATTATCGGTAACAGCACCATCATCAACCAGTCCGGCGGGCCTCATAAAAAGATGCGTATACGATTAAAAGTCGGTGTTGCCTACGGTACTGATATTGATCTGGTAAGAAAGATAATGTTTGATATCGCCAAACAGGAATCTCTGGTCTGTTCCAGTCCGCAACCCAGTATCCGATTTCGGTTTTTTGGCGCATCGAGTCTTGATTTTGAATTGCGCTGCTGGGTTGCAAAGCCTGAGTTGAGTGGCCGAACAACAGACTCCCTTAACAGCGCAATCTATAAAGAGTTCGAACGACTGGGTATTGAAATCCCTTACGCTAAACAGGATCTTTATATTAAGGGGATGCCTGAGTCTATTGCTGTCTCTGGTATGGGAGCAGTCTCAGGACAAAAGGTTGGAAAAACGGATTGAAAATATAACATATTGTGTTGTAAATGGTGATGGGTTGCTAAAGTGAGAATGCAATTCTCTGATTTGTGTAAAATATGTGATCATTATTTTGGTAAATCATGGCAATCCGGTAGCAGCCATAGAATTTATAAAACTCCGTGGCAAGGTGGTTCTCGTGTAACTTCAAAATAATAAAGGAAAGGCCAAAGCTTATCAAGTCAGGCAAGTGCCGCATGTTATTGAAAGAGTGGAGGTTAAATATGGCACTAAATAATGATCATTATACATATCGTGTTACCTGGTCTGAAGACGACAACGAATATGTTGGGTTGTGTATCGAATCCCCAAGCCTCAGCTGGCTAAGCGAAACCCCTGAAGCTGCATTGAGCGGTATTAGAAAGGTTGATGCAGAAGTTGTACTTGATATGGAGCAAACAGATGAGAAAGTACCACAACCTTTAGCCAACAAAAACTATAGCGGTAAATTTATGGTAAGAGTTCCGCCGGAAATTCAAAGACATTGGCTATTCAGGTCGCAGAAGATGGTGTCAGTTTAAATCGTATGGCTAGTGCTAAAATGAGACTTGATAATCATATAAAAGGCACCTCAGCCGAAGTTCAAAATGAAACTTCAGGCCTAACCAAAATGGTTGTATAATTGAGGTAGGAGAAACCATTACAAAGGAGGTGCCTTATGTCTACATTATACGCTGGAATTGATTTGCATTCAAACAATAGTCATCT
>CAMZKN010000129.1 GCA_947311315.1 uncultured Desulfobulbaceae bacterium | reverse complement strand
TCGCATTTGCCTGTATAGAGGGGCTATAACGGGCAAATGTGCCTGCACGAATATGGAGCACCTGTGAGCAGTTACAGTTCAGAGGTAATAAAAACAAAGAGTTATGAACTCCGTGAGTAGTTACTTATGAACAAAAGAATCTTAATAATTGATGATGAAATCTCCATCCAGGAATCCCTTGCAGGAATCCTGGAAGATGAAGGTTTTTCTTCCATCGGTGCGTCATCGGCGGAAAAGGGTATAGAAATCCTTGAAACCTCCAATATCGACCTTGTCCTCCTTGATATTTGGCTCGGTGATAATATGGACGGTTTAACGGCCCTTGAAATCATCCACGAACAGTTCAAAATTCCCATCATAATGATCTCCGGTCACGGAACCATTGAAACTGCAGTGCAGGCCACCCGCAAAGGCGCATTCGATTTTATAGAGAAACCACTTTCCTACGACAAGATAATTTTAGCCATCACCAACGGTATCCGCTTTGCAAAACTTGAGCAGGAGAACCTTCTTCTGCGACAGGGATCTGCGCGAAAATCTATACTTACCGGAAAATCTGCCGCAATCAATGCCCTGAAAAGCCAAATTGAGATGGTTGCACCAACCGATGCCTGGGTACTTATTCGCGGTGAACACGGTACGGGAAAAGAACTTGTGGCACAATCAGTCCACAAGGCATCGCTTTCAAGCAACCAACCGATGATTGAGGTCAACTGTGCTGCCATCCCTGAAGAACTGATCGAATCCGAACTCTTTGGCCATGAAAAAGGATCTTTTACCGGTGCACACACCAGTAAGCGTGGGAAATTTGATCAAGCGGATGGCGGTATTCTTTTCCTCGACGAAATTGGTGACATGAGCCTCAATACACAGGCAAAAATTCTCCGCATCCTCCAAGAACAAAAGTTTGAACGCGTCGGTGGCAATAAAACAATCAATGTCAATGTCCGGGTCCTTGCAGCCACCAACAAAAATCTCGAAGCCGAAATAGAGGCCGGTAATTTCCGGGCAGATCTTTTCTGGCGACTCAATGTTGTGCCCATTGTCGTTCCTCCCCTTAATGAACGACTGGAAGACATACCCCTTCTGGTTGATTCACTGATGCAGGCACTTATTGAAAAAGGTTTAAAGAAAAAAGAATTCTCAAAAGATGCCTACAAAACACTTATGGAACATCAATGGCCTGGCAACGTTCGTGAACTGCGTAACTTCATTGAGCGGCTGGCAATTATGTGTAAGGAAGAGGTTATCACTGCAGGTCAAATCCGCACCTTTCTCAGCCCCGAACAGGGCGCCGGCCAAAACGGGTCAGGAAAATTCGTCAATCCTTTTTTAACCGCCGATTATAAAACCGCGAAAAAACTCTTCGAAAAAGAATATCTGCAGCAGAAACTGCATGAGAATGACAGTAATATCTCTAAAACTGCGGAACAGGTCGGCCTTGAACGCAGTCATCTACATAAAAAACTCAAAATGTTTGAAATCATTAAATAAATAATACTATTCACAGGAGTCATAATAATGTTTCCAGATTACAGACCCAGACGTCTTCGCAAAAACGCAGCTCTTCGCTCACTTATCCGCGAGACACATCTCTGTGCAGATCAACTGATCTACCCCCTTTTTGTAGTCCCAGGGAAAAACAGACGCGAAGAAATAGTTTCCATGCCGGGAGTGTACCGTATCAGTGTCGATCAGCTTGCAAAAGAAGCGAAGGAGTGTCTGCATCTCGGCATAACTTCCGTCATCCTCTTTGGTCTGCCTGAGAAAAAAGACGGTATGGGATCCGGTGCACACGCCAAAAACGGCATAATCCAGACAGCCATCAAAGAGCTTAAAAACAAAGCCCCTGAACTTTTGGTGATAACTGATGTCTGCCTCTGCGAATATACCGACCACGGCCACTGTGGCTGCATCATAAACAACGATGTAGACAATGATGCCACACTTGAAATTCTGGCCAAAACCGCACTCTCACATGCACAGGCCGGTGCGGACATGGTGGCTCCATCTGATATGATGGATGGCAGGGTGTCCGAGATCAGGGCTATTCTCGATGAAAATAATTTTGATTCAATACCGATCATGTCCTATGCCGTGAAATACGCTTCTGCCTTTTATGGCCCATTTCGTGAGGCAGCAGATTGTGAGCCACAGTTTGGCGACAGAAGAAGTTATCAGATGGATCCGGCAAACAGCAGAGAGGCCCTGCGGGAAACTACTCTCGATATAGACGAAGGTGCTGATATCATAATGGTCAAACCAGCTGTTGCATATCTTGATATTATTTCCAGAATTCGGGATGAATTCGATCTGCCAGTGGCCGCCTATCACGTCAGCGGTGAATATGCCATGATTAAAGCAGCAGCAGAAAAAGGCTGGATTGATGGGGAGAGAGTTATGGAAGAAACTCTGCTCTCTATAAAGCGGGCGGGGGCTGATATTATCCTGACATACTTTGCTAAAGATATGGCAAAGATACTCCGCAGTCGCAGGTAACTAAAGTTACGTAACTTCTAATTGGTCAGGGTGCAATGCGTCACCCTGGCAGATTGTGCCCTGTATTTTCTATAGCGCAACCAGGCTGCGCAACAGAGTAGAGCTCCTGTGAAATCCGCCACAACATCAAACATACTGACAGATCGACCGGGTGTAAACGATTGATGGAATTCATCACTTATGCCATAAAGCAGGCAAACAAACAGAGTCAGCCCCACAGTAATGGAAGGGCGTTTCTTTTTAAAACCATCACTAAAAGCATAAATCACTGTTGCCGCCAACACCAGGTACATCAGCAGATGCACTATTTTATCGGTACCATATAATAGAGAAATATGTAGCGACAGGGTATACCCACTCTGTTCGGAAAGAAAAAAGATGACGCCCATGATCAACAACATGGGCATCATCTTCAATACAGCTACCATCTTTGCATTCATGTTTTTTTTGTAACTACTCACGGAGTTCACAACTCTATGTTTTTATTACCTCTGAACTGTAACTGCTCACAGGTGCTCCATATTCGTGCAGGCACATTCGCCCGTTATAGCCCCTCTAGACCCGGCTAATGTGACCGTGCGAAGATGGGGGGCCTGTGAGCAGTTACGTTTTTTTAACGTGCTCAGTCTCTGTCACATGAACCTTCTCCAACTGCTCGCTTGAGTATTTTTTTGTTATTCGACGCATTGCTGCATTAATTTCCCTGGTTGGAGCATCTTTAACAATCCGCTCACTCTTGTCTGCATATGCCGTGAGAACCAACTTTTTGTCACGAAGAGCATACATATGACTATAGTTTATCTCTATGGTTTCACTATTCTCATCAATCGGTGGTTCAAGGATTTCCCCTTTGTCAGCGACCTGGACACAATCACTTTGGGTCATTTCAAGCATCCAGCCATCACCTGCGGACGTGGAGTAAAAAAAGAAAACACCCAATTCACGGCACACTGCTTTTTTAGCTACAGCATCGGCTTGAATTTCGCGAACACCGTCCATCAACGTCACTTTCATTTTCTGTTCAGGTGACTGCGACGTCTCCAGACGTGGAGCACGCTCAAGTAAACCACAACATTTTTTAAACTTTTTCCCGCTTCTGCAGGGACATTTATCATTTCTACCAATTTTTGCCATCTGTTTTACCCTAAATTTTACACATTAATGACTAAAAAAATTACGAACATTTACTGTATCCACAACTATGACACGTTTCACAACCCTCTTCAAATCTGAGTTCTCCGGAACACTCGGGACAGACAGAAGCAAATCCGCGCTGCGTTCCAGCCAGAAACGATTTGAACAATTTACTTAACTGGGCAGGGAGGTCAAGCATATGTCCACTTGATCTGTCAAGTTGCTTGATAATTTCATCCATGGGCACATTGAACCTCAGTGCCAGGGAGACAAGACGACAGGTGGTTGTCCACATGGTCGACTTATCTTTCAAATCAACCCGGTTGTCAAATGGAAATTTTGCAAAAACCTCCATTGGTTTTTCATTTTCATCAAAACAGACAATAATATACACCGATTTTTGGTGCTGATCTTTTACGCGATAGCGCTTGGCGTCAAGTGTATCCGGCAGAATTCTTTTTTCCGGGCCGAATTCCGAGACAAGAGCCATTTGCTCTTTATTTGAAGCCTCCTGAGTATTAAGAACCTGGTGATCCCTCGATCCATCTCTATATACGGTAAGCCCTTTGCATCCAAGGTTGTAGCCTGTAATATAGGATCGACTCACTTCTTCCCGGGTTGCACTATTAGGAAGATTAATTGTTTTTGAAATAGAACTGTCAACCCCACTTTGCTGGAGCTTGCCCTGCATCTTTATATGATCTTCCGGTGTAATATCCTGAGCGGTTCTAAATATTTCCTGCCACTTTTCAGGGATTTCTCCATGACCGATAACCGTTCCTGTATCGGCAACCTTACTCATCAGTGTATCCGAATAAAAGCCCTCATCCCTGGCAATTTTTTCAAAAAGGCTGTTCACCATTATCAGCCTGTCATCATCCATCACATGCTTGACCATGACTATGGAAAAATAAGGCTCACAACCTGAAGCACAATCTGCAATCATTGAAACGGTTCCGGTAGGCTGAATTGAGGTCAAGGCCGCATTCCTTCTGGCAGGATAAGCATTAATCTTCGAATCATAGGCAGGAAAGGGTGCTTTTTCCTGTGCAAGTTCGACTGATCTTTTTTCAGACTCAACTCGTATAAAGGTCATTATTTCACCGGAAACCCGCCTTCCCTCTTTACTTCCATAGGGTACCTGCAATTGGATGAGCAGATCATGCAAGCCCATAATCCCCAGGCCGATTTTCCTGGTTTTCATGGTCATTTCTTTGATTTCCGGAATAGGAAAACGGTTACAGTCGATGACGTTATCAAGAAATACCGTAGCTGTACGTACAATTTGCCGCAAGCGTTCATAATCAACCTCCCCGTCCTTAAAAAAACGGGAAAGATTAATGGAACCAAGATTGCAGCTTTCGTATGGCAGGAGCCATTGCTCTCCGCAGGGATTGGTTGCCTCAAAATCACCCAATTGAGGGGTCATATTGTCCCTGTTGGCGGAGTCAATAAACAGCACACCCGGCTCACCATTGTGCCAGGCCAAGTCAACAATTTTCTCGAAAACCATTCGTGCATTGAGTGCTTTAACAACAGTGTCCGTCGATGGTTCTATCAAATCATAGTCGCAGTCATTTTCCACCGCCTGCATAAAGACATCGGTAATGCCAACGCTGAAATTAAAATTATTGAACTTTGTCTGATCTTCCTTTGCAGTGATAAAATCCATTATATCTGGATGATCAATCCGCAAAACACCCATATTGGCCCCGCGTCTTTTACCACCCTGCTTGATCGTCTCTGTTGCAGCATCAAAAACAGCAGCAAAAGAAAGTGGCCCGGAAGCAACACCCTGCGTAGATCGAACCGACGCGTTTTTTGAGCGAAGACGTGAAAAAGAATATCCAGTGCCTCCACCGGTTTTATGCACGAGAGCGCCATTGCGAATAGCAGTAAAAATACCATCCATTGAGTCTTCAATAGGGAGAACAAAGCAGGCGGACAACTGACCAAGATCAGTTCCCGCATTCATAAGGCATGGTGAATTAGGTAGAAAGTCAAGCCTGTAAATCATCTTAAAAAAATCATCTTTCAGCTTTTCATAGCCCTTTGTCTCTTTATCTACCTCCGCAACCGACGAAGCTACACGCAGAGCCAGTGATTCCCAGGTTTCGTCAGTTTTCCCCTCTGAATCTTTTAAATAGTAACGTCTGGCCAATACGGTTTCGGCGGTGCTTGTCAGCACCTGTTTCGTTAAATCAGGAGTCATGCAAATCCTCTTTCAGGGCAAGTAGTATTAGTTTATGTCGATCAGAATTTTTTATTCACTGAAAAATGTGCTCAATTCAGCGTGGAAATTTGACACAACCACCATTTTCCACACCCAATCGGCAGGTGAATATAAAGAGGTATATACACTACATTTATGGCACACTCAAGGTCAATCTACAACATATGGTGTTATATTCCAATTATCCCACTGTTTTCGGGGGATACGGAACAGATTTATTTTTGCAAGAAAAAAGCGATCGGGAAAATCACCCCAAATCACTTTTTACAATCATTTTTCTGCTTAGGCTTTTTCCATCCGGCCCCTTGCGCCTTCCATCAATCGCTCTGTCTTTACGATAGCGCGAGTGTGCCTGCCCGAGGCGACTTTACCGGCTCTGTCAAAAACTTCCACATCAAAGCAATATAATTTGCCATCCATGCCGGTAAAAACTGATATAGCTGTTACCTGTTCATCAACCGGCGTAGGCGCAAAATGCTTCATATCCACACCGACACCAACCGAAAGCTCGTCATCTTTCAACAAGGACTTCATAAGTCTTGCCGCCGATAATTCCGTCAAGGCTATCATTCTTGATGTTGCAAAAACCTCTGGAAAATCATCTTCTTTACTGATACCAACCTCACTGGCCAGATCACCCTGCTGAACTCTATAAACACATTCTCCTTTTGCACCGATCTCCATACCGTCCTCCCTGTAGAATTAAATAAACACCACTAGATTACAGGAATCACATGTAAAAGGCACAAAAAAATCTTTAACATTCGATATATCTTTTAATATATATCGCTCAATGAAAAAACGACCTAGAGGAATAAACAAAAGATCGCCAGTTTCCGGTTATCGCTGCCATGGCCGAATCTGGGTTGAAAAAGAGGGTCGCACTTTTCTCGGTTATGGCCGTGTAATACTGCTGGAAAACATTAGAGACCTTGGCTCTATTTCCAAAGCGGCCAAAGCCATGAAAATGTCCTACAAACACGCCTGGGATCTGATCAATTCCATGAACAACCAGGCAGCAACTCCGCTGGTTATTACTAGTAAAGGCGGAAAAGGTGGCGGAGGTGCACGTCTTACCGAAGCGGGGCAGAAAGCGGTGACGGAATTCAAAGATCTTTATGAACGACTCTCAACATTTATGAAAGAAGAGACAGAGAAACGTAACTACTCACGGAGTCCATAACTCTATGTTTTTATTACCTCTGAACTGTAACTATGATCACCATTGATATACATAAGCAATTTCCTCAAATGGATATGTGCTTTTCAATGGAACTCCCATCTCTTCGGACTGTTCTCTTTGGCCCTTCAGGTAGTGGCAAATCAACCCTGCTCAAACTGATCACCGGTTTTTACACTCCCGACCGGGGGAAAATATGTCTTGGCAACATCGTTCTTTACGATACAGAACGTGGCATTAACCTGCCTGTACATCTACGAAAAATTGGTTATCTGCCCCAGGAATATACGCTGTTTCCCCACCTCAACATACGGGACAATATTCTCTATGGCCCTAAAGCCCACAAGATCCCCTGTACGGGAAAAGAGCTTGTTGATATGGCATCACAGCTTGGCATTGCAGAAAACCTTGAGGCAAGACCTTCCGAGTTATCAGGGGGACAGCAACAAAGGGTAGCCCTTGCCAGAATAATGCTCATCAAACCGCAAATACTCCTGCTTGATGAGCCATTAAGTGCTCTTGACAATGCAATACGTACTACACTCAGGGATCTTGTTCTCGAAGTGTGTGATAACACCAGGACACCTGCAATACTGGTAACCCATGATCTTGAAGAGGCCCTAGTGTTCGGCGAGGATATTTTTATTGTACAGAACGGCACTGTTCTTGAGCATGCAAAAGCAAAAAAAGTATTCGAACGCCCACACTATGTCGAGACAGCGCTACTGCTCGGATTTCAGGTTTGGCCTCTGACGGAACATACGAGCACTACACTTCGTACCAACGATGGACAGCAATTTACCAGTGATGCTGAGGCCTCCACAAATAACCAGTTTGTCTGTATCCGTCCGGAAAATATTATGCTCCTCCGGGAAGACAGACCTCTCTCAAAAAAATTATACGAAAACATTATTGAAGGCACTGTGATCAAACTGCTCCATCGAGCCCACTATATCCGTATACTCTTTGCAGCAAAAAACGGTGCACAATACATTCTCCACACACCAAAACATGTAATCAATATAATGAATATTCATGAAGGCAAACCCTGCCGAATTTCTCTAAAAAAAGAATCACTGATTCTATGCGCAAGCAAGCCATGATACTATGAAGATATTACCATTCGTACTCTCTTTTTCTCTAGTTATCAGTATCCCGGTTTTCTCGCACGCAGCTGATCTCTACTGGTATCTCGCTGCATCCATGACCAAACCCGGCCAGGAAATAACACAACTCTTTAACAGCAGCAAGGTTCCGTTTGCAGTTATCCTCATAACCGGCGGTTCAGGACAACTGCTCAGTAAAATCAGGGCCACGCGTAAAGGTGATCTCTACACTCCAGCGGGTTTACACTATGTTGAGAAGGCAAAAAAATCAGGTTTATTGAAGAATTTCACTAAACTCATTGTAACTTCTCCAAAAGTGTTGGTAAAGTCCATTCTAACCGTCGCATAGCATCTTACGAAAATCTTTAACCAGTGGAAGGCCATACATAGCTTTTATTGAAGTGAGTTGTTTTTGTGTTTTGTTGTA
>CAMZKN010000128.1 GCA_947311315.1 uncultured Desulfobulbaceae bacterium | reverse complement strand
TGTTTCATATTCCACGTGGGCTGTCGCAATGGTAATTCCACGTTCTTTCTCTTCCGGTGCCTTATCGATATCACTAAAATCAGTAAAAGATGCCAGACCTTTAAGTGACAACACACGAGTAATTGCAGCGGTCAACGTCGTCTTTCCATGATCGATATGCCCGACTGTTCCTACATTGACGTGCGGCTTCGTCCTTTCAAATTTTTCCTTTGCCATAATAATTCCTCAATATGTTTGGACTTATATACCTCTGATTTTTTTTATAATTAACGCTGCCTTAGCAGCTGGTACTACATCATATTCCCAAAATTGCATCGTGAAGTTCGCCCTTCCCTGAGTCGCAGACCTGAGTGAGGTTGAATATCCGAACATCTCAGCTAGAGGAACATGAGCCCGAAGAATCTGAATTTTCTCTTCAGCCTCAACCCCGATAACCTTTCCTCTCTTGCTATTGAGATCCGCTATCACATCACCCAGATACTCTTCTGGTGTTGTCACTTCAAGGTTCATCACCGGCTCAAGAAGTTTAGGCTCAGCCTCAGCGGTTGTTCTTCTAATTGCCATGGCCGAAGCCACACCAAATGCCATTTCAGTAGACTCATCCTCGTGATAAGAACCACCAACAAGACTCACTTCGATATCTGTCAGTGGATACCCTATCAAGGGGCCTGAGTCAAGGCTGTCAACAATTCCTTTTTCTATTGCACCTAAAAACTCATCCGGGATAAGGTCGCTCTCAACCAGGCTGTTGAAAACTATACCGCTACCACGTTCAGTTGGCCTAACCTTGATAACCACGTGACCATATTGACCTTTAGCCCCGGTCTGCGGATCAAACTTAGCTTCTCCCTCGTGTTCAACCTCAACCGTTTCTTTATAGGCTACCTGTGGGGTGCCAACGTTAGCCGAAACTTTAAAATCATTGAGTAACCTGTCTACTATTATTTCGAGGTGCAACTCTCCCATTCCTGAGATAATTGTCTGCCCACTGTCCAAATCTTTTGTCACAGTGAACGATGGATCCTCAAGGGCAATTTTAGCCAGAGTCTCATTGAGCTTTTTTTCTTCAGCCTTAGTCTTTGGTTCAATTGCAACTCCGATCACAGGATCGGGAAAATCCATACTCTCAAGAATGATATAATCACCCTTCTGGCAAAGCGTGTCACCTGTTGTCGTGAATTTCAGACCAACAATTGCAACTATATCACCAGCTGCAACCTGCTGAACCTCTTCTCGCTTATTCGCATGCAACCTCAGTAACTTGGATATTTTTTCCTGTTTTTTCTTAACAGGATTATATACCTTGTCACCGACAGATATTGTACCCGAATAAATTCGAACAAACGCGAGGTTTTCCACAAAGGAATCACTCATCAATTTAAAAACAAGGCCGACCAATTTGGCCTTTGGATCAGCTTTTCTTGTGACGATGTCACCTTTCGATCCTTCGCCCTGCACATCTTTTACATCAAGAGGTGATGGTAAAAATCGAACGACACTATCAAGCAGAGGCTGAACACCCTTATTTTTAAACGCGCTTCCACACAAAACGGGCACTACCTTTAGAGCAAGCGTTGCCTTTCTGAGAGCTGCATATATCTCAGGCGCAGATACTATTGTATCATCTAAGTATTTTTCCATGATCTTCTCATCGAAGTCGGCCAACTTCTCGAGAAGCATCATCCGTGCGGCCGTGAATTCTTCTATATATTGGGCAGGTATTTCTTCAACTGCTATATTCTGTCCCAAAGATTGCTCATCAAACACGAGCATCTTTTCTTCAATAAGATCAAAAACACATTCAAACTCCGATTCCTTACCTAGAGGCAGTTGAATCGGTAATGGATTACCACCAAGTCGGTCGGCAATCATCGAAACGCAACGCTCAAAATTCGCTCCGGTTCGATCCATCTTATTAACAAAAGCAACGCGGGGAATGGAATAGTTATCAGCTTGCCGCCACACCGTTTCCGATTGAGGCTCAACACCTCCGACAGCACAAAAAACAGCAATCACACCATCCAACACCCTGAGCGATCTTTCCACCTCAACTGTAAAATCGACGTGCCCAGGAGTATCTATTATGTTGATCTTCTTGCCTTTCCAATCACAGGTTGTTGCAGCAGAGGTTATTGTAATTCCCCTTTCCTGCTCCTGTTCCATCCAGTCCATAACGGCCGTCCCGTCATGCACTTCTCCCAACTTATATGATCTCCCAGTATAAAAGAGTATCCTTTCAGTTGTTGTTGTCTTGCCTGCGTCAATATGGGCCATAATGCCAATATTGCGCACTTCTGATAATTCGTATTTTTCCAGGGCTGCCATAACTTTCTTGCGTATAGAATCTGTTTCCGCCAGCCCCTCTTTATACACCCTTGCGGGGTGTTATTTTACTACCAAAACGATAGTATCAACTACCATCTATAATGAGCGAATGCCTTATTAGCCTCTGCCATACGATGGGTATCGTCTTTCTTTTTAACCGATGCTCCGCGATTATTGTAAGCATCAATCAATTCTGCAGCCAACTTTTCAGACATCGACTTACCTGACCTGGATCTGGAAAAACTGATAATCCATCGTATCGCCAAGGCATTTCTCCGAGTCTGACGAACTTCCATTGGTACCTGGTATGTCGCGCCACCTACGCGGCGAGACTTTACTTCCAGCCGAGGCCGGACCTTCTCCATTGCATCTTCAAAAACAGTCAGAGGATCTTCATCTTTAACACGATCTTCTATAAGATCCATCGCGCTATAAAATATTCTCTGAGCAAGGGATTTTTTACCCCTTTCCATCAATCCATTGGTAAATTTACTCACCAACACACTGTTAAAGCGTGGATCCGGATCGATCGCCCGTTTCTCTATTGTTCTTCTACGTGACATTTTCTATTTCCTCACAAACAATAAGTCATCTCAATCAAGATGGCTTTTTTGCTCCATATTTTGAACGACCCTGGCGTCTATCAGACACACCCAACGTATCGAGAGTTCCACGGATCACGTGATAACGTACACCCGGTAGATCTTTTACTCTACCGCCTCTAATCATTACCACTGAATGCTCCTGAAGATTGTGTCCAATGCCAGGAATATAGGATGTCACTTCAATCCCGTTAGTCAACCGCACCCTTGCAACCTTTCGAAGAGCTGAGTTTGGTTTTTTAGGTGTAGTCGTATACACCCTCACGCAGACACCTCTTTTTTGAGGTGATCCTTTTAAAGCGGGGGTATTTGTCTTTTTAACAGACTTTTTCCTACCCTTTCTCACAAGTTGGTTAATTGTTGGCATTGCGTTAACTGCTCCTGTTTACATACCGATTTATTATTGCCTGTCTTCTCAGTTGCAGAGCTGGACACTTATTTTAATCACGAAAGAAGCCATATTTACCCTAACGTCACTGTAGTGTCAAGAAAAAAAACAGGCCTGGACTCAATTACAATCCTACTGTTCTTTTATCAACCCTGTACCGGCTGAAATAAGTCGTCCCATGATAACGTTCTCTTTCAGGCCTGCAAGTTCATCAACCTTTCCAGCGACAGCTGCATTGGTCAACACCTTGGTTGTTTCCTGAAATGAGGCAGCGGAGATAAAACTTTCAGTGGACAGGGACGCCTTCGTCACACCAAGCAGCAGTGGTTCAGCAACACCAGGCTTCAAACCTTCAGCCATAAGGCGATCACGTTCTTCTTCAAACTTCCACCACTCGACCTGTTGCCCTATCATAAACTTGGAATCACCTGCGGAAGTTATCATGACCCGCTTCAACATCTGGCGTACGATAACTTCAATATGTTTATCATTGATCTTTACGCCCTGCAGTCGATACACCTCCTGAATCTCATTAACAAGGAATTTAGCCAGCTCTTTGACACCAAGTACAGAGAGAATATCGTTTGGCACAACAGTTCCTTCCATCAAGGGCTCACCGGCCTGAACGTAGTCGCCTTCATGGACGATAGTGTGCTTAATCTTAGGAACCAGATATTCCTGCGGATCGCCATATTCAGGAGTGACAACAACACGTCGTTTTCCCTTCAATTCCTTACCAAAACTCACCTTACCATCAATTTTGGTAATGATAGCAGGATCCTTGGGTTTACGAACCTCAAACAGCTCGGCTACTCGTGGCAAACCACCAGTAATATCCTTTGTCTTCGTCGTCTCACGAGGAATCTTACCAACTATCTGACCGGGAAGAATAGAATCGCCTTCAACAACAGAAATAATAGATCCAACCGGCAGACTGTACCTGGCAAACGACTCTGTACCTGGAAGTTTAATTGTCTTACCCTTATCATTTTTGACGGTGATGCGCGGGCTGAGTTGAGTTCCGGCAGCTGTATGGATAGTCACGAGCGATGAACGACCGGTTACAGGATCGACTTTCTCCTGCATCGTCACACCTTCAATAACATCGCCATATTTAATCTTACCACCAACCTCTGCCACAATTGGAATAGTATAAGCGTCCCAGTCTGCCAGGATAGTATCCCTCTCAATGAGATCGCCATCTTTTACAAGAAGTTGCGCACCATAATTGACCTTAAATTTTTCACGCTCACGGCCAAGTTCATCTTTTACAGAGACAACTGCATTTCTGTTCATGACGATCTCAGTTCCTTCCGCATTGGTAACCGAGTGGATATTACTAAAGGCCACCGTACCACCAATATTTGTTCGTAGTTCTGCCTGTTCAACCGACCTCGAGGCAGTACCTCCAACATGGAATGTACGCATTGTCAACTGAGTACCAGGTTCACCAATGGACTGTGCAGCTACCACACCAATTGCCTCACCCATATTAACCATATGGCCACGACCAAGATCACGTCCATAACACGCCGCACACACACCTCTTTTCGCGCGACAACTCAAAACCGAGCGAATAGGTACTCTATCGATACCTGCTTCGGTAATCAATTTAACCTTCTCTTCGGTAATCTCCTCGCCCATTTCGACAATCACATCTTCGGTAAATGGATCTTCAATATCTTCAAGTGCCACACGCCCTAGAATTCTATCACTGAGTGGAACGATTATTTCACCACCATCCATCAACGGCTCTGCAACAATTCCATCGATAGTCATACAATCTGGCATTACGATGGTAGATTCCTGAGCAACGTCCACCAGTCTTCTCGTCAAATATCCTGAGTTAGCTGTTTTTAATGCTGTATCTGCAAGACCTTTACGGGCTCCATGTGTCGAAATAAAATACTCGAGCACACCAAGACCTTCACGGAAGTTCGCCTTAATTGGTGTCTCAATAATTTCGCCACTTGGTTTAGCCATAAGTCCACGCATACCGGCAAGCTGACGTATTTGATCCCTGGAGCCACGAGCACCGGAATCAGCCATAATAAAAATGGAATTAAAACTCGGCGCTTCCACAGTTTTTCCATCCTTATCCTCAAAGTTATCAACTTTAATGCCATCCATCATTGCATTGGCTACTTCTTCAGTGACCTTTGACCAGATATCCACAACCTTATTATATTTTTCACCAGAAGTAATAAGACCATCAGTATATTGCTGGTCGACATCAAGGACGTCGCTTTCGGCTTTACCAACGAGTTTTTCCTTACTGTCTGGAATTTTCATATCATCAATGCAGATGGATATTCCGGCACGGGTTGCATATTCATAGCCAATATCCTTAAGGCGATCAGCGAGAATGACGGTTTGCTTGGTACCTGCATGTCTGTAGGTGTGATCGATGAGAGCAGCCAACGCCTTTTTGGTCATGACGCGGTTAACTTTCTCAAAACTCACAGCCTCCGGGACAAGTTTACCGAGAATAATTCTCCCCATACTAGTCTCTATAATCTCCCCGTCCTTCCTCACCTTAACCTTTGCCTGCAGATGAACCTCGCCAGAATTATAGGCAACAATAGCCTCTTCCACCGAGCTAAACACCTTGCCTTCGCCGACAACATTTATGCGTTCCCTGGTCATATAGTACAGACCGAGAACAATATCCTGAGAGGGAATAATAACAGGCTCACCATTTGCGGGAGAGAGAATATTATTGGTCGACATCATCAAAACGCGTGCTTCAACCTGTGCCTCAACAGAAAGAGGCACATGCACAGCCATCTGATCGCCATCAAAATCTGCATTAAAAGCCATGCAGACCAGAGGGTGCAGCTGTATCGCCTTACCTTCAATTAGAACAGCCTCAAATGCCTGCATACCGAGTCTATGTAAGGTGGGTGCACGGTTCAGTATAACGGGATATTCAGTAACGACCTCATCGAGTACGTCCCAAACTTCCTTCATCTCTTTTTCAACCATCTTACGAGCACTTTTTATGGTCGTTACGTACCCTTTATTTTCAAGTTTGTTATAGATAAAGGGTTTAAAAAGTTCGAGCGCCATTTTCTTTGGAATACCACATTGATGCAGTCGAAGATGTGGACCAACAACGATAACAGATCGGCCTGAATAATCGACACGTTTTCCAAGCAGGTTTTGACGAAAACGCCCCTGTTTACCTTTCAACATGTCAGAAAGAGATTTAAGGGGTCGTTTATTCCCACCAGTAATTACACGCCCACGACGTCCATTATCAAAAAGAACATCTACAGCTTCCTGCAACATTCTTTTCTCGTTACGGATAATGATATCGGGAGCATCAAGTTCCAGAAGTCGCTTGAGTCGATTATTACGATTTATAACACGCCTGTAAAGATCATTGAGATCCGAGGTGGCAAACCTGCCACCTTCAAGGGGCACCAAAGGTCTAAGGTCCGGGGGCAGCACTGGAATAACTTCGAGAATCATCCACTCCGGCTTATTGCCTGAATCGCGGAAAGCCTCAATGACAAACAACCTTTTGCCGAGTTTTTGACGCTTGGTCTTGGAGTTGGTAGCAAGCATTTCTTCCCTTAACTGGGTAGAAAGTGCAATAAGATCCTGGGATGCCAAAAGTATACGTATGGCCTCTGCACCGATACCAACTTCAAACGATGCTGCGTATTCACTCCTGGCCTGCCTGTATTTTTCCTCGGTAAGCAGGCTACCTACCGGTAAAGCATCTACTTCAGACCTTATAACCGCGTACTGCTCAAAATAGAGTATTTTTTCAAGCTGCTTAAGGGTCATATCAAGGACAGCACCGATTTTACTAGGCAAACTCTTAAGAAACCAGATATGTGCGACAGGAGCTGCAAGCTTGATATGTCCAAGCCTTTCACGCCGTACCTTTGACTGAATGACTTCAACACCACATTTTTCGCAAACCACTCCGCGGTGCTTCATTCGTTTATATTTACCGCAGTTACACTCGAAATCTTTAACCGGCCCAAATATTTTTGCGCAGAATAAGCCATCTCGCTCAGGTTTGAATGTTCTGTAGTTAATTGTCTCAGGCTTTTTTACTTCGCCATGGGACCAGTCCATGATCTTCTCAGGAGAAGCCAGAGATATCTTAACGCTCTTAAATTTGACTGGAGCTTTCGGTTTTTGAAAAAAATTGAATAACTCTTCCACGAAATCACCTCTCCCATATAATTAAGTATTTCATCAGTGTCCTGCTCAAAGAACAGCACACCTGAAGAAAACTTGACAAAATCTGTACTAGCAGGATTAACGGACGTACTTTACGTCTCCGTCCTTTTCCTTTATTCTTCTATAAGTTCCATATTCAAACAGAGCGCCTGGAGTTCTTTCACGAGAACGTTAAAAGATTCCGGAAGCCCGGTAGTCAGAAAATTATTTCCTTTTACAATACGCTCGTACATTGACGTACGTCCTTCGACATCATCGGACTTAGCGGTCAAAAATTCTTTCAGGGTATACGCAGCACCATATGCCTCCATGGCCCATACTTCCATCTCACCCAAGCGCTGACCACCAAACTGAGCTTTACCACCAAGTGGCTGCTGAGTTACCAGTGAATAGGGGCCAGTTGAGCGGGCATGAATTTTATTATCAACAAGGTGATGTAGTTTTAACATATACATAACGCCTACTGTTACCCTGTTGGCAAATGGTTCTCCGTTCAAACCATCATAGAGTTGTACCTGACCAACTTCATCGACTCCGGCTTCCACGAGAAGGCTTCGGATGGCTTCTTCAGGGGCACCATCGAAAACAGGCGTTGCCATATGGAGTCCTTCCTGATGCGCACGGGCCCATTCAATAATTTCTTCGTCAGATTTACCTGCGGCAATAGCCTCGTATTCGTCAGAAGAGTAAACTGCTTTTATTTTATCCCGAACACCATCTGCACCATGTTGCATACTCAATTTTTCAAGTTGTTGGCCAAGTCGCCTTGCGGCAAGACCCAGATGTACTTCAAGAACCTGACCAACGTTCATACGAGAAGGTACGCCCAGAGGATTGAGAACTATATCAACGGTAGTCCCATCCTCGAAAAACGGCATATCTTCTTCGGGTAACAATCTGGAGACAACACCTTTGTTACCGTGTCGCCCGGCCATCTTGTCACCCACCGATAGTTTTCTTTTGGTAGCAACATAAACCTTGACCATTTTGACTACGCCAGGGGGAAGGTCGTCCCCTTTCTTCATGCGTTCAATTATACCATCATATCGCTCGGAGATCAGCCTTGCCTGATTCTCAAAACGGGAAAAAGCCGACTCCATCTCTTCGGAGTATTTGGCTTTCTCAGAGAATTCAATGTGGTTGAGATTATGAAAGCCTATACGTTCAGCATGCTCGGCGCTTATCTTTTTACCCAATTTGACAATAACCTCGCCCTTATTGTCGAGAATATCAGTTTTGGCTGTCCTGCCGTCAATAATCGTCCCGATTTCCCGACAGACACCATGTCTCAAACTGCGCAACTCATCGGTTTTATCCTGAGTAAGTTTCTCAATTTCGAGATCCTCTATTAGAAGAGAACGTTCATCCTTATCAACACCTTTACGTGAAAACACCTTGGCATCGATAACAACTCCACCAACCCCGGGTGGAACTCTAAGTGAAGAATCCTTGACATCCTGGGCCTTTTCTCCAAAAATTGCCCGGAGCAGTTTTTCCTCAGGTGAAAGAACGGTTTCACCCTTTGGCGTAACCTTACCAACAAGGGTATCTCCTGCTTTGATCTCAGCCCCGATACGAACAATACCTGAGTCATCAAGATTTCTAAGCGTTTCTTCACTAACGTTTGGAATATCCCTGGTAATTTCTTCCTTACCAAGTTTTGTATCCCTGGCCATGGTTTCAAAAACTTCTATATGGACAGAGGTAAATGTATCTTCTTTCAGCAATCTCTCATTAATGAGAATTGAATCCTCAAAGTTAAAACCACGCCATGGCATAAAAGCAATTGTTACATTTTTACCTATGGCAAGCTCTCCTGCTTCACAAGACGGACCATCAGCCAAGACCATACCTGCCTGGACACGTGTTCCCGGTGTGACAAGAGGACGCTGATTAAAGCAGGTGTTTTGATTTGATTTTTTGTATTTACCTAAACGATAGACTGCAACACCGGTATCATAACCATCTGTACCGGGCTCATCATATCTGACAACAATACGGTTAGAATCAGACTCCTCAACAACACCGTCACCTGCACTCAAGAGGCATGCCCCGGAATCCCGGGCAACATATCGCTCCATACCAGTTCCAACCAGCGGCGAGCGGGTTATCATAAGCGGTACAGCCTGACGCTGCATATTGGAACCCATCAGTGCCCTGTTCGCATCATCATTCTCCAAAAATGGTACCAGTGATGCGGCCACACTGATCATTTGATTAGGTGCGATGTCAATATAGGTAACATTTTCAGCAATGGAACTAAGAACCTCACCTTCCTCGCGGATAATAAGATTCTCAGCGATAATTCGATTATTCTCATCAACGGGTGTCAGGGAAGGAGCAATGATCTGTTCCTGTTCCAGCAATGCGCTGAGGTATTTAACCTTATCATTGAGAACAATTCTATCTTCAACCTTTATATAGGGCGTCTCGATAAAGCCGTATGGGTTAACCCGTGCATACGTAGCCAAAGAGACGATTAAACCAATATTTGGCCCCTCTGGAGTTTCAACAGGACAGATCCTGCCATAATGTGTCGGGTGTACGTCACGCACTTCAAAACCGGCACGTTCCCTTGAAAGACCACCAGGTCCAAGAGCACTCAAACGCCGCTTGTGAGTAACTTCTGACAATGGGTTAGTCTGATCCATAAACTGCGAAAGTTGACTGGTGCCGAAAAATTCTTTAATGGCGGCTGATATTGGCTTGGGATTAACAAGATCATGGGGCATCAAGGTTTCAACATCCTGTAGAGTCATCCTCTCCTTGATGGCTCTTTCCATCCTGACCAACCCCATCCTGTACTGATTCTCAACCAGTTCGCCAACTGTTCTGACACGGCGATTTCCAAGATGATCAATATCATCAACTCCACCCTGAGAATCTTTAAGACGCACAAGATACCTAACGGCATTAAGTATATCTTCCTGTGTAAGAGCACGATTCGATATATCAATCTCAAGACCTAGTTTTGCATTGATCTTGTATCGGCCAACCTCTGACAGGTCATACAAATCCTGGTTAAAGAACAAGTTGTTAAAAAAGGATTCAGCGACTTCTGCAGTCGGAGGACTTGAAGGACGCAACCGCCGGTAAATCTCAATCAATGCTTCTTCATGAGTTTTCGCTTTATCTAAAGAAAGTGTTTTACTAAAAGAATTGGAGAAATTCACTCCGTCAATATGTAAAATACTGAACTCATTGATCCCCTCTGATGCGAGAGTTTCAAGTAGTGTTTCCGTAAGTTCAGTGTTACAAAGCGCAATTGGATCTTCTTCTTCCTTGCCAGGTATTTCTGTTGCCAGCATAGAACCAGTCAAGGTCTCCGCTGAAACCTGCAGGGAGGTAATGGAGGCAGCTTCAATTTTATTGCATAATACTTTGGAAATCTTCTTGCCCTTGCGCCCAAGAATTTCTCCACTACCTGGATCAATCAGGTCAAATTCAAGTCGTTGTCCTTTTACATAGTCAGCGTCAAAGCTAACATAGTATGTATCGTCAATCTTATTCACGGTTCGAACAGGATAGAATTCTGCCAGTAATTCTTCTGCAGAAAATCCTATTGCTTTTAACAGGGTAGTAACCGGGAACTTACGCCTTCTGTCAATCCGAACGTGGAGGACATCTTTAATATCAAATTCAAGATCTATCCATGAACCACGAACTGGGATAATGCGAGCAGAGTAAAGCAATTTACCACTGGAGTGACTTTTTCCATTATCGTGGGTGTAGAAAAGTCCAGGTGACCTTTGCAGCTGTGAGACAATGACGCGCTCAGTACCGTTAATGACAAAAACTCCATCGCCCGTCATTAAGGGAAGAGAGCCAAGAAAGACCTCCTGTTCCTTAATGTCACGAATAGATTGAACACCAGTTTCCTCGTCAACGTCAAAAGTAATAAGCCTTACGACAATTTTCAGCGGGATATCAAAGGTCATCCCCCTTTGCAAACACTCTTCCACAGTGTATTTTGGTTCACCAAATTTATATCTGACAAACTCAAGTGAACAGAGACCATTGAAATCATTTATTGGAAAAACATTTTTCAAAATACCCTGCAACCCGTAATCTTCTCTTTCATCGGGTTCAGTTCCCATCTGTAAAAACTTCTCATATGAGAGACGTTGCATAGAAATCAGATGGGGCGGCTCCAGGACTACCTGTGCCGTGGCAAAATTCTTCCTTACTCTTTCCATAATTTTCCTCGAAATTGCCTTTGAATCGTACTCAAATAAAATGATATGATGCCCAGATCAGAACTGTTGATTTGTGTTTCCGTAAACATTCTTCGTGAACAACAAGTCAACTAAAGGGCCACTGAACCAGCTTCAAAACGTATCCAGTTCATCAGGGTTAGTGTTAATATGACAGGGTGGGTAAAATAATATCGCCACTGAAATATGAAACTACTGATAAAGAATAAAAATTAGAACATAAAATCGTACCAGGAAAAACATAAGCACTATCTTCAAGCATAGTATTACCCCTTTTTAGTGTTTTCATAAAAACGATAAAACGTACACTGATAAACGATAAGCAAGCAGGTACAAATACCTGATTACTAAAAATCCATCACACAACTAAAAAAACAATCCTTTGTTTTCTTGTGATTGATGGCTTATTTTGTATTTCTACTTTTTAGACGTAAAGTACTAATATTCATGAATTTTGAAACTGCCACTAATATCGCACCTCTTCCAGTAAAAGATACATACTAGAGTCCATTCAAACTCATAAATATAACAGTTTCCAGGCAAGCCATACTCGTTCGCCCGGGTTCTGAATCGATATCCCATCGTCGCAAAACCCAGGCGAAGAAAAACGGTTTTTTACTGAAAATCTGTACAAAATAATGCTTTTCCACAAAACACAACACGCCACGAAGCGTAGCTCGTAGCGTGTTGAATCAAGTTGTTGTTGCAAAAAAGCAAACAACTTGCTGAAAAATCAACTATTTAATCTCAACAGTTGCACCTACCGCTTCAATTTTTGTCTTAATCTCTTCAGCATCTTCTTTTGTGGTTGCTTCTTTTAGCGGTGCAGGAGCTGATTCAACAAGAACTTTTGCCTCTTTCAGGCCAAGACCGGTAATTGCACGAACCTCTTTGATAACTTTGATTTTTTCACTACCAAAGCTGGCAAGAATAACATCAAACTCTGTTTTCTCTTCAACAGGAGCATCAGCGGCAGCACCAGCAGCAGCAACAGCAACAGGAGCAGCAGCAGAAACTCCAAATTTTTCTTCAAACTCTTTAATAAGATCTGCAAGCTCAAGTACTGACATATTAGAAATAAAATCAATCACATCTTCTTTTGTAACAGCCATTTCAAAACCCTCTTATAATATAATTATTGTATCAGTTAGAACGAATCAGTTATTCTCAGCTTCTTTTTTATCCTTAACAGCCTGTAATGCGTAAACAAAAGTACGCGGCACACCAGTAAGAACCTGAACAAGTCCAGTCGGAACATTGTTCCATGTTGAGAGTAACTGTCCAAGTAGTACCTCTTTGCTCGGCAGTTTCGAAAGAGCTATAAGCTCATCGATCCCAATCTTTTCTCCATCAAGAGCTACAGAACGTACAATAAACTTATCATGGCCATCGGCAAATTTTGCTATTGCCTTTGCCGGCATGACAGGATCTGCATAGGACAAGACAACAGCTGTTGTACCAGTGAAATCATCACTTAATGCAGCGTTATCTGTGTCTGTAACTGCTCTTTTCAGGAGAGTATTTTTGGCTACGCGGATTTCTGAATCACAATCCCTTAACTCTGCACGGAATTCTTCTAATTCAGAAACCTTTAAACCACAATAGTCAGCAACAACTGCAAAGTTTGCACGGGTGAACGAGTCGTTCAATTCCGAAACAATTGTCACTTTTTCATCACGATTCAAAGCACTCCTCCCAAGTTTAAATTAAATAGTATTCGAAACAGCAGTTACAAAGGCTTTACTGAGGAAATTTCCTCTGACTACAACAATTACAACTAACCTTGATGTCTCGGCAGGTCGTGTTTAGCACGATTAAACTCATGTACCCGCTGTCTTCGACTCTTTACAAACGTAAATTAAACAAAAAAATACGCATTCATCATACAACTATTTCAGCATTGCCCTCACAGCAAGCTGATCAACTTTCACACCAGGCCCCATCGTAGAAGATATTGTGATGGAACGTAAATACAAGCCTTTGCTGGTTGATGGCTTCAACTGAATTATTCTGGAAACAAAAGCTAAAAAGTTCTCCACAAGCTTTTCCGTACCAAAAGATATCTTTCCAATGCCAGCATGAACAATGCCACCTTTCTCAACTCGAAAGTCAACCTTGCCCGCTTTAATTTCCTTAACCACATCAGCAACGTCAAATGTAACTGTGCCAAGTTTTGCATTAGGCATCAGATTACGTGGTCCGAGAATCCGGCCAATTTTTCCAACCACGCCCATCATATCAGGAGTGGCTACTGTTTTATCAAACTCCAACCAGCCATCTTTAATTTTTTCGACAATTTCTTCATTTCCGACATAATCAGCACCAGCCTCAAGAGCCTCAGCTTCTTTGGCTCCTTTGGCAAAAACAAGTACTCTGGTAACTTTACCTGTTCCATGGGGCAAGGTCACAGATGACCTGATCATCTGATCGGCATGTCTTGGATCTACACCAAGTTTAAGAGCTATGTCAAACGTCTCATCAAATTTTACATATTTTGATTTGACGACAAGATCAACTGCTTCTTTGACCTCGTAAAGAGCACTTCTATCTATTTTGCTCAGTTTATTATTAAAATTTTTACCATGTTTCGGCATGTCAGCCTCCTACTTGTATAGGATTTTCTCCTACCAGCAGTAAATTTAAATTAATTAGTGCCTCACTAAGTAAACACCAGGATTTTAATACCCTCTTTGTGGGGGGCGTCAGTCTATAACGGTAATACCACAGCTTCTAGCCGTACCTTCAACTATTCGCATGGCACCTTCAATGTCATATGCATTAAGATCAGGCATTTTAATTTCAGCAATTTCCCGAACCTTATCACGCTTCAGATCTGCAACACGCTCTGCCTTGGGATTGCCGGAACCTTTCTTCAAACCGGCAGCCTTAAGCAAAAGAACAGATGCTGGTGGTGTCTTGGTAATATAGCTAAACGATCTATCCTGATAAACCGTAATGACAACAGGTACAATGGTATCACCAAGTGATTGCGTTTTGGCGTTAAATTTTTTACAGAATTCCATGATGTTCACACCATGTTGACCAAGAGCTGGCCCAACTGGTGGAGAGGGATTAGCTTTCCCTGCTGGTATCTGCAACTTTATAAACGCCATTTCTTTTTTGGCCATCTTATTACTCCAACTAACTATTAATCAAATACTCCCTGGCGACACTATGGTAAGATAATGTGACAGAAAATGATAACAAAGTTTTTTTATCGAACCTACGTATTCGACACCTGCACAAATTCCAGTTCAACTGGTGTTTCTCTACCGAAAATTGAAACCATAACGCGGACACGCCCTTTTTCCGGGAAAACCTCATCAACAACCCCTTGGAAATTGGCAAAAGGCCCATCAACGACCCGGACGACTTCACCAATATCAAAGATAACTTTTGGCCTTGGCCGCTCAGAACCGTCCTGAATCCTACCTATAATTTTAGCAGCATCCTCATCAGACAAAGGAACAGGATTACGATCATCACCAACAAAACCAACTACTCTTGGCATATTCTCATGAATTGTGTGCCAAGTCTCGTCATTGAGATCCATGCTGACAAGCATATACCCGGGGAAAAATCGCCTTGATGAAGTCTTTCTGGCGCCCTTGATCATTTCAACAACCTGCTCGGTGGGAACGAGGATTTCACCAAAGAACTCCTCCAGCCCATCTTTACGAATCCGCTCTTCAAGAGTTGCCTTCACTTTCTCTTCAAAGCCCGAGTGGACCTGGAGTATGTACCATTGTCTTGCCATGAGATTTATCAGTAAAGTAATTAATCAATACCCGTAACAGGTACCAGTACAACCCATGATATTATACAGAAATTTACTCTGCTCCTATCGCAGGAAGGTTGAAACCAGCTTTCCGAGAACCAGGTCAACCGATCCAAGGTATATGGAGATAACAACAGTTAAAAGTACAACAACTCCGGTGAGGCCAAGGGTCATCTTCTTATCCGGCCATACGATTTTTAAAAACTCAGCTTTTACTTCCTGTACAAATTGTTTTATCTGCTTAGGAGAAAAAGGTGAAGGTTCTTTACTTTTCGCGACGCTATTCTTTTTCGATTTAGTATTTGCAGCCATAACAACAACCAGCCTCCACGCAGTATTCCACCAACACCCGACAAAAAAGCGCAAGCAGTAAAGCACTAAACATTGTCTAAACCAGCGAACAATGCAGGAAAAGTTTTACACAGTTGAAACATATGGCAGGCCAGGAGGGACTCGAACCCCCAGCATCCGGATTTGGAGTCCGGCGCTCTACCAATTAGAGCTACTGGCCTGCAAAAATCGCCCTACTTAGTCTCTTTATGTGGCGTATGCACCCGACAAAACGGACAGTACTTACTGAATTCGAGCTTATTCGGGGTGTTTCTTTTGTTTTTAGTCGTCGTATAATTACGACGCTTACATGTCCCACATGCGAGGGTCACTATATCTCTCATTAATCTATCCCTATAAAAAATTGCCCTGACCCATTAAAATAATTAAATTAGGGGATCAAGGCAACTCTCGTATTCAACCTGTTTAGGCCATAATTTCGCTGATGACACCGGCACCAACAGTACGACCACCCTCACGAATTGCAAAACGCAGACCTGCATCCATGGCGATCGGGGTAATCAATTCAACGGATGCGGCGATATTATCACCAGGCATTACCATCTCTACACCCTCTTCGAGGGTTACAACACCGGTAACATCTGTTGTTCTGAAATAAAACTGGGGACGGTACCCATTGAAAAATGGAGTATGACGACCACCCTCATCCTTTCCAAGAATATAACACTCCGCCTTAAATTTTGTGTGAGGCTGAATTGATTTAGGGGCTGCAAGAACCTGGCCGCGCTCAATCTCTTCACGCTTCACACCACGAAGTAGTGCACCGATATTGTCGCCTGCCTGACCTTCATCAAGCAACTTACGAAACATCTCCACACCAGTACAAGTCGTCTTTTCAGTCTCTTTAATACCGACAATCTCTATCTCGTCACCAACATGGATAACACCACGTTCTATACGACCGGTTGCTACAGTACCACGACCGGAAATAGAGAAAACATCCTCAACAGGCATCAAAAAGGGTTGATCAACGTCTCTTTTAGGCTCTGGAATATAGGAATCAATTGCTTCCATCAGATCCCAGACACACTTGGTCATAGCCTCATCTTCAGGATTTTCAAGTGCCTGAAGTGCAGAACCCTGAACAAAAGGAACATCATCTCCTGGAAATTCATACTTATCAAGAAGCTCACGAAGCTCCATTTCAACAAGTTCAATCAATTCTTCATCGTCAACCATGTCGCATTTATTTAAAAACACTACGATGGCAGGAACGCCAACCTGACGAGCAAGTAAGATATGCTCTCTGGTCTGAGGCATTGCGCCGTCGGTTGCTGCAACAACCAGTATCGCACCGTCCATCTGCGCTGCACCGGTAATCATATTCTTTATATAGTCAGCATGACCTGGACAATCCACATGGGCATAGTGACGATTTTCTGTTTCATATTCCACGTGGGCTGTCGCAATGGTAATTCCACGTTCTTTCTCTTCCGGTGCCTTATCGATATCACTAAAATCAGTAAAAGATGCCAGACCTTTAAGTGACAACACACGAGTAATTGCAGC
>CAMZKN010000127.1 GCA_947311315.1 uncultured Desulfobulbaceae bacterium | reverse complement strand
TCACTTCAATAAAAGCTATGTATGGCCTTCCACTGGTTAAAGATTTTCGTAAGATGCTATGCGACGGTTAGAATGGACTTTACCAACACTTTTGGAGAAGTTACAAAAAACAGAGATACACCATTGAAAACAGGAAACAAGTTTCTCATTCCAGGGCGTCTTTAAGACAGGGTACAACTATAAAATATACTTAATAAGAACAAATCCTCCGACAAGGAGAACCGTAAAGACAACGGAGAGGATGTTAAAATATCTGTCAATAAATCCCTTTATCTGAGGACCAAATTTCCAGACAAGTCCCGCGACCAGAAAAAACCTTGCCGAACGGGCCACCAGTGATACCAACATAAAAGTAAGGAAGTTCGAATGAACAAACCCTGCTGTAATCGTGAACAGCTTATAAGGAATCGGAGTAAACCCCGCCGTGCCCACAATCCATACATCGTATTCCATGAAATAGTGCCGAACCATATCATATTTGTCAGCCAGGCCATACCAGTTGACAATTGGCATACCAACACTATCCATAAACCAGAAGCCCAAGCCATACCCGAAAGCTCCACCAATAACAGATCCCGCCGCACAAACCGCCGCATAACGAAATGATTTTGCCGGTACAGCCACACACATGGCAATGAGAAATACATCAGGCGGGATGGGAAAGAAAGAGGATTCGACAACTGCAATACAAAAAAGAACCCATATGCCATAAGGCCCACTTATCCACTCCATACACTGGTCATAAGTTCTTCGTACTATATTTGGCTTATCTGCCGATTCAGTCGTCCCAACCATATTCTCCCACCAAATCAACAAAACGGACGCGGGCAAGATGAGTAACATCCACCTGTCCATTATTTTTTACCAGAAGCTGCAATTCCTGCTCATGTTGATCACCAACAGGTATAACCAGCCTGCCCGGATCAGCAAGCTGATCAATCAGTAGTTCCGGAATTTCAGGGCCTCCGGCAGTGACAATAATAGCATCATACGGACCACATTCAGGCCAGCCAAGTGTGCCATCATCAAGTTTTGATCGAATATTATAATAACGCAGTTTATCAAAATTTTTTCGTGCACCAGCGAGAAGTGAATTCATTCTTTCGACACTATACACCTGGGCACACAACCTTGAAAGTACAGCTGCCTGATATCCGGATCCGGTACCAATTTCAAGTACCGTTTCAGTTCCATGAAGCTCCAGAGCCTCCGTCATACATGCCACAATATAGGGCTGGGAAATAGTCTGACCGGCTCCAATCGGTAAAGGGTGATCACCATAGGCTCTCCCCCCCATGGCATCGTCGACAAAAAAATGTCTGGGTACTGCGAGAAGGGCCGCAATAAGCCCTTTATCAGTGATACCACGACGGACAATCTGTTCCTCAACCATCCTCTCCCTGACTGTCCGATACTGATCCATCATTTCTTTTTCTTTTGCCAGGAATAGTCATCCGCCCAATCACGATCATCCTCATCATCGGCAGAATACGTACACTTGGTGACAATTCCCCGACTAAGAGTAACGACCACCCGCTGATATTCCGGCGCACCAAATTGCCTGCCAATAAAAGGTGTCTTTTCAAAAAGACTCATATCCTTATTTTTATAGAGCCATTTTTCAACACCATCACCAAGTTCCTGCTGCTCATCAGGGTCACCGAGAAAAATGAGCACATCCTCCTTGGTTGACTCACCTACGATAAGCAATGACGCATCCGCAGCCAGATGACGAACCGGTTTGTTGTAACAGCCTGAAAGCATAAAAACCATCGACAGCAATAGATAACACCACACCCTCAAACCCATACAAATCTCCAAAGTCAAAATTGGTATTGTATTATTTCCAGGCACCTCTAAAAATTCTACGAGCCCGGCCTAACGTGTTACTCTATAGCCTGTGGTCTCTATTATTTCAACGAATAGTTACAGAAAACGAACTGGAGCAAAGCACAAGAGCCCGCATCAATTCTACAATTGACACGGGCTCTTTCCTGTAAAAACAATCTATTATTCTTCAACGACGCGACTTAAGATCCTATAGTTCCTTTCAACCATCTCCAGTTGATCAACAAGAAGCCCTGCCTGAAGCATCGCATTGTCATGGATCTGTAGAGCGACTTCTGTTGCAAATTTCTCATCTTTTTTCTGCAACCGGGCCAGTTGCACAATCAGCGGATTTTTCATATTTATCTCAAGGTTTTTCTTTGACCCTCCCATTCCAGGCATATCAACCACTCCTTTTTCCTTGCGATTAGCAGCAAGAATACGCTCCATGGAAGAACTCATATAGCCATCGGGATTAACGATCACCGCAGGCGAGTCAACCAGACGCTTAGAGACAATCACATCTGCAACTGTTTTCTCAAGAACCTTTTTCATCCACTCGGTCAACTGGGTGACCTCATCATCTGCCAGTTTTTTTGTATCGTCATCTCCGGCATCATCTTTTTCCACATCATCATCTTTGGCAATGGAGAGATCAGCCCTGTCGGCAGAGACAAGTTTCTTGCCCTCAAACTCGCCAAGATGATTCAGCACGAAATCATCAATCGGCTCCATGGTATAGATAATCTCAATATCCTTTTTGGTGAACATCTCCACATACGGGCCCGCCTCAATGGCTGCCCTGTTGGGGCCGTTAATATAATATATTTCCTCCTGATCCGGGTTCATCCGCAGGATATAATCGGCCAGTGAGATTGATTTACCCGCATCGGATTTGGACGACTCAAAACGGAGAAGTTTGCCGATTTCCTTCTGGTATTCATAATCAGAAGTAACACCTTCTTTTAAATAAATACCAAAGGTGGACCAGAATTTTTCATATTTTTCCGGATCATTTTTCGCCTCTTCATTGAGGTGTTTAAGAAAACGTTTGGTAATAACCTTGCGCAGTTTGGCAACAAGGGCATTGTCCTGCAAAGCCTGCCTTGAAATATTTAATGGCAGGTCTTCACTATCAACAACTCCCTTTAAAAACCGCAACCATTCGGGAAGGATATTTTCGGAATGCTGATCGATGAGAATTCGTTGACAATACAAACTCACACCGGGGTCAACACGACCAAAACCAAATACTTCAAAATTCTCAGTCGGTACAAACAACAGGGCATTAATCGCCAGTGGCGCATCTGCTGAAAAGTGGAGCTGGTACATTGGGTCGGTTGCAGCATTGCCAACAAATTTATAAAAATCGTTATACTCTTCAGCTGTAATTTCGTTCTTATTTCGCGTCCAAATGGCCTTAACAGTGTTCACGACCTCGCCATCAAGCTTCACAGGAAACGAGACAAACGACGAATATTGTTTAATAATTGAATCAACTTTAAACTTTTCGGCGTACTCGCTTGCATCATCTTTGAGCTCAACAATGATTTTTGTTCCCCGGCGCAGGCCCTTCATTTCTGAAATCGTAAACGTCCCGGAACCATCGGATACCCACTCATGACCTTCACTCTTGTCCCAGGATCTGGTCTGCACCCGCACGGTATGACCGGCCATGAATGCCGCATAGAACCCCACGCCAAACTGTCCGATAAGGCTCACATCTTTCTTGGCCGCCTCGGCGAGGTCGGAGAGAAATGTGTTCGATCCGGAATGGGCAATCGTACCAAGATTATGCTCAAGTTCGTCACGGGTCATACCAATACCGGTATCCGTTATGGTAAAAATCTTTTTTTCAGAGTCGAGGTCTATTGATATTTCCAAGGGAAGATGACCATCAAAGACATCTGTTTCAGTGATACTTTCATGCCGCATTTTTTCAAGGGCATCGGCCGCATTGGAAATCAATTCACGAACAAAAACATCACGTTCGGTATAAAGGGAGTTGATAACGATATCGAGCAGTTTTTTTGTTTCTGCCTGAAATTCATAAGTATTGGTTTCGGTTGTCATAATTCACCTCATACGGTACATTGCGTTAAAGAAGGAAAAACATTTCTCCGTCCCATTGATTTTTTCTATAAAGTCGGCGAAAATGTTAAGCATAGTTGAACATCTGTCAAGACGTTTAACTGTTCACCGATTATCCCTCTTATTTGTGACGGGAAATCAACCGTTTTTCTCCGACAAACCAGAGCACATTCCCATGAAAATAATCGTCTTTGGCGACATACATATGGCTATTGCAGAGGCCAGGCGAATTCCGGACATAACTGACGCCGACCTGGTAATACTCAATGGTGATATCACAAATTACGGAGGCACCAGAGAAGTCCGAACTATTCTTGACGAGGTTCTGCAACTCAACAAAAATGTCCTTGCGCAATTTGGCAACCTCGATTCTCCAGAAATAAACACCTACCTCGAAGATCTTGGTTTAAACCTGCATGGCCAGGCCCATCTTGTTAACCGGGAGGTGTGCATCGTAGGCGTCGGAGGCTCAAATCCGACCCCCTTTTCAACCCCTTCCGAATTTTCAGAATCAGAGCTTAAAAAAATTGCCCACACTGCCTTTCAACAGGGACTTGATTATATTTCACTTGCCAGACCTTTACATAAAAGAGAAATCCCACAAATTTTCATCAGCCACCCTCCACCTTTTAATACAAAGCTGGACAGAATCAGAAGCGGTAGACACGTCGGTTCAAAAGCCATTCGCTCCAGCATTGAACAGTACCAGCCAGATCTCTGTATCTGCGGCCATATACATGAGGCAAAAGGGCAGGACATGATAGATGCCACCCCTGTTTTCAACCACGGAATGCTTAAACATGGTGGGTGGGTAACTATCAACCTTATTAATTCTCAACTGGAAGTCACTCTTCAATGAACACTCAATACCAAACAATAATTATAGGCGGGGGATTATCTGGATTAACCGTTGCCCACAATCTGCTGCAGCAGGCGCCAAAACACCGTTTTCTTGTACTGGAAAAAAGTGGTCGCACAGGAGGGGCCATCAAAACCCACCACGACGGCGGATATATCACCGAGATCGGCCCCCATGGTTTTTTAGACAATTGCAGGCAAAGCAAGCAACTGCTCAAAGATACCGGACTTGATGAGGAATGCGTCAAAGCCCCACTGATTGATTTTGTCAGATATGTGTACCTGCGTGACAAACTTAACCTCATCCCTCAGACTCCTGGAAAAATTCTTCTGGCACCAATCGTCTCCTGGCCTGCCAAATTGCGGGTTCTTGCCGAATTCTGGCAGCCTGTACTTAAAGGTGAGCCAACGGTTGCCAAATGGGTTTCCCATCGGTTTGGCCCGGCCCTCCTCCCATTTATCGATGCCATATATACGGGAACCTATGCCGGTGACTATGACAGGCTCACCATAGACAGCGTGATGCCCGGCATTCGCGCCCTTGAAAAAGAACATGGTTCTGTCCTGCGCGGCCTCCTTAAAAAAACACTGCAACGAAAAAAAGGGGCCAAGGAAAAAACAACATTACGCATGCCTGCTATGACGAGCTTTCCATCGGGTATGCAGCGTCTGTCCGACAGATTAGCCGAAAACCTGAGCCATGGCGAAAATCTTTTTACCGAGACATGCGTCACGGCCCTCCACCACTCAAAGAACAGGTGGCAGATCCATACCAACAAAAAATCGTACCAGGTAAAAAATATTGTACTGGCTCTGCCTGTCAATGAAGCCTTACGCCTCCTCAGTTCAGTATGCGATGATATCCCGCAAAAAGCTATTCCACAGGCTCGTATTGCAACGGTTGTGTCCGGTTTTAAAAATAGCGTTGCCCTCCCGCCGGGCTTTGGTTTTCTCACCCCGGAAGCTGAAAAACGCTTCTGCCTCGGCGCACTTTTTTCATCAAATATGTTCCCGGGAAGAGCGCCGGAAGGCCATATCGTCTTTGAAACACTGGTCGGTGGCAGACGACACCCGGAACGCCTCGATCTCGACGACCAGAGCCTCACCAGACTCGCATTAAAGGATGTCCAGCAAATTCTCAACATTCGCGAGAAACCGACCTATACAACAGTCTTGCGTTCAAAGAGTGGCATCCCGCAACTGGAACAGCACTTTCCGGCACTGCTGAAATGGAAAAAGAAATCTGAGACAAAACACAAGGGACTGCACATCTGTGGCTTTGGCTGGGGAGGTATTGGCATTAATGATATGATAAAGGATGGTACAGAAGTAGCTGTAAGCATCACCACCCCCGCCCCGACAGAAGGTTCAGGCCCGGAGATAAAAGGTGTTTATTTTTGACAAAAAAAACAGGGCCTGATCGTATTACACGTCAGGCACTCTCTAGACACGGTGGCGAAAAATATGCAGCCGCCCCTACAACTGCTTTACCTTGTCACCAAGAATATTAAGCTGACCGCTTACTGAAGTATCACGTACCGCTTTGGTTGAAACAACCTTAATGGAATGCAGCACCGTGGAGTGGTCGCGATTAAAAACCTTACCAATATCCGCCAGAGATTCGTCGGTATATTTTCGTGCCAGATACATGCCTATCTGCCGGGGAAAAGCAACCGTTCGTTTACGCGATCTTGACTGTAGTTCTTTCACGCTCACATTAAACTGTCCACCAACAAGCTCACAGATCATTGTTGCTGTGACGATATTGTTTGCTCCGATAACAGAAGTAACCACATCCTTGACAAGATCCATATCAACAACCCCACCAACGAGTTGAGCCTTTGCACGAATGGATATCAGCGCCGACTCAATTTTCCGGACATCACCGCGAATGTGGCTGGCCAAGTATCCAATCAACTCTTCATCGAGCATAAGTTGTTGCTGCACAGCCTTTTTTTCAACAATGCGAAGCCGGGTTGAAATATCAGGTGCCTTTATGCTGGTAACCAGCCCCGAAGTCATTCGTGAACAGAACTCGTTATCTATACCAACCAGATCTCTTGGTGCACTTTTGGACGTCATAACGACTCTTTTCCCCGATTTTATCAGGGTATCAAGAATATCGTTAAGCTCTTCCTGTGTTTTTTTCTTGCCTGTCAGGGAATGCACATCTTCAACAAGCAAAATATCACATTGTTCCTGATACTTACGCTTGAACTGCTCCATGGTGTTAGTTTGTATACCCCGAACCATTTCAGCCGCAAATTGTTTTGCAGTCACATAGTGCAACCTGGTCATAGGACTTTCAGCAAGAACTTTATGGGCAACGGCATGGGTCAAATGACTTTTTCCAAGCCCCGTATCGCTGTTTATGTAGAGACATGGACCAACCATTCCATCCTTTGCAACCACAGACTTACATGCTGATTCTGCAAGTATATTACTCTCTCCAACCATAAATTCATCAAAGGTATACTGAGGATGAAGTGGTCGAAATTTCGAATTATTCACAGGAACATTGGGAAGCCGCATCTGTACTCCGGGTCTCGCCTTGCCTCCTGGCCTGATGTTTACTCTTTTTTCCGCCTTTTCACAAAACACTACTTTGATTGCAGACAATCCGTGTTTTTCCGCCTTATCAGTTATAATCTCGAGAAAATTTTGTTTTACATACGCACTGAAATACCTGTCAGGACTTGAAAGGCAGAGGCAATCCTTTTCCAACTCTACCAGCTGTATTGGTTCAATCCACAGGTTGAATACATTTTCAGCCAACGCCTCTTTCAAACTTCCTTTAATTTTCTCCCACACCATAAAACCCCTTCCCCCTCATTGATGGAAAAAATCAATAATGAACCAAATAAGACAATCCTGCAATTACAGAAGAAAACTCTCATGCACGTTCAAAACACGAAACCAGAAACAAATTTACAGCCACACAACATGATCAACAGAACTGTCGAGAGGATACACCCGACATGTGAATTATGACGCAGAGCTAACTCGAATTTGTGCGTACCGTCAAAGACGATACTGGGATATTTTCTTATGAGAGTAACCTCTTATCAACAGCCGCCTCAATCCCCCTGAAAAGTTACATCGAGAACAAGCACACCTTAGAAACCCTTATTATCAGCACTTTTAGTACAATGACCTTTTTCCTGCGACATATAGCACTCTTAGCCATCTATGCCCAAAGTTATCAACAATTTAAGTTTTTTATTATACTTAAAATTTATCGATGTTTTAAGATATCTCGCAATATATCTTAATTTTACTCCATCACATATGGCGTATCACCGTCATTACAGGGGGTTCAGAGGACATAAGCGAGTTCAATTTTTTTTACTTTTTTTTATCAGCTGGAGACACATCTACATTGTGGTATGCACATGAATATAAGAGCAAGAATAATCCTTTTCTTGCTCTTGCAATTGGACAACATTACCAGGTCATCACTATTGCATATTACTCTCTGTCAAGCCATTGATGTATATATTCTGGCCGAAATTGTGATTAAGAACTATACTCTTTTGCCATGCTGGTAAAAGAGTATTCACAAACTATTGTCAGAGCCTGCCTGGATCTACTTTTTCCACCGGCCTGCCCCTGTTGTAAAAAACCGACTGCAGATAACAACAGGTTTCTCTGCCTGGAATGTTACAGGCAACTCAGATTTATTAAAATTCCGTACTGTTCCTACTGCGGCAAAGCATTGCCTGGAACCAGAGCAAACCATCTCTGTAAAGACTGCATCAAACCTTTCTGGACTTTTGACAGAGCCCGTTCTCTTTTAATTTATGAAAAAGTTATCGCTCGATTAATTCACAACCTGAAATATTCTGGTGATATGACCGGAATCATCACCTTTTGCCGTTTGGCCAGACAAAGCAATGTTCTCCATGACCTTGCCACTGCTGATTTGATTGTTCCCGTTCCTCTTCATATAAAACGATTACGACAACGTGGATTCAATCAAGCACTGATTCTGGCAAGAAATCTCTTCCCGACAGAAAGACATATAATCAGATGCGATCTTCTTATTCGTAAAAGAGACACGCACTCGCAAACAGACTTAAGCGGCACCAGCCGACGAAAAAACCTTAAAAATGCTTTTATCATCGAAAAGCCTGAAGAAGTTAACGGCAGAAATATTTTACTTTTTGATGATGTATTCACCACCGGAACAACAGCGCAGGAATGTGCAAAAACACTCAAAAGAGCAGGGAGTAACAGGGTTGAAGTTCTCACTATATGTCGTGCTGATAAAACTTTTGATTAAGAGGAACCTGGCGAAATCAGATTTTTTGTTCAAAACAATCTTTGAATTTTTCCAAATTGACAATTTGTATCCTTTGCAATTGGGACGAAACATGGCATAATACCCGAGTTTGTGTCAAGAACCTCCATGAGGTGGTTTATTAAAAACAATTATGCACAACAAATCCAGATGTTACTCTTGATTCAGCACCGCGATTCAGGTATCTGGTGCCCCGCAGGTAAACGACAGATTCTGCGGGGAAATACGTGCCATGGTGCTGTTCTTACTCATTTGAATTTAACACTACTCTAGTGTCTTGTTTTCCTACGCGGGTTTTATGTAGTAAGGCACTAACTCTTTTTTTGTGGTTTCAATTACAACGAAGGTATTTTATGACTTTTTTGAAGTTATTCCATTTCTCACAGGTTATGCGATCTCTTTTCGTTTTCTCTGTTATAGTTCTTCTTCTTTGCGTTTCATCGCCTGCTACACAGGCGGCCAGCCAGAAGACAGGTTTTCTGCCACTTAACGTCATAGGGCCTGAAACAACAAAGACTATGATTGCAGATATTGATGACAGGTTACATACGGCACTCGCAAAAACAGAGATCGATCTGATTCCCCGCAGCGAGGTTTCACAGGTTGTCGATTACAAGGGTGCATGGCCTCCCCCGGCAAAGAGCCTCAGTATCATTGCCGAAAAGGCAGGTCTGTACAACGTAGCAGCAAGTAACCTGACCATGCTCGGTAATCAGATCAGCATTGATGTTAAACTCTTTGACACCCTCTCTCCAGCCAACCCTACTTTTTATTTCAGCACCGCAGACTCCCTTGACAATCTGTCGGAGGCGTTTGAGAAAATTATCAGAGATATTAATACGTATACGGAAAGAGAATTCCTCATTGCCTCAATAGCACCTGAAGGGAACAAAAGAATTGATTCCGGTGCCATTTTACGGAAAATTAAAACAAAACAAGGCGACATATATAATCAGGCGATGCTACGAAAAGACCTCAAGGCAATATATAAGATGGGGTATTTCAATGATGTACAGATCGATGTCACCGACACCACAAAGGGAAAAAAAATCATCTTCCGTGTTATTGAAAAGCCGGTAATCCAATCTGTGCTTTTTGAAGGTATCGACGAGCTCAAAGAGGATGATGTCAAAGAGGCTGCCAATATCAAAGCACACTTTATTCTCAATCCTGCAAAAATTACTCTTGCCCGGCAGGCCATCCAGCAACTCTACAAAACAAAAGGTTTCTACAACAGCAAAGTCACCACAAAAATCTCTTATCCAAATGATAAAGGAGCCATTGTCCGATTTATCATAGATGAGGGAAAAGAAGTATACATCAAAGAAATTACCATCGAAGGTAACGAAACCTTTGATGACGACGAACTGCTCGACCAGATCGAGACCGGTGAAAAATGGTTTCTCTCCTGGCTGACAGAGTCCGGACTGCTCGACATGAATAAGATCCACCAGGACGCACAGCGTATCGTAGCTTTCTATAATAACAACGGTTTTCTCGAGGCAAAAATTGGTGAACCGGTTATACGGCAGGAAAAAGAGTGGCTCTACCTTAAATTCATCGTCGAAGAAGGCCCGCGCTTTCGTGTTGGTACCGTGGACATTACCGGGGATCTTATTGACGGTAAAAATGAATTGCTTGATCTGCTTACTATTCGCAACAGCATATACCTCAGCCGCCAGACACTAAGAGATGATATAATGAAATTAACCGACCACTATGCTGTGGCAGGTTATGCCTTTGCCAATATCAGGCCAACAACCAAAAAGGCTAAAAGCGGCAATCGCATCGATGTTAATTTTAAGATCAAAAAAGGCAATCTGGTCTATATTGACAGAATTACCATCAAAGGGAACAACCGGACCAGGGACAATGTTATCCGCCGCGAACTGAGAATCGCAGAAGGCGGTATCTTCAACTCCAAGGCTCTACGTAACAGTACCAAGGCATTACAGCGGCTCAGTTATTTTGAAGAGGTCAACATCACGCCAGAACCTTCCATCGACCCGGATCGCATGAATGTTATTGTCGAAGTAAAAGAAAAGAGCACAGGAACTTTTAGTATTGGTGCCGGTTACAGTTCTGTCGACAAACTCCTGCTCATGGGTACAATTTCTGAGAACAACTTTCTTGGTAGGGGTGATACATTGGCCTTAAGCGCCAATGTAGGTGGCTCAAGTGCACGATACAACTTGGCCTATACCAACCCGCACCTTAATGATTCAGCCCTCTCCTGGGGAACTGATTTTTTCAGTACTAACCGGGAATACGATGATTACACCAAGGATTCCGTGGGTGGCGGCATCCGTATTGGTTATCCGGTTTTCGAAAAATTCAGGCTCTATGGTAACTACAGCTACACAGATACTGACCTTACCGATGTGTCTGAAAATGCATCTTTTATTATCAAGAACTCAGTCGACATTCACGTCACGAGTGCCCTGAAGTTCTCCCTTGTCCGCAACACAAAAAATAGAAGATTCGGCGCCAGTGAAGGCTCGCGAAATGCACTGAGTGTCAAGTACGCTGGTGGGCCACTGGGAGGCGATTCTCAGTTTACCAAATTGGAAGGTGCTTCAAGTTGGTACTTCCCTATGCTCTTTAAGACAGTCTTCCACATCAAAGGTGCTTTTGGTCAGGTTTTTGAAAATGAAACAGATAAACTACCGGTTTATGAACGGTTCTATCTCGGTGGCCTCAATTCCATTCGAGGTTTTGAGTACGGCAAGATCAGCCCCATTGACGCTGAATCCGGCGAACGTGTCGGTGGCGACAAGATGTGGTACACTAACACAGAAGTTATCTTCCCACTTCTTGAAACCCAGGGCTTAAACGGCGTAGTCTTTTTTGATGCCGGCCGAGTGTACACTGACGATGAAGACTGGACCGACACAAACGATTCAATCAAAAAAGCGGCCGGCCTTGGAATACGATGGCTCTCCCCCATGGGTCCGCTTCGCGTTGTCTGGGGATACAACCTCGATCCATTACCGGATGAAGATGAATCAGTCTGGGATTTCTCCGTCGGTGGTGTTTTCTAAAACAGATAGCAAAGAACAACTTTTCTTTCATGCCGGTTATGTCTTTTTCATAACCGGCACTTTTATTCATGACACACACATATATAGCAAAAAAACTACAAACGGATAGAACTGTTTCCATCTCAGGCTTGCGTGGATCCAGCCCGACATGGCTTGCAGCCATGCTCTCACAGGAGCAGAGTTGCTGCTGTATTGTCCCGGATGAACATCTTACTACTCTTTTCGAGGGAGACTTAAGGCTTTTTTCCAAGCGGCAAATCCTACACTATCCGGGCCATGAGATTCCCCCTTACACACCTCTATCGCCAGATCAAAGAATCACTGCAGCCAGGCTCTCTACCCTTTATCGCCTGCACAACGGCGACAAACAGCTCGTAGTCACCTCTATTGAAGCACTATTGCGGAGAACCATGCCTGCCTCTGTGCTGATGAAGAGTTCAGAATATCTCCTTGCCGGAGAGGAATGTGACCGGGATGAGCTCCTGGAAAAACTCGTCCTGCTTGGTTACGAAAAAGTGGCCCTGGTACAATCTGTTGGCGATTTTGCAGTAAGAGGTGGAATTGTCGATGTCTACCCTCCCCCGTTTGGTCTTGAAACAGGAGACATCCACGAAGGCCCGCTTCGTCTTGATTTTTTTGGTGATACGGTAGAATCAATACGTTTTTTCGATCCCTTAAGCCAACGCTCCAAAGGAGAAATCCCTGAAGTAACACTCCTGCCGGTAACCGATGTCCTCAGGGGATACAACTCCGGGGATAGTGATAAAACCAGTGCTGCCCTGTTACTGCAACAGGCAGAAACGAACAACTGGGAAAGTGAGGAATCAGCTCGTATTGCCGAAAGAGTCCGCAATGGACAGAATTTTGCTGGAATGGAATTTTTCCTGCCCATTTTCTATCAAAACAGTCCGCAACAAAACTCCACCGTTTTTGATTTTCTAGCTAAGGATTCTCTATTGATCATCGTGGACGCTGAGGCCACCAGCCAGTCAATGGATCTCAGCCTCGAGAGAATAGAAAAAAATTACCAGACGGCAAAGCTCAATGGCACTCCTGCATTACCGCCGGATGAGCTGTTTCTGGATCGAAAAGAAATCACCAGGCAAATGGACAAATTCCAGCAACTGAGGTTCACCGATTTTCCAGACGAAAAGAGTCATACCATTGCCATAAGCAGCAGCAATCACCAGTTACTCAAACAAAATATTACACTGAAAAGGGCTCAACTGGGGCTTCTTGCACCTCTGTCCAGCCAGATATCTGAGTGGCTGCAGAATCAGGATCACGTTGTTATCTGCTGTCGTTCGTCCAAACATACAAAAAACCTGGCAAATATGCTCACCAGGCATCAGCATCAGGTCGAACTCCTGCCACCACCGCTTGATATTCAAAAACTCACCCAGGAAACAAGCGAACCCACGCTGTTCCTCTGTGATCACTCACTCTCTCAAGGTTTTTCCCTACCGGAAAAAAAGTTTCACCTTCTTTCCGAGAGTGAACTTTTCGGTGAGATGCGCCTAGGAAAGAAATCAAAGAAGGTCGCAAAAAGTGACCCACTTCTCTTTTCAGAACTGAACGAAGGCGATATTGTCGTTCATCGTGACCATGGTCTTGGAATATACAGGGGACTCAGTACCGTCGAATTCCAGTCTGTGGTAAATGATTTCATGCTGATCGAGTACCGGGATGCAGACAAACTCTATCTTCCTGTTGACAGACTCAATCTTATCAACAGGTACCAGGGCATCTCCGACCGCACGCCTAAAATTGATAAACTTGGCAGCCAGAGCTGGAAGACAACCAAAGCAAAAGTCAAAGAAGAGGTGTGGAAAGTTGCCCAGGAACTCCTGGATATTTATGCAAAAAGAGAGCTAAGACAGGGGCGGCAATTTTCAGCTCCGGGCGCCCTGTTTCACGAACTCGAAGAGTCCTTTGCCTTTGATGAAACACCCGGCCAGGCTAAAGCGATTGATGACGTTATTGACGATCTCACCTCTGAAAATCCGATGGATCGCCTGATTTGCGGGGATGTGGGCTACGGCAAGACAGAGGTTGCCATTCGCGCAGCTTTTAAGGTTGTTGAAGATGGGTATCAGGTAGCCATTCTTGTGCCAACAACAGTTCTTGCCGAACAGCATGCCAAAACGTTTGCAGAACGTTTGCAGGGGTTTCCTGTAAATATTGGCTGTATCAACCGCTTTAGAACTCCAGCCCAGCAACGAAAAATATGCGACAACTTAAGTAAAGGCGCTCTTGATATCATCATTGGTACCCACAGACTCCTCTCCAAAGACATTACCTTTAAAAACCTTGGCCTCCTCATTATTGATGAAGAGCACAGATTCGGTGTTGCCCACAAAGAAAAATTAAAGAAGATGCGGGCAGAAGTAGATATTCTCACACTTACGGCAACACCAATTCCCCGAACGCTGCAAATGTCTCTTCTCTCCATCCGGGATCTCTCTGTCATATCCACCCCGCCCGAACATAGGCAACCGGTAAAAACCTTTGTAGCTAGGTATGATGAACTGGTCATCAAAGAGGCGGTCACAAAAGAAATCCGTCGGAATGGACAGGTTTTCCTTGTCCATAACCGAGTGAAATCCATTTATAAAATGGCAGAGTCAATACAAAAACTCGTGCCCACGGCCCGGATAGCCGTTGCCCATGGCCAGATGTCCGGCAAAGAACTTGAAGATATCATGGTTTCTTTTGTCAACAAGGACATTGACGTCCTTGTCAGCACCACCATTATAGAATCAGGTCTCGATATTCCTTCCGCCAACACCATCATCATCAACCGGGCCGATATGCTCGGCCTTGCGGAAATTTATCAGTTACGCGGCAGAGTTGGCAGATCCTCCGTCCAGTCTTATGCCTATCTGCTCGTACCCAATATCGACAGTCTCAGTAAAGACTCCCGGGAAAGGCTCCGGGCACTGCTGGATTGCAACGAACTCGGTGGAGGGTTTAAACTTGCGATGAGTGATCTGCAGATACGAGGTGGTGGCAACCTGCTTGGCATTTCACAAAGCGGTAATATTGCTGCCATCGGCTATGATCTTTACCTTGATCTCCTGCAAAAAACAGTTGCAGACCTTAAGGCAAAAGCGACATATTCTGATGAGACCGTTCAAAACGATGATTATACCCCTGAAGTCAACCTCCAGCTTTCTGCATATATTCCTGACCACTATATCCCTGATATCAGTCAACGGTATATAACCTACCGCAGAATAGCCGCACTTGCCTCATCTCCAGCCGAAATGTTTCTCGATCTCCAGGACGAGCTGGTGGACCGATATGGTCCTCTACCCCAGGAAACAACTACTCTGTTCCGTATTGTGACTCTTAAAAAGGAACTGATCGAACTACGTATCAGCAAGCTCGAGCAAGGTCGTAACACCTTGGTTTTCTCATTCCTTGACGACACACCACTATCCGCAGAAATGCTTTTGGATTTTCTGAAAAAGAAGTCAAGCCGTAAAAAAGGCGCTTCCGCTAAATTCACCCCGGACGGACGGTTGATTATCAACGGCACACTTGCATCTATCGAACATATTTTTGAAAGCATCAAAACAACACTTCATGACCTTACGCAACTCCTACACCATGGGAAATAAAAGCAGCTCCGATACATACCCCGCATTTTGTTGGAACGATATAAAGACAGTTTTCCTTGATATGGACGGGACTCTTCTCGATAAATATTATGACGACTACTTCTGGGAACACTTTGTCCCGGAAATGTATTCCCGCCATCATGACCTCGAACCGGAAGAGACCAAAAAACAGCTGCTAAAAGTATACCAGAGTGTGGAAGGAACTCTGCAATGGACCGATCTTGATTACTGGTCACATCGTCTTGAGCTCGATATCCCAATGCTCAAAAAAGAGATAATCCACCTGGTAAACATACTTCCCCATGTCACCGACTTTCTCTATTTTTTGAAAAAAAGAGGGAAAAATATATATCTCATTACCAATGCCCACCCCAAAACACTTGCAATAAAAATGGAGAAAGCTCAACTGAGTCACCTGTTCACACAATCAATATGTTCCAAGGAAGTGGGTGCAGCCAAAGAACAACCGGAATTCTGGGAAAAACTGCAGACACTGCTGCCCTATGACTCAACAACCACTTTTTTTGCCGACGATACTGAAAAAGTCCTCGATTCAGCAGCCGCATATGGTATTTCTCACCTTGTCCACATCGCCAAACCGAGTACAAGGCTGCCGGCCACTTTTTCAAAAAAATACCTCTCAGTTGTCAATTTCAAACAATGTATTGTTGAATAGCGAGAGGACACTAGTTACACTACTTACAAAAATAACGGATTTCCATCTTCAATACTTTTGAAAAAAGGAACATCGACCACTATGTTTTTACGATTATTAAGCTGTATCATCATCCTGCCTCTGTTTTTTACCTCAACTCTCCACGCAGCTGAAAAAACCATCATCGCAGAAGGTGATCTATCAACCGGGCTTATCGAAAATTCCCTTACCGCGACATCAGTGGCAATCGCAACAAGTATCGATTTCATCGAACTTCAACTGGCAATGACCTCGGATGATAAGATAGTCGTCTTTCAGGATTTACTGCTCAACGGAATCACCGACGTTGCGAGGTTGTTCCCCGACAGAAATCGTGAAGACGGTGGCTATTATATTATTGACTTCACCTTACGGGAAATACAACAGCTCCGTGTATCAAACCCTTTTACAGCAAGTGAATATGTACTTGCGACACCAATTCCAACACTTGCTGAGGAACTGGGCCTCATCCGTAAACTCGAAGAGCATTTCAATAAAAGCATCAAGATAGCAATTGAAATCAAACACCCCTGGTTTTACCGAAAAACAGGCAAGGATATCAGTGCCGCAACCATCGATACATTACAATTTTTTAACTACGGCACCGAAAACAATACTCTCTATATCCAATGCTTTGACCCGGAGGAATTACAACGAATCAGTGGTACACTTTTACCTGCCAGACAACTCAAGATCCCCTTAATACAGCTGATTGGCACCAATGACGGACAGGAAACCAGGCAACTCAATCAAGGCAAATGGGAGCCATATAATTACGACTGGCTTTTTACCAATATCGGCCTGCGCATGATCGCCTCTTACGCTACAGCCATTGCCCTACCGAGCAACTCCATTGTCGACCGTAACGGAAATATTCTCCTTACCGAATACATCCAGGATATCCACCAGTACGGCCTGCAGGTCTTCACATACTCTCTCAACAATCGACTTGATGGGCTCCCTCCTTTTGCCAGTGATTTTTCGGCACTGCTGGATCTATACTTCAACCAGGCCTGTATTGACGGCGTCTACACAGATACTTTTGGAGAAATAGACCACTACCTGAAAGACCAAGCTGAAGAGAAAAAACAAAAAGAGAAGCTTCCCGCATTTTTCTCAAATCTCAAACTATCCCGCCCCACTGCAACAGGAAAACCGATACCCATCGAAGAAGAACAATAGATGTCTACCTATGTCTGCTTGCAATACCCCAGAAAAATGACTATGAGTATAAGTGTTTTAAACATTTAATAAATTTCTAATTTTACAATGGAGAAAAAAATGAAAAAAATAATTCTTATCCTTCTTCCTTTACTTATACTTGGTCTCAGTTCCTGCGGTGACCAGTTTTCCAAAGGCCAGAAAGGCGCAGGAATTGGAGCTGCCGGTGGTGCTATTATTGGGCAGGCCATTGGTCGCAACACTGAAGCAACGCTTATCGGTGCTGCCGTTGGTACCATGCTTGGATATATTGTGGGCAACGAAATGGACAAATTCGACAGACAGGAACTGAATCAGACATATGAATTTGGCAAATCCGGCCAAACCACCACCTGGCAAAACCCGGACAGCGGCAATAATTACAAGGTTACCCCGCAGCCAGCATACACAACCGCCGCAGCTCCAAGCAGACCTTGCAGAAAGGCAGAAATTCTTGCAACCATTGACGGCAAGACAGAAAAAACATACACCACAGCCTGTAGAAATGCAGCAGGCCAGTGGGAACTGCAAAACTAGGTAAATCAACCAACGCAAACTACTCTGCTACAAAATAATTGATCCATGCCCGCATTCTGGAAATTATTATCCAAAATGCGGGCATCTCTTTTTATTTTTCTTTTTCCACCACTCCATGGTTAAAATCTCAACTGGAAAAACAACCCTCCTGCCCACTCTAGGGCTGATACTGGCAATGCTTCTCTGGGCAAGCTCTTTTATTGCCCTTAAAATAGCCTTTCGATCCTACGATCCTATGGTGGTCATTTTTGGCCGTATGCTTGTGGCAAGCATCTGTTTTCTCATCGTAGCCAAACGGGTTACCCGTGCCCTACATTACCGCAAAGGTGACTATAAGCTCCTGCTGTTTATGTGCTTTTGTGAGCCCTGTCTCTATTTTCTTTTTGAAGCAAGAGCCATCGTTCACACAACTGCGTCCCAGGCCGGACTAATCACAGCAATACTGCCTGTACTGGTAATGATTGGTGCCAGCCAGATACTGAAAGAGCGTATAAAGGGCAAATCATGGCTGGGTGCAATCATTGCTGTTGGAGGGGTATGCTGGCTAACCCTGGAAAGTAATCCAAGTGCAAATGGGCCAAACCCCATTCTCGGCAACTTTTACGAATTTTTGGCTATGATATGTGCCGCTGGTTATACGATCACCCTCAAGTATCTAACCAGCAGATATTCACCATTTTTCCTCACTGCAATTCAGGCTTTTATCGGCTGTATTTTCTACTTCCCTCTTATCTTTTTACCCTCTGTACACCTCCCTCAAGCCGTTCACACCACCTCCACCTTCGCCATCATTTACCTCGGAGGTGTTATCACCCTCGGAGCATACGGCCTGTACAGTTATGCCCTCAAACATGTTCCAGCAAGTAAAGCTGCATCTTATGTGAACCTGATTCCCTTATTTTCTGTTATACTGGGATGGTTCATATTGGGAGAATCTTTCACAACCAACCAATACTTTGCAGCAGCAGTCATAATCGGCGGTGTTATTTTAAGCCAGAACCTCAGCAAAAAAGGAAGACAAACATGAAAATCATCCTGCGCATTGTTCTACTTAGTACAATCTTATCCCTGGCCTTTTCCTCCGCCTGGGCCGATGAGTATTCGGACACAAAGAAAATGTTTGAAGACTCCGGGCTCTCAAACATGTTTGCAAGTTCGTATGGATACGCACTCTTTCCCACCATTGGTAAAGCCGGATTTGTTATTGGTGGAGCATATGGCAAGGGGCGCGTATATGTACAGGACAAGTATTATGGTGACACCGCCATGACCCAGGCAACAATAGGTTTTCAAATTGGAGGCTCAGGCTTCAGTCAAATCGTTTTTTTTCAGGATAAACGTGCATTTGCCGAATTCATTACCGGTAATTTCGAGTTCGGTGCAGATGTCGAGGCTGTTGCATTAACTGCCTCAGTTGGCGCATCAGCCAATACCGGCGGTAGCTCGGCCACAGTTAGTGGGGGTAAAAACAATGCCAAAATTGGCGAAAGTGGGTACAACAAAGGTATGGCCACATTCACTATTACCAAGGGTGGATTAATGTATGAGGCCAGTGTTGGCGGCCAGAAGTTCAGCTACATCAAACGATAATCAGCTAATATGGTGAGTCCCTCAGCAACGGGCTCACCTAAATTGCGCCTTACCACGAAACCTGTCAGCTATAGTATCCCCATCGTTTTTAGCATATATCAATTTCATATGAAAAAGCTCCGGCACCACGATAAAAAGAAGAAACAAACCTCCCACTCTTTCACAGTCGCAGAAAAAGATACGCTTCTGCACTATCTTTTTGCGCAACTTCCCCAAAAGAGCAAAAAAACAGTCAAAGCGGTTTTACGTGATAAACAGGTTTTTGTAGACGAAAACGCCATCACCCAGTTTGATCATGTGATCAATCCCGGCCAGCATATTGAAGTACACTGGGAAAAACGTACACCGGCACAACAGCCCCATGGGTTAAGTATCGTCTATGAGGACGAAGATCTCATTATAATAGACAAGCCCTCAGGACTGCTCACGGTTGCAACGGATAAGGAAAAAAGGAAAACAGCCTACTCAATCCTCAGCAATTACGTGAAAACGCAACATGTTGACAATAAAATCTTTATCATCCACAGGCTGGATCGGGAGACCTCAGGATTGTTGATGTTTGGCAAGAATGGATCCGTCAAACATGAGATCCAGAAGACATGGAACACAACCGTCAGTAAACGAACCTATGTGGGAGTTGTGGAAGGCCAATTAAAAAAAGCAACGGGTACCATTACCTCTTGGCTGCAGGAAAGCAAGGCATTTATTGTCTACTCATCTCAAAACCCAAAGCATGGGCACAAAGCAATCACCAGTTACAAAGTGCTAAAGGATAACAGTACGTTTTCCCTCCTGCATCTCAACCTGCAAACGGGAAGAAAACACCAGATCAGGGTACATATGCAGGAGATCAGCCACCCGATAATTGGCGATAAAAAATACGGCTCGACTCTTAATCCCATACGACGCATGGGCTTGCATGCACAGGTGCTTGAGTTCACACATCCCCGCACCGGTAAATCCTGCCGCTTTGAGACAGTCATACCGGCCGCGTTCCATAAACTCTTTTCAGCTACGGGAAAATGACCAGAAATCTGGACAAAGCATAGCCAAAAAGGGAATCAGCTCCAGTCTGCCGATAATCATATCAAAAATAAAAATTACTTTCGTCAACGGATGCAAGCCACCAAAAGATCCCATGGGCCCGATCTCACCAAATCCTGGCCCTACGTTGCCTATGGTGGCGGCCGTTCCCGCAAAGCCAATAGCAGCATCATGCTCAATAATAGTAACGGCCAGCCCTGAAAAAATCATAATGACCATATAAAAAAGCAGAAAACTGAGCATCTGCCTCTGGATATCATCCGGTACAGATGACCTGTCGATTTTTATTGGTAATATTGCTTTGGGGTGTACGGTTTGATCTATTTCACGTTTAAGGAAGCGGAACACAAAAAGTATCCGAATGACCTTAATGCCGCCACCTGCAGAGCCTGCACAGCCTCCGACAAGCATCATACCAAAGAGAATTATTTGTGCCGGAACAAGCCAGAGGGCAAAATCCGCCGAAGAAAAACCGGTTGTTGTGACAATGGAAACAATCTGGAATAAACTGTCACGCAGACTCACAGACCATGAATTCTGTTGCCCGAAAAAAAGAAAATAACAGAGAAGAAGTGATGAAGTGAAAATGACAGCGCAATAAAAACGAAATTCATCATTTGATACAAGTGGCCCGATTTTTCGTTTAATAAAAAATTTATACTGCAGGGCAAAGTTAGTACCGGCAAGCAGCATAAAAAGTGTGATTATCCAGGTGACAGCGGGGTTTTCATAGCCCATAATCGATTGAGGATTGGGTGAAAATCCACCTGCTGCCATCGTCGACAGAGAATTACAGAGTGCATCGAAAAACGGCATACCGGCAAGAAATAAAAAACCTACCTGAAAAAACGTCAGTAAAACATAAATGAGCCAGAGTGCCTTGGCTGTATGGGCAATGCGGGGGGTTATTTTATCTTCGCTTGGCCCCGGTGCTTCAGCAAAAAATATTTTTCGGCCGGCAACACCAAACTGGGGCAGGATAGCCACGAAAAGCACGATAATTCCCATACCTCCCAACCACTGGGTGAGGCTTCTCCAGAAAAAAAACGCATCCGGATAACGTGAAAAATCGGTAAGAATGGTGGCCCCTGTTGTGGTAAACCCTGAAACCGATTCAAAATAGGCATCAAGTGGACTGAGACCGAAAAAAAGATAGGGTATGGCACCGATCAGGGCTGAAACAACCCAGGTTAACGTTACAATAAGTAAGCCTTCCGTACGCTTCAACGAATCAAAATTGCCGCACAAACGACCATACCACCGACATACCAGGCCAAGAATAAAAGAGCTGATCGAAGCAACAAGAAAAGGAACTGTTGTGCTGTACTCTTTTTCAATAATACCGAAAGTAATCGGCAGAAGGATGATGGCACCAAAGGCAAGAAGAATTATACCTAAGGCCTTGGAAATAAATGAGAGTCTCATGAGAAAAAGAAATTCTTAATGGGATCGGAATCTTCAATCATCGTAAAAATTTTCAGCCTATCTCCGGGTAAAAGCCTTGTGTCACCATGGGGAATAATGACTTTGTGCCCTCGTATTACCACGCCGACAATGGCATTTACCGGCAATTTCAGATCCCGCATCCTGATTTCCTCAAAAGTATCCGGGAGAGTCAGCCGCAGTACCTCACCTTTTCCCCCTTCAATAAGGGCTATAACATCCACGTTCTGAATCTGTACGCGATTAAGCACTTCGGTTAAAGCCGATGCCTTTGGGGAAACAACAACATCAATACCTACATGCTCAAAAAGTTCGTAATTTTGGATATTTCCAACCCTTGTTACTATTCGTTTTGAGCCCAGCTGTTTAATCAACAGGGAGCAGAGCAGATTTTTCTCATCATTATCGGTCGTACAGACGCACACATCTGCTGCAGCAATAGCTTCACTTTCAAGCAATTCCAGGTCAGTGCCATTACCCTGTAAAACCAGTGTTTTTTTCAACGAATCGGCCAGGAACTCACATCTTTTCTGCTGCTGCTCAATAATTTTAACCCTGATACCAGTTTGCTCTAGTTTTTCCGCCAGCATGAAACCAACACTTCCACCACCAATGATAGAAACATTTTTCACTTTCAGGTCATGTTCAAAAAAGTCAGCGGCCAGGGTATCAAGGGCCATCCCCGTCCCGATAAAAAACACCTTGTCATGTAACTCGATTATCGTTGAACCATTGGGAATGAACAGCTTTCCGTCTCTTGTTATTCCGGGAATAAGCACGTTATTGGGGAAATTACACTTGCTGATCGAGGTATTGAGAATTGCCGAACCTTCTTTAATCCTGTATTCAAAAAGCTTGGCTTTTCCACCCGCAAGATACTCAACATCAAGGGCTTCAGGGACTGAAATAATACGAAAGATATCCTGGGTAAGAAGCTGTTCCGGCCAGATTATGGAATCTATATCATAGCGTGTCAGATAGCGATTATCTGTCATCATGGAAAAGTTTGCATAGAGAGCCGCTTTGCCTATAAAACAGATCGTTTCCGTATCGGTGATTTTCTTTATTGTCCAGCAGGCAACTATGTTCGCCTCATCAATGGCAGAACAGGCTATAAAGAGATCAATCTTCTGGGCCTCGATGCGTTCCAGGACAGATATATCGCCACCACTTCCCTCAACAATGCTTACATCCAGGTTGCTGAATTTCTCACCAGGTTCATCATTGTCATGGAGGATGGTAATATTATGTTGATGATGTAGACGTGATGCAACAAGGTAACTGAATTCCGTTGCACCATAAACCAGAATATCCATAACACTCTCAAAATAATAGTGACAAGTCAGGAACAATCACATGTACTCCGGGAGAAGTTATCTTATTTCTTCAGCTTTTTCTAGCTTGAATTACACAATGGGGAAAATACAGTACAACGGGAAGGAAAATGAAAGGATTGGTAACAAATACAGGCTACCTTGAAAAATCAGCGTTTTTCCAAGGCAGCCTGAAGACACAATTATACGTGAAGACGAGGGCGACGGGCCTGCTGCTTACGTCGCTGCTCCATATTTTCAGGACGAATGGCTGTTGGTTGTTGTTTATTTACATCACTTTCAGTTGCGCAATCTTCACCAAGCAGAGTTGACGTCCTAAAGAAACAGAACCAGTCATCCCGTTTCTTTTTTTGAGGCCCATAATTGTATATGCCCTTACCAAATCGATTCACAATCGTGGATACTAAATGAAAGGCGCAGATAAGGCCTAAAGTCAAAGCAAATATAGTCAAGGGTTCCATAGTGTACCTCTCTATTTACAAACGTGAACAATGGAGATCAATTACCGGCACATGCGCGCGTTCCTGATCTGCTCTTGCTGCACCACCTTCAGGCTTACTCAAGACATAGCGAATTCCAGCATCAGCATGACTCACGCGGGCAACAACCTCTTCGGGACTCTGGATATCCATAATATGTTCGACTTTAATACCCCGGGCTTTTGCCTGCAGAGCGAACTGCTCCGCATTTTTGGTGGCCATCTCAATAAAACGATCACTCTCACGCGTTCTTCTCTCTCCTGTAAAACTGAGTGGTTTCTCCGTTACATCAAGAGCTATAATCTCACAATCGAGTCGTTGGGCCATTTTCAACGCATACTCTGTAACCTGACTCATATACTCTCCATCCTGAACCATGAGTACCTTTGTCGGAGCATTTTCCTGATCCACCATTTTGGCAATCGCATCTGCTGCCGCAGCACCGCTGCCTAAAGCTGTTGCGCCGATATCAACAGATTGTTTTTTGATTTTCTGCACGTTGACATCTGTATTTTTTTTCTTTCCAAATGTAAACCAATCTGTAAAGCCCATGATGTTCTCCTTTTAAAATGGATATGTTTATGAATAGTAAGTTTTGTCCTTATACACCTTATTTAGCACATACCATGCCAGCCTGACATTCACCACATATTAAAGTATTATATCAGCATGTTACATAAGTTTTACGTCTAATCAATCTCAGTTTTAATCAAAATGTAATGAGCGAATAATTGCAGCTTGCAACACTTTTTTTTCCTCTCTACCAAAAGACACTACGCCCAGCTCTTCAAAACACGATAACATTGACGCTAACATACTGATTAAACAGTCTATATACATATGCCTCCAATTCCTGTCGAGAATATCGCTGAACTGTTGCATGATGAAACTGTGTAACAATATGCAACAAAAAAAGGGTGCATTCCGAAAAACATCCTGAATGCACCCCAAGTCCAATTTAAAACGTTTCAACCCGTCAAACCAGCATATGTTCTATTGCCTCCTCAAGAGTATCAACATAGACAAGCTCTAACTGACCTGTAACATCACTGTTAAGAGATGCCACATCTTCCCGGTTTTTTGCAGGCAAAACTACTTTGACACAACCGGTTCGCACGCCGGCCAATATCTTTTCCCGTACGCCCCCAACAGGAAGAACCTGTCCCGTAAGAGTCATCTCGCCGGTAACTGAGACATTTCGATGAACTGGGCGGTGCGTCAATAGAGAAACAAGGGCGACGGCGATGGCAAGACCGGCTGAAGGACCATCCTTTGACACAGCACCGGCAGGAAGATGAATATGGATATCGGAATGATCATAGAAATCATCTTCTATGCCAAACTGTTCTGTGTTGCTGCGAATGTAACTTAAAGCAGTCTGCGCTGATTCACGCAAAACCTCTCCCAGTGAACCGGTAAGAATGAGGTTGGTACTCCCCCGCATCGCCAGCGCCTCAATAAACATAATTTCGCCACCGAATCTGGTCCAGACAAGACTTGTTACCACACCTTCCTTATCCTCTCCCTCGGCCGCTTCCTGTCGATATTTCCGGGGCCCGAGCATCGGTGTGATATCCTGTTCATCAAGGTCAGGCAGAGGTTCATCCGGATCATTTTTAAGCGCTATCAGAGCAAGTTTACGGCATATCTTACCAATCACCCTGTTGAGCCCACGCACACCTGACTCCCGGGTATAGTCAGTGATAAGTTTGCCGAGCGCTGCCTCCGTAAACTGTGGATTCCTTTCCTTTAAACCATGTGCATTGAGTTGCTTGGGCAAGAGATATTTTCTGGCAATCACTTTTTTTTCTTTAAAAGAATAGCTTGAAAAATCTATTACCTCCAGACGATCCAGCAATGGTCCCGGAAGTTTCGAAATATCATTGGCGGTAGCAATAAACAGTACACCAGACAGATCAAACGGAATATCAAGAAAATGATCAGTGAAATTTTTATTCTGCTCCGGATCAAGTACCTCCAGAAGGACAGAAGCAGGATCGCCACGGAAATCCTGTCCGATTTTATCAATTTCATCAAGCATAAAACAGGGGTTTGTCACACCTACTCTCTTAATTTCACTGATAATCCTGCCGGGCATTGCACCAACATAGGTTCTTCGGTGCCCACGTATCTCCGCCTCATCACGCAAACCCGCCATGGACAGGCGAACAAATTCCCGACCAAGAGAAGCGGCAACAGATTCACCTATTGACGTCTTTCCTGTCCCGGGGGGGCCTGCAAAACAGAGAATCGGCCCCTGGCTTATCTGGAGCTTTTTCTGTTTCTGCAGCAACTCTTCCACTGTCTCTTTGAGCTCTTCGAGCTTAACGGGTTTTGGCAGGTAATGGGTCACACCTTTTCGCATGGCATCCACAGCATTGGAAACCGTTGCATAGCCGGTAACCATTACCACACTGGTCTCAGGAGAAGTTTTGGCAACTTCCTCGATCAGAGTAAGCCCATCCATTCTATCCATTTTCAGATCTGTAATCATCACATCAAAATGATCACTATCTGCTATCTGCTCAAGAGCCTCAACACCATTTGCGGCCATCTGAACAGTATGGCCCAGTTTTTTAAAATAGTGACTCAAATTTTCCCGGGCAATTTCTTCATCATCGACAATAAGCATTCTCGATTTCTGAAGGTTTTTAAGCGTCTTGGCCGCCAGAAATTCGAGTACACGTTCCTTGACGGCATCAAGCCCATGATGGTGCGTGGCGAGGATCATCTCCGCCCGGTTAAGATCCAGATTATCTTTGGTTTCACTGAACCACGGCAGAGAAAGAAGAAGTTCTATGTAATTTACACTTATGGAAAATTCAGCAGCAACCGGATCAGTTTTTTCAAGCCTGTCCAGTTCAGAAGTAATCTGCCGTGCAACATAGACTGGCAAATCTATGCTGCTCACTTTGCTCTTCAGATCTTCAATCTGTTGTGAACTGTGGGAGACCACCGGTTCCTTTGCAGCTGAATTATTTTCATTTTTTGAGAAGAAACCCATTATTTCCTATGCATGCAATTTAAATGATTTATTGTGGTTCCACCAGCAAACGATAAGACACTAATGCAGACAAGCTGCAAGTAATATACCTTGTAGGTGTCTTTACGAGTGAGGCACTAAAACAAACGACTGTTAAGAAGTATATGACAATAAATACTTGCAGCATATCCCAGAGCAACAACCGGTGCCCATTTCAAATGTGCTCCAAAAGTATATGTGCCCCTGGCTGTTCCCATCAAGGCAACTCCTGCAGCAGAACCAATTGAGAGCAGACTCCCGCCGACACCTGCGGTCAAAGTAACCAGGAGCCACTGCCCCAGTGGCATGACCGGATCCATTGTCAATACTGCAAACATGACCGGAATATTATCAACGATAGCAGACAGAATTCCCACAAGGACGTTTGCATATGTTGCACCCAGCCCTACATACATCTGATGAGAGACCAATGCAAGATAGCCAAATTGCGACAAACCACCGACACAGAGAATGACACCATAAAAGAAGAGCAATGTGTCCCATTCCGCCCTGGCAATTTTCTTAAATATATCAAACGACTCAGACTGCTCACCACCCTCAGCCCTACCAAAAGGTGCGTCATATTCGATCTTTCGTTTCTCTTTTACCTTAATATAGTAGGAGAAAAAGCCAAGATATGACAGCCCCAGCATCATGCCGGCAGCAGGTGGAAGATCAAGAAAATTATGGAATGATACTGCAGTAACAATGGTCATGATAAAGAGAAACATGATCCTTTTAGCCCCAAACTTCATGGTGACTTTATCATCGAGTGGTTGCGGAACATCCTTTGATACAAAGAGACTCATTATCGCTGCAGGAATCACCCAGTTTAAAAGAGAGGGCGCAAAAAGATAGAAAAACTGACCAAATGTAGCCTGCCCTTTCTGCCAAACCATCAAAGTAGTAATATCACCAAAAGGAGAAAAAGCACCACCGGCATTAGCACCCACGACTATATTAATACACGCCAGAGCAACAAATTTTTTATTGTCTTTTGCCACAGCCATAACCACCGCCCCCATAAGCAGTGCAGTGGTCAGATTATCTGCAACCGGTGATATGACAAAGGCGAGAAAACCGGTGATCCAAAAGATAACCCGCAACGAAAACCCCCTGGAAACGAGTGTAGAGCGCAAGGCCTGAAAGACATTACGTTCATCCATTGAGTTAATATATGTCATAGCCGAGAGCAGGAAAAGCATCAACTCAGCGTACTCTGTCATATTGTGCAGAATTGCATTATGCGCCATTTCTGGAGGAAGATCTGCCATGCGAAATGTTATCGCCAGCAGAATCCAGATAATCCCGGCCGCCATCATCACCGGCTTACTCTTACGCAGATGCGTTTTCTCTTCAAATATTACAAGAGCATAGGCTAGAACAAAAATAACAAGCGACGCATAGCCAAGAGCCGTTGAAGTAAACGTCATTGTAGAACCACTTTCTCCGTGGCCGGAGGAAGCAAACGCCTGAACAGCACCAGCAAGCAGAAAAACAGAGCACGACAGGAAAATCTTCATTACAGGAATCCTTGTATTTTAAAAGAATTGGTGAAAAGTAGACTTTTATGAATGGCAAATCATGCGGCTGCCCTGTAATGCATAGAAGCAGCCGCTGAAGAATTCTTACTAACCGTTGACCCCATAAAACACGGCAATAGCTGCCATCATCACAACCAGGTACAAAATAGTCATACCAGCACCTGCTCTAAAATAGTCTTTTGTTTTATAGCCACCCGGACGCATAATCAACGCATTGACCTGGTGAGTTGGAAGAATAAATGTGTTCGAACACGCTACTGCCACCACAAGCGCAGCAATTCTGGGATCAGCCCCGGCTGAACCTGCCATGTTCATAGCTAATGGTACCATGAGAACAGTTGCACCAACATTTGAAGCCACAAGGGTAAAAAATGATGTCAAAATTGCAATAACTGTTAAGAGCACTATGGGTGCCACAACTCCCATGGAACCCATGATGGTTTCAGCTATTAATTTTGCAGCACCTGTTTTTTCAAAGGCAATTCCCAATGGAATAAGACCACCAAGCAGAAAAACAGTCATCCAATCCACTGAATCATAGGCTTCATCAATCGATAATACCTTGGTAAGGATCATTGCCAGAGCACCTGTGAGAAGAGCAATGGAAAGTTGTACATGGAAACCAAGAATCATTGTTAAGGCAAGAATCAAACTACCAACCGCGAACTTGACTTTATCTGTCCGAAGTATTTCACCCTGCACATTTTCACTTAAAACAATGCCTGTTTTTTCTTTCAAATAATGGAAATTTTCCCAGGTCCCCTGCAACAACAGGGCATCACCTGATTGAAGTTTCATTGTTGAGATATCACCAACAAAGGTCTTGTTATCCCTGAATACAGCCACAGGACTGACACCATTTTTTTTCCTGAATGACAGATCACGCATGGTATTGCCAACCAGCTCAGATCTAGGCGTGATAATCGCCTCCATGGTACCAAAATTGTTAGGTGACATCGCTTCAGCAAAAATCTCAAGGTCATCTTTTATTATCCAACCAAAAGCTTGAGCCATTTTAGCTACAAGATCAGGAGGCCCCTCTGCAATGATAGTATCACCGGGATTAATGGAATCAGAAAATCCCGGAGAAGCCACTGAGGGTTGACTCTTGCCTGCAATACCAAGAATTGTACAAAAAAACATTCTTCTTATATCCAACTCATCGAGTGTCTGAGGTCCTTCAAAAGTATCTGGCACCTCTATTTCGTACAATCTACCAATATCGCGGTATGTCCTTTGGAGCTCCTGGGACATCGGCCCCTCACCGCCTTCGTCTCCGCTGCCGGCAGGCAGCACAAAACGGCCAAACACAACAAAATATATAAGAGCGGCCACAATCAGGGCAAGCCCCACCGGAGTTACGGCAAAAAGCCCAAAAGGCTCCACATCCGGGTCAGAGATTTTCATCACATCGTTGAGCAAAATAAGGGGACTCGATCCAATGAGGGTAATACAACCACCAATAATTGCACAAAAACCCATGGGCATAAGAATGCGTGATACCGGGATATTTGTCTGACGACAAATTCTTTTTGTCGCCGGCAAAAAGAGGGCTGCAGCGCCAATGTTCTGCATAAAACTTGAGATAAATGCTACCGTGCCCGAGATAAGAACCATAATCCTGGATTCACTTTTGCCCGCAAATTTTAATAAAATTCTGGCAAGAGAATTCATCGCTCCTGTCTTATCAAGACCCGCACCTATTATAATTACAGCGATGATCGAAACAACAGCATTACTTGATAGTCCACTGATAGCCTCCTTTGGAGTAACCAATCCAAGAAGAGGAAGAATTATCATCATCAGGATGCCAACAACATCCACACGAACCCATTCAAAAATAAAAAGTAGAATAGCCAGGACCAGAACGGCCATGACCAATATTATTGGTAAAGTCATTTTTTCCTTAGTATCCTATTTTTCCATAACTGGTTGGTGGTAAGACATCCTTGCATCCCATGGGACATAACTCTTGTCACTACAGGAAAAACCTCCATCCAAACTACATAAACCACACCAAAACCACGGTGGAGAATGTGTATTCTGTCCCGTTTTTACTTTTTTGACCATAATTCTCATTTTCCCCTCCAAAAGTTTAAAAAATTCGTGGCAAAGTGGTATCCACCACCTACCAAATAAATTTGATAACAGAGATATTGCGGTGAGTCTGCAACCCGTATGCCGTTTTTTCTTTTGTTACATCAAAGTTGTAAATTTCGTGGAATTCACTCCTCTAAATTGCAATTCAAAAAGCAACAGGAGATATGCTAAACACTTTGGTGTTGCAGGATGTAACAGTTTAAGAAAAATATTGAATAATTGGGGTTTTTTACTGAAAACATACCGTTTTTTGCACTATATGTTCACAACATCATGCGACGCCCCAGAGGCAATGTTGCAAAAAACAACATTGCATATTGCAACACTGTTGCGTTTATGCAACAGTGTTCTATCATACAGAGAGACAACTTTTATATGTATGATAGAGGCTACTCAGTAGAGCCTGATGATGAAAATGAGTTTTCCAGTTACTTGGCTTTAAAATTGCTTAGTAGTGATTTGAAAGTACCTTTTCAGTACTTAGTACCATACTCCCCAAAAGCTGTAACAAAAAATAAGACACTAAGTGGAGTATTGAACCGGGTAAATAAGTATATACCTCCAAGGTACTTACTTGCGGTTTACGGCGTTAGCGCTTTACCCTATAAAGATCGAGATACATTTTATTTACAGTGTGAATTAGATATGCATTTATTGTTTACAATTCTTCTCCCCTACAACAATATATCAGGGATGCCCTATGATCTCTCTTAATTTACGTCAGAAAATGGTGGGCTGTTTTGCTCTACACCTGCTTTTTCACATTATTGTAGGCATTACTTTTTTAAAAGATTTCGAATTATTCAATGATGATGTTGAACTCTTAATGCGTGCCGGAAACCTCAGTAATATCTGTCTGGAAATTCGACGATATGAGAAAAACTATCTTATCCGACATGACAATGAAGATTTTGAAAAAGTACTCAGCTACATCAATGATGCCAAAAAATCAGTAGCTCTTTTAAGAGATGATCTTAAAATCGTTTCACAACCGGAACAACTTAGAGATTTTTCTGCCAAAATTGATAAATACAAAACCAGTTTTTTAATAATAAAAGTTGAATGCACTCGCCAAACGACACTTGCCCAGTGCCCATCCAGAAAAATCATCCGCGATCTTGGCCAGGAGCTTGTAACTATTTCTGAAAATCTTGTCCAATATGAACAACGGAATATGAAGGAATTCATCCACAAATTCTATAACCGCCTTGCAGAAGCTGTGCTTTTTCTTGTTCTACTCTCAATCCTTACCGGGATTCTTCTGTACACATCGATAGTCACTCCATTAAAAATGGTTGAGAATGCGGCAATTGGTGTAAGAAATGGAACGTTCACACTTTTGCCCGTAGAAAAAGAAAAAGGTGAGGTTCGTCGAGTTCTTCAGGCATTTAACAAAATGGTCACAGATCTTGATGAACACCAAAAACAACTTTTCCAGGCAAAAAAATTATCCTCTATTGGCACACTGGCATCTGGCACAGCACATCAGATAAACAATCCTCTTAATAATATTTCAACCTCCTGTCAGCTTGCCCTTGCAGATCTCAATGAAAAACAAAATCCGTTTGTTGTCAAAATGCTGAACACGATCAATCAGGAAACCCAACGAGCTGGAGAAATAGTACGTGGCCTTCTCGAGTTTTCAAGAACGCAATCATTCTCCCTCCAACCATGTCTTTTATTCACCGTAGTCAACAAGGTATCTCAACTGGTTGCCAGTGAAGTTCCGGCAGGCATTATTTTAAAAACAGATATTCCAAAAGATATAACTATTCTCATTGACGTACAGAAAATGGTCGAGGCCCTGCTCAATTTAACCATTAATGCTATCCAGGCTATACCATCACCTCCAGGTACAGTCTATATTTATGCTGAAAAAAACTCTGGGGACAATACTGCTGTCATTACTGTTGCAGATACCGGTACCGGCATTGAAAAAGAACACCTTCAGGAGATCTTTGACCCTTTCTTTACCACAAAAAACGCAGAAGATGGTACCGGTTTGGGACTTGCCGTTGTTTACGGCATTATAAAGAAGCTGCAGGGATCCATCAGGGTTGAATCGGAAGTTGGAGAAGGCGCACGATTTATCACAGAGCTCCCTCTTTATACAGACAACGAAGACGTTGATATTTCTGACAAAGGTTGATTATCAGGTAAAATAATGTCAGACGAAAATAAAATTGCAATTCTGCTGGTCGATGATGAAATCATCAACCTGGAAAATGTCGGTCATTTTCTAAGTCGAAAGGGGTTCGTTGTTACAACTGCGGCAAGCGGGGAAGAAGCCATAGAACTCCTGCAACACTCTCATTTTGATCTGGTTGTGACAGATTTTAAAATGCACGATATTGATGGTGTTCAGGTGATGAAAACTGCCAAAAAACTCCATCCGGAAATTGAGGTCATCATTGTTACCGGCTATGCTACGGTGAACTCTGCTGTAGATGCCATGGCTCAGGGTGCATTTTACTATCTTTCAAAACCAATTAAACTCAAAGAATTGCTCACACTCGTAACTCGAGCCACAGAAAAGACATTGCTCCGCTGGGAGATCAGTCGTCTCAAACAACGCATTAATGCCCAAAAAGAGACCACTCAATTTATCGGACAAAATCCTGAAATACTCAAACTCAAGGATTCCATAGCACATTTTTCTCAGCTCGACTGTAATATTTTAATCACCGGTGATACAGGTACAGGCAAGGAACTTGTAGCAAAAATTATCTACGAACTGAGCCCGCGGGCAAACAGGCGTTTTCTCCCTCTTAATTGTGGGGCCATGACAGAAGAACTCATGCAGAATGAGCTTTTTGGCCATGAAAAAGATGCCTACACAGATGCCGGATCCATGCGGCTCGGGCTGCTGGAATCTGCAAATGGTGGCGTCATTTTATTTGATGAAATCGGTGAAATGCCGCTTTCCATGCAGGTACGGCTTTTAAGGGTACTGCAGGACAGGAAAATTATCCGGGTTGGTGGCACTGAAGAAATTTCAATTGATGTACGCATTTTAGCTGCTACCCACAGAAACCTCAAAGATGAAGTAGAAAAAGGGACGTTTCGCCAGGATCTCTTTTATCGACTCAATGTTGTTCACCTCCACATTCCTCCCTTGCGTGAGAGAAAAGATGATATTCCTCTCCTGGTCAACTATTTTCTTGCCAAATTTGCTCCATCGGATGGAGTTATCAAAGGAATATCCCCAGAAGCCCTGTTGCGTCTTCAGGAGCACGACTTTCCAGGAAATGCCCGGGAACTTGAAAACACCATTGAGCGATCTCTTGCTCTTTGCGATGATTCAGAAATAAAAATTCACCACCTCCCACCGGATATCAACCAAAACATCCCGGTTTCAAAACCATCTTTTTACCCGACAGAGCCTAACAAGAGCCTTGAAGAAAATGAACGCGAATATATTCTTTCAGTCCTTAAAAATGTCGATGGCAACAAGACAAAGGCTGCAAAAATCATCGGCATCGACAGAGTATCTCTATGGCGAAAACTCAAAAAATATAATAAACTTTCCAGCAACAGATAATTAACAATCAATCGTTTTTTGTAACTGGTCAGCACCAAGCTGGGAATTACGTATAACTGATGAGTATAACTGTTTAGCAGTGCCTTACATGTCCATAAGCAGTCCGATTAGCAGATAAGCGACAGACTTCGATACACCTGTATGCTGAGCGGTCTGATCGTGGGCAGGTGAGGTGCTGCTAAACAGTTACTGATTTTTACTGAATCTGGAGCGCATATGGAAAACGAAACAAGCAACACCATTCCCGACACACTTTCGTTACCACTCGAAATCCGTGTTCATGGACGTGGCGGCCAGGGTGGAGTAACCTGCGCCAAACTCATTGCGGCGACGTATGCGCAAATAGAACTCTTCGTCCAGACTTTTGGCGACTATGGGGCTGAACGTTCAGGGGCGCCTGTACGTGCCTTTACCAGGGTTGATCGCGAGGTCATTAAAAATCGGAACAAAGTATATCGGCCCGATCATTTACTGATTCTTGACCCCAGCCTGCTCGGGCCCGGAATTCTTGAAGGGGTCAGAGCTGGAGCCTCCATTCTGATCAACAGCAATGAACCTCCGGATCTTCTGCAAAAGCAATTCCCCCTTTACCGGTTTGCAGTCATTGATGCGACTGGCATTGCCCGGGAACACGGTATCGGCACCAGTGCTGTAGTCATCATCAACACCACCATTGTCGGAGCCTATGCAACGTTTATGGGCTTACCAGCGGATGCACTGGAGCGCTCCTATACGGCCTTTGGTCTAGCCGGTGATCTCGACGCAGCCCGTGCTGCAAGTGAGGCTGTGCACATTTTTGAACCGGTTGAAAAAACATCTCCCCCTGCACACAACAAAGAACCAGAAAGCACACCTGCTACCGTTTTACCAATGACAGAGCACCACAGAGACATCCCGTCGTCTCTTATGACCGGTGCCTGGAGCAGTCAAACCCCATGTTATCAGGAATATGCAGCGCCCTGTTCGGTTGCCTGTCCCGCCGGTAATGATGTGGTTGGTTTCATCCAGGCCGTAAAGGACAATGGCCCAGAAGCTGCAGCCAAAATTTTGCTGGAAACCCAACCACTCCCTTCTGTCTGCGGCAGAGTCTGTCCGGCCCCATGCATGACAGCCTGCAACCGTATTTTTCTTGATGGAGCTGTCAATATCCGCAGCCTTGAACGTTGGATAGCGGATCAGGAATATCCTCAACCACTGCCCAAACAGGACAACGACGCAAAATCATTTGCGGTCATCGGTGGCGGCCCTGCCGGATTAAGCTGCGCCTATCATTTAGCCATACTTGGGCAAAAAGTCAGTATCTACGAAAAAGAAGATAAACTCGGCGGCGTCCTGCGCTCCGGTATCCCCATCTATCGCCTCCCAGGCGAAATACTCGATCGGGATATAGACCGGATTCTTGAGCTTGATATTGATACTCTCTGCAATAGTACTCTCAATCAGGAAAATCTGATACAACTGCAACAGGAATATGACGGAGTAATCATCTGTATAGGCCTCGGCCAACCCTATGCAATACATGCGGCTGGAGAACAACTCGAAGGCGTACAACAGGGCCTTGACTATCTGGCGGCCAGCAAAAAACAAAACGTTCGCCTCAATGGTACAGTTATTGTGGTTGGAGGAGGTAATACTGCCATGGACTGTGCCCGCAGTGCTCTACGATCGGGTGCCTCTTCAGTCAAACTCGTCTACCGTCGCAGTCGGGAGGAAATGCCCGCCATTATCGAGGAAATCGAAGATGGCTGCCGGGAAGGCGTACAACTGCTCACCCAGCGACAGCCGGTTGCCTTTGTCGGTGACAAACATATTAGCGGGATTATACTTGCCGAAGTGGAGCCTGGCCCGCAGGAAAAAGACGGACGCCGCCGGCCTATAGTCACCGACAAAACAGTGGAACTCTCCTGCAATACCGTGCTTCTCGCTCTTGGTCAAAAAAACAATCTTGATATCCTGCCAAAAAACCTGACAATCAACCGTAGCACCAGCCCATATTCGTTTTTCCCATTTCCCGATTATTCCGCCCCACGAGGATCGGCACAGGGTTATGAACAGCTTTCATAATAATTTCGAGGAAGTCAATCTCGGTCTCTCCGGCTGGGAAGAGGCCAGGGTAAATTAATGCTAACCGCCAACTCTTTCAATTGGCACAGGAATTTTTCGTCATTTTTAAGTGATCTAAAACTGCTCGTACGTCAAAGCTGAG
>CAMZKN010000126.1 GCA_947311315.1 uncultured Desulfobulbaceae bacterium | reverse complement strand
TTCACGCTACGCGCTCCACTTATCAAGGGCGTCAGAGCCGACTGCGATTCTCAACGCGGAAAAGTGAGAAAAAACCCTCACTTCCCCGCGCCTGCGAGTCTCGCGGCTCGACAGCGCCCATTAACCCTCATAGTGAGAAAAATTGAGTATCGAAATTTGGATTTCGTTTATTTTTGCCTCATTGATTTTGTGCTTTAGCCCTGGACCTACTACTTTGCTTGTCATGGGGCAATCCTTGAATCATGGAAAAAAGTCTGTTGTACCTTTGGTAACAGGTGTTCTTTCCGGTGACCTGATCGCTATGAGTTTATCGTTTGCCGGCTTAGGTGTTTTGTTATCCACATCAGCAATATTGTTCAATATATTTAAATGGGTCGCCGCAGCTTATTTGTTTTATCTTGGTATAAAAGCATGGCGCACAAAATCAAATGCGGAAAAATTAAAAACTATGCCTATTAAAAAAGGTAAGATGTTTAAGGATGCCTTGCTTGTAACAGCTTTGAACCCAAAAGGTATAATATTTTTCAGCGCTTTTTTCCCATTGTTCATAGATGTTAAAGAGGCAGTTATAGCTCAAATGACAATTATCGCAGTATCGTTCTTACTTGTTGCAGTTGCAAGCACCACATTTTACGCTACGTTTTCCGGCTATTTAGGCAGTAAAGTTAAATCGCCAAGGTTTCAAAGTACTTTCAACAAAGCAAACGGGACAATGTTAATGGGTGCTGGTGTAGTTACAGCATCAGTTCAAAAATAAGGGCTAACCACAAAATCAACTCAGACCGCAACACGATCGTAGTATTTTGAAGTTTGTTGCTGCACCAAAACTCATAAATAACTCAAAAATCCTGTCCCAAGATTGTGATAGTCAGTAAGCGCCATACGAACCACACTCACCCAGTATTACCACGTTTAACCTGGCCCAGTGTAATATTCCAGGGCAGTAGCGCCTCATAATCTTCAAGCAAAGTGGCGGTCGGCAACTTATCAAAGATGTATCGCAGCTATGCATAAAGTTCCAGCTTATTTGCTTTAGCGGTTTCAATAAGACTGTACAATAAAGCACTGGCCTCTGCACCCTCAGGCGTTCCGCTAAATAACCAGTTCTTCCTCCAGATGACGAAGGGTCTGATGCTGTTTTCTGCCAGAAGTTAAAGGGTCATTATGTTGTGAGTTAAGACCAAGAGTGATTTTTTTGTCTTCCACTCTCAACCAATAGTTCCAGGAACATAAGCATGACAAAGACCACGCTCAGGTTCTTTTTTTCTAATCCGTAATTATGATCTCGACATCCGCCGAAAAACAGCCTTGTTCTATATGTATAGCGTATGTATAATAAAAATATGAGATTCACATGGCATGAAGAAAAACGGAAAAGCAATTTAAGCAAACATGGCCTTGATTTTGCCCAAGCCCACAAAGTTTTGATGAAATCACATTCACCTTTGAAGACACCCGCTTTGACTACGGTGAGCAGCGATTTGTCTCTATTGGATTGCTAAATGATGTTGTCGTTATTGTACATACTGAAACAACAGAGGAAATGCGTATAATTTCAATGAGGAGGGCTAATAAAAATGAACAAAAACTCTATTTCAAAAACCTCTAAAGATGACTATCCAGAAATAACACAGGCCGATTTTGACCGTGCTATTATACGTAAAGGGTTTAATCCAGTAGAAAAAAAGCAACGTATTACCATTATGCTTGATACTGGTGTTATTAGCTATTTTAAATCAAAAGCAGGAGTACGTGGGTATCAAACTTTAATAAATGAAGCATTAAAAAAAGTTATTACCTCAAAAAATCAAGAATCCAATAAGTTAGAGAGTACGCTTCGAAAAGTAATACGAGAAGAGCTGAACTCAGCGAAGCATGCTCATTAATTGCATCAAGCACTTGTGTTATTTGCAATACGAAAGGGAAGGTCACGAAAGGAGGGCGGAGTAAAATTAGATGTTACGAGTTTTTGGCAGTATGTCAAAAATTGACATTGAAAAAGCTTCCGATGCCAACGCCGGAAAAGGCGATGAAAATGCTGAAAAAAGGGTTGGACTTCTATGCCCAGGCAGGCATCACCACTGCGCAGGATTGCGCCAGTAGCAAGGGCACGGTGAAGTTATTGGAGACGATGGCGAATTTGCCGCCTTGGTGGTATAAAATTAACGGTTGATGGCTCGATTCAGGGTTATACCGCGTTTTTCTCCAAGCCTTACCATGTGCAGCCCGGTAATACCCACTTAACTGTCCGTCACTTTTTTCCGCATATTTTTAACGCGGCTTCGCTTTGTTTTACTATCCATACGTTTTTTGCGGGCGCATTTTGATGGGCGTGTCGGTGTGCGTTTTTTGGGAGTATGTGCCACCTGTTTGATAAGAGCGGCCAATCGTTCAAGGGCGTCTGTTTTATTTTTGCCACTGGTGCGGTGTTGCTGCGCTTTGATAATAACAATGCCTTCGTTTGTTATGCGGCGATCCCGTAAGGTACGTAAACGCTCTTTGTAGAAATCAGGCAGGGATGATTTGTTTATGTCGAAACGGAGGTGAATAGCCGAGGAGACTTTATTCACATTTTGTCCCCCGGCTCCCTGGGCTCGAATAGGTACAAGTTCGATTTCGATATCCGGAATTGAGACATTATGACTGATAACAAGAACCATGGCAGATAAAAAAGAGGACGAATTTGAATATTGTCTGGTATCCTGTTATGATAAACCGAATTGTCGAAAATGTCTATTAATCTTCTGCAAAAACAAATACCTGGTAAAGCGATATGCGTTGTCCAAAGTGTGATAATGAACAGCATAATGCAGTGGAATGTGAAAAATGCGGTTTGATTTTTGCCAGATACAGAAAGGTTCAGGAGCGAAAGAAGGCGGAGGCCCTCCAGCAGGAATCTGCTGCTGAAAAATCAGGTATTGCCACGAAAATACTGCAGCTTCTCGTTCTTGTGTTAGTGGTCGCGGGAACCACCTACTATTTTACAGTAGATCGTAGTTCAACACATGTTGTTGCAACTGGTTCGGAACCGGGGCGTACGCAGAAATCGGCGCAAGTACCTGTGGCCACGAAGTCTGCGGTAAAGATACCTGTTCAACAGGCGGTCTCCTCAAGGGTAAAATATCGCGGCAATCCCATTGAGCGCGCACGAAATGCGACGGTTTCCATTGAAACACCATGGGGAACCGGGTCCGGTTTTTTTGTTACTAAGAACTACATAGTGACGAATCGCCATGTGGTTCAATTTGATGAGAAAAAACTGGAAGAATTTCGAAACAAAGTTGAAACCATGCGCAAGATGATACAGCTTGAGAAGAGGAAAATAAGCAACTTCCAAAAAAGGTATCGTAGCCTTCGCAAAGGGCCGACAAGGAGCCAAGTTGCATTAATTATCGATGCACGGCAGGGAGAATTAAATAAAGTTTTGCCCCAGCAGAAAAAATTGGAAGAGAAATTGGCACAGCTGGAACAGGGTGTAAGTCCTTCTGACATAAAAATTATTTTTGCCGATGGGAGCGAACAGGTCGCAAACTATCTGCTGGTGAGTCCGAATCATGATCTGGCACTCATGTCTCTTTTTTCTGGTGATTGGACGTATCTTGAAAAGCCTCTAAAAAACAGCAGAATACGACAGGGCGACAAGGTGTATGCCATTGGCAGCCCTGTTGGTTTGCGACATTCCGTAACGTCAGGAATTATTTCCGGTTTTTTAAAACAGACAGAGAGTGGTGAAGTGTATTTACAGACCGATGCGGCCATTAATCCCGGCAACAGTGGTGGGCCGCTTATCGATGAAAATGGTTACGTCCGGGGCGTGACAACAATGATTTTGAAAAACACAGAAGGTATAGGTTTTGCCATTCCTATCCAGGTTGTCTTTGATGAGTTTAGCGGAACTCTCTACTAACCCACGGAAGAACCAGCCAGCCAGCCCGTTGAAAATGCCGCCTGGAGATTGTAGCCACCCGTGTCGGCCTGAAGATCAAGCAGCTCTCCGACAATAAACAGTCCTTTCACAATTTTTGATTCCATTGTTTTGGGATCGACTTCTTTAAGGTTTACTCCACCTGCTGTGATGATTGCTTCATCAAAAGAGCGGTGACCGCTGATTTCTATCCGGAAATTTTTTAACCATTGTACGAGACGCTTGCGGAGTTTTGCAGGAAAGAGTGTTGTGTCAATGTCGGATGGTATAGTGCAGGACTCAAGACAGATTGGAATCAGTTGTTGTGGCAGAAGTCCGCGCAGGATGGAAGCAATTGATTCACCGCGGCGTTGAGAAAGGTCTCTGATCAACCTGTTATCGAGTTTTTTATCATCAAGTGCGGGTTTGAGGTCAAGTGAAATTATAACCTTCATGTCTGCTCTGAGCGCATCTACAATAATGGTGCTGCATGTCAGGATTATCGGGCCGCTTATTCCGGTCTCGGTAAAAGAAAGCTCGCCAAATGCCTTTTTTTTCCGTTTGCCATCTATCATAATTCGGGCCTCCACATTACGAAGGTCAAGGCCTGAGAGTTTGCGGATTTCTTTATGCTTACATTCAAGCGGGACAAGTGCAGGTCGAAGAGGAACGATGGTGTGGCCAAGTTCTTTTGCCAGTCTGTAACCATCACCGGTGGAACCGGTTCTTGGATAGGACATCCCGCCTGTTGCCAGGATCACGTTGTCACAGTGCAGTTGTCTGTTCTTGCACATCACGCCTGTAACTTGGTTATTTTCATGCAGGATGGCAGAAACGGAGGATGATTTTTTCACCTGAACTTTTTCAACCTTCAGCCAGTTGCTAAAGACTCTGACGACATCAAGAGCCCGTCCACTTTCAGGAAAAATACGGCCACCCCTTTCGGTGATTAGTGGCAGGCTCTGTTCTTCAAAAAAAGATATCAGCTCCTCTGTAAAAAAGTGTTGAAAGGCCTGGCGCAGAAATTTACCATTTTTATCGAAATGAGAAATAAAGTCAGGCAGGTCGGCACTGTTTGTCAGGTTGCATCTTCCTTTGCCGCTGATACCGATCTTCCTACCCGTTTGTGCCATTTTTTCCAGGAGAATGACCTGTGAGCCTTTCTGTGCAGCTCTACCTGCAGCCATCAACCCTGCGGCTCCGCCGCCGATTACGATTGTTGTATGTGTACTCATATCTGAATCCGGTTACTGGCGCTGGTGTGCTGTGATATGAAACTGGCCATGGCGCATATCTTCGGCGTTGCCAAAAGTGAGTATCTGAAAAATCCGATATCGCCAGCTTTTTGTACTCGATGTGCTCTTTGCCAGGTTTCCTTCGAGGCTGGTAATTGTATATCCGCAGCGCTCAAACATGTTATTGATACTGTCGATGGTAAAAAAGCGGAGGTGGGTCTTGTCCAAAATACCGGCGTCTTCATATTCCCATTTCTTTTTGAAGACAAGATCAAATATAATTCTGAAATATCGTATGTTTGGTAAACTGCAGAGTATTTCGCCACCGGGTTTGAGCTTGGTTTTACAATGGATGAGCATCTTTTCCGGCCAGAGAAGGTGTTCCAGTGAGTCATTGAAGCAGATAAGGTCGAACGAGGTGTCGGGAAGGTCGTGTATCAATTCTTCCGCGTTACCGCAGAGTACTTTATGCAAGCTTTTGGCCGCTATATCAGCAATTTCTGGTTCGATCTCCACTCCCCATACTTCGGCATTTCTTTCCCGCATGATCATTTGACCGAATTTTCCGGTTCCACAGCCGACGTCCAGGATTCGAATGTCTCTTTTTGTGATATATTCGAGCATTTCTGCTCTATCTGCATCGTAGTACTTTGTGTCAATTTTGTCTGTATTCTCAGGTGTCATCTTCGCTGTCTCAAAAAGTTTTCTTCTCTTATTGGTAGATTTCATATAAAAATACCATATGTAACTGTTCAGCAGCACCTCACCTGCCCACGATCACCACGACCAACATACAGGGTGTATAGCTGGCCGAGGTGCTTATGGACATGCAAGGCACTGCTGAACAGTTATATTTCGTGCTTTTACGATTTTTTTGCCGCAGGATGAATAGTTACTACCATATCATCTTCAATACTCATACGTTTTACTGAACAGTATCCCTTGAAAAAAGTGGCAGATCGCATGATTTCCGATATAACCATCATTTCCGTATCATATAATAGCGCAGATGTTTTTCTCTCATCTTGGAGAAACTTTCTGGAGAAGACCAGCCGTTCTGTGGTTATTGTTGACAATGCAAGTTCTGATGGCAGTGGGGAGATATTATCCCGCACATTTTCCGGTCATAATGTTGTGCAGATGGATCGTAACGTTGGTTATGGCAGGGCTGCCAATAAGGGGCTGGCCTTGTGTCGGAGTCGATATGCTCTTTTATTAAACCCGGATCTTACTCTCTTTGAAGAACTTATAAATCAACTCTTATTATAGGTATCACAGTATGACTTGATACTATTTTATTGACACTTTACAGGTTCGGATGATAATATTTCTTATGATTAAAGTTTTCAGTACCGCTTTGGCCC
>CAMZKN010000125.1 GCA_947311315.1 uncultured Desulfobulbaceae bacterium | reverse complement strand
GGGGCGGGTTCCCACGCTGGAGCGTGGGAACTATTTTAGAGACTGACTTATTCTGTTCCACGCCCTTCGCTTCCAAGGACAATCAACCTCTCCAGAAACTGTGGAAAGTCAAGCCCATGAGCGGCAGCAGACTGGGGCATAAGGCTGGTCGCGGTCATTCCGGGAATGGTATTGGTTTCCAGCAGATAAAGTGCTCCATTTTTATCAAGCATCATATCGGTGCGGGAGTATCCCCTTAAACGCAATGCCTTATGCGCTGCCACCCCATATTGCTGAACCTGTGCGCTGAGTTCATCACTGATCTCGGCAGGACAGATTTCCCTGGTTGCTCCCGGCTTATATTTCGCATCATAATCAAAAAAAGCATACCCCTCACCCGGAATAATTTCAATTACAGGTAGACCTTCAAGCGTTGTATTCCCTAAAACACCAACGGTAAGTTCACGGCCCGAAATATATTGTTCCACCATCACCTCAGAATCGTGACGCAAAGCTATTTCAATCCCCTCGAGCAGTTGCTGCTCTGTTTTTGCCAGAGTCAGTCCAAGACTTGATCCTTCACGCACCGGTTTTATAACCACCGGCAGACCAAATCGCTGTACAAGCTCTGATCCATTAATCTGAGATGTATCATCAACAATATGCCAATCGGCAACGGGTAGGTCATTTAATTTGTACAACTCTTTTGCAAGATTTTTATCCATGGCAATGGCACTGCCCAACACCCCGGATCCCTGGTAGGGAATATTGAGAAGATCAAGAAACCCCTGTACGGTTCCATCTTCACCAAAAAGCCCATGGAGCAGAATAAAGGCAAAATCAATTGATTCTGCATCGGCGGCAATGCGGGCGAGATCGGAAGCAGGATCGTACCGCCTGACAATAAATTTTTCTTGATCAAGAGCCCCTTCAACGGCTGCAGCGCCACTTAATGAGACCTCGCGTTCCCCGGATACTCCACCAGCTATTAAAGCAATTCTCAGTTTTTGTTGTGCCATAGTTCATCCTCCCCTTTTTCGTAATTTTGTTCTCATTACTATCATTTTAAACCGGAACAACCGACACCTACTATTTTACCACAAGGGAAAAAATCATGCCCAGTTAAGACATTGAAAAATAATTGATCACCTACTTGTCATTATTTGTTGTTTTTCATCGGTAAGGCACTAAAAATTCATTGACAAACAATCTTTCTCTTTAGTATATAAGTCTGTTTGTTGTCACGATATTATAACTATTTAGATAGAAAATCATCAACTAGACGATTTTCTTAAAGATTTTTCAATTCATTCGTTAAACGGAGCTACAAATGATAGAAGTTGAAGTCCGAGGGGATCTTGAGTACGCAATCCGCCAACTGAAAAAAAAGTTGCAGATAGACGGCATTAAAAGAGAACTGAAACGTCGCGAGTACTACGAGAAACCCAGTGTTAAAAAGCGTCGGAAGCAGGCAGAAGCCCGCAGAAAACTTCGTAAGTTTAACCGAATGAAGAAGTCTATGTAGAGCACGTACTCTTTAAAAGCCTGATTCCGTCGGGCTTTTAAAGATCAGGCATCAAAGCAGTGAAAAACCCACCAGGCGAGGCCCCATAAAAGCAACGCACCTTCCTAAACAGTTTGCAGCTACCCATGAACTGTTCGTTCAGTATCTCATCACAGAGAGACGTCTAGCTGAAAATAGTGTGGCAGCTTACTCTACAGACGTTGTTTTTTTCTTTACTTTCCTCATTTCACAGAACAAACGTCGACTCATCAGTATTGATCTACCAACCATCCATGCGTTTCTTGAACATTGTAATCACAATAATATATCCAAACGTTCAAACGCCAGAAGAATCTCTGCATTAAAAACCTTTTTCACCTTTCTCGTTCGCGGGGACATTGTCCGTCATAACCCTTTTGCAGTAGTCGATTTACCGCGCAGTGGCAAATCTCTACCAAAGGCTCTTTCGCTCAATGAAGTGCAGAGACTACTCGTCCCATTAAACAGCGAAAAACCGCTGGCGATCAGAGACAACACCATGCTCTTTCTTCTCTACTCTACAGGATTAAGAGTCTCCGAACTCGTAGAGCTTCCTCTGCCTGCCTGCAACCTCAATGCGGGGTTTATTCGGGTACTTGGCAAAGGAAACAAAGAACGACTTATCCCATTTGGCGACCAGGCAAAAGACAAACTGGAACATTATCTCAAAATAGCTCGGCCACTCATACTCAAGGGAAAACGGTCCAATTATCTCTTTATAACCGGAAGAGGCTCGTGCATGACCCGGTTGAGATTCTGGCAAATCGTCAGGGAAACCGCACTTGCTGCTGGTATCAATAAAAAAATTTCACCCCATATGATTCGTCACTCTTTTGCCACACATCTTCTCAGTCATGGTGCAGATCTTCGCGCAGTACAACTGATGCTCGGTCACTCAGATATCGCAACCACCCAGATTTACACTCACATCGACCAGGATCGCCTGAAAAATGTTCATAAAAAATTCCACCCGCGTGGCTGATTTAACAATGGTACTGGATAAAAGCTCTATTATAGCCTACTATAAGGGATTGTTTTAAAAAACCATTTCCTTACATGAACACTAATGCGCCTGATCACAACACATATCAACGCTGATTTTGACGGCCTGGCCTCAATGATTGCAGCCCGGAAACTCTACCCCGATGCAATCCTCAGTTTTCCTGGATCGCAGGAAAGAAACGTTAGGGACTTCATAGCTCAAAATCTATTGTATACATATGATTTTCAGAAAGCAAAAAACATTGATATTGAAAAAGTCGAGACCTTAGTCCTCGTTGACACCCGTTCTTCAAAAAGAATTGGGCGCTTTGCCGAATGTCTCAGGAACAAAGACCTAAAACTTCACCTCTATGATCACCACATTCAAAACAGTGGCGACCTCGAGGGAGAACTTGAAATCATCAAAGATTTCGGTTCCACAACTACCCTTCTCGTTGGCATTCTCAAGAAGAAAAAAATAACCATTAACCCTGACGAGGCGACTCTCTTTGCACTGGGTATATATGAGGATACCGGATCGCTCCTTCATCTTACAACAACACCTGAAGATCTGACTGCTGCCTCCTGGCTCGTGGAAAAAGGGGCAAAACTTGATATGGTAGCCGAGTTTATTTCCCACGAACTCACCTCCGCGCAAATATCCATACTCCATGAGCTGCTCAAAAATGCAAAACAGTATACCATTCAAGACATACCAATAGTGGTCGTGACCCATTCAATCCCCCACTATGTCGACGAATTTGCCCTTATCATTCGGCGTTTTATGTCGATGGAAAACCTGAATGTCCTCTTTGCTCTTATCTCCATGGCAGGGCGAATCTACCTCATTGGTCGCAGTCGAATCGGTGATGTCAACGCAGGCAATATTGCCCGTGACTTTGGCGGCGGCGGCCATGCCAGTGCAGCATCCGCAACCATAAAAGAAATGACACTCATTGAGGCACAGGAAAAACTGATCCACACCCTGCACAGGCATATCCTGCCCCAGCCCATCGCCTCCGAAATGATGTCAAAACCGGTGATTACCGTCACACCTGATGCAACTATTTTTGAAGCCAATGCCCTGCTGACCAGGTACAACATTACAGCAGCGCCGGTTCGTCATGACACCCGGTTTTCCAAAGAAACAGATAGCACAATTGCAGGCATTATAACCCGACAGATCGTTGAGAAAGCGATACATCATCTCCTTGGCGAAAATCCGGTCAGTGATTATATGACAACGGATGTTAAAACCCTGCCACTCAACGCTACGCTTGCCGATATTCAGGAACTGATCATTGAACACAGGCAGCGGATTGTTCCCATTGTCCAAAACACTGCACTCATAGGTATTATTACAAGAACCGACCTGCTTAACCGACTGGTTAATGACCCGGCCCACATGCCGAAAAATCTTTTGCACGAGTCGGATCATCCCTCCCTTGAAAAGCGAAGAAACCTCAACAGCCTGATCATTGATTGTCTCGACAAAGAAGCTATCCAGCTACTGCAAACCATTGGTGAAGTAGCCGACCAGCTCAATTACAGCGCCTATGCGGTTGGTGGGTTTGTCCGAGATCTGCTGCTGAAAAAGCAAAACCTTGATCTCGACATCGTAATAGAAGGTGACGGTATTGCCTACGCCAAAAAACTTGCAGAAAAATTACAGGGCCGATACATAACCCATGAACGATTTAAAACCGCCATGGTTCTCATGCCGGACGGTTTTAAAATTGATATCGCCACGGCCAGGCTGGAATACTATGAATACCCGGCTGCCATGCCAACGGTGGAACTCTCTTCAATCAAACTCGATTTATCCCGCAGAGATTTCACCATTAACGCCATGGCTATCCAGCTCAACCCTGCTCATTTTGGTACGCTGATCGATTTTTTCAACTCCCAGAACGACCTGAAACAACAAACAGTCAAAGTTCTGCATAATCTCAGCTTTGTAGAAGATCCGAGCAGAATTTTCCGGGCAATACGCTTTGAACAACGGATGGATTTCCAGATATCGCCACATACCAGACGATTGATTGTCAACGCCGTAAACATGAAACTCTTCGGCAAGGCAACAGATACCCGTTTTCTTTCCGAGTTGAAAATTATTTTTTCCGAAGAAAACCCCTTACCGGCTCTTTATCGCCTGTCAGAATTTGATCTTTATCAATTCCTCTGGCCGGATCTTCGACCGCACTATAAAGTTGATCGCAGATTCACCCACACACTTATACAGGCACGATTGGCCATATCCTGGTTTCGCCTACTCTACCTGGACGAAACATGTCAAAGCTGGATGGTGTATCTACTCACAATAATGGGAAGATCAAGCGCCAAAGAACTCCTGGCCTTCTGCACAAGGTTTGAAGAAACTGCAAAAAATACGGAATTTCTCCTGAGTCAGAAAGAACTCGCAGAAAAAGCAGCCCATCAACTCGCCCGGGGAAACACGTATACAAACAGCCAAATTGTGGCCCTCTGTGAAGAGATACAAATCGAGGGTCTGCTCTATATCATGGCCATTGCCAGAAAAAATCACACTAAAAAAGCCATATCTTCCTATGTGACCAGCCTACGATACGTGGAACCTGAGCTTACAGGTAAAGATCTTAAAAATCTTGGTTATATCCCCGGCCCGCAATACAGAAAAATGCTCACGGCTCTTAAAAATGCCAGGCTGGACAACATAACGCACAACAGGGAAGAAGAAATAGCTTTATTGAAAAAGAAGTATCCAGGCAAACTTGCATAGATAACAGTAGTGCTTATTTTCTCTTCATCATACAACATCGCTTCTATAAACTTTTCCTAGAAACCCAAATAATTATGAATTCATTTATTACCCAGTTGATCATCCTTGCCCCGCCCCTGCTCTTTGCCCTGACCTTCCACGAATTCGCCCATGGATATGTGGCATATCGGCTGGGAGACCCCACAGCAAAAAATGCGGGCAGGTTAACACTGAACCCGCTTAAACACCTCGATCCAATTGGCACTATTGCCTTCTTTTTTATTAAATTCGGCTGGGCAAAACCGGTACCTGTCAACCCCGCTTATTTCCGTAACCCGCGAAAAGATATGCTCTGGGTGGCCCTGGCCGGCCCGATGACCAACCTTGCTCTGGCCCTTATCAGTGCCATCATCACCAAAACCCTCTGGTTTTTGGCATCTTCCCTGCCCTACTCTGCCATAGCGGAGGCCATTCTGGTGCCACTGAATGCAATGCTGATAGCATCCGTCTGGATTAACCTGGTACTCTGTATTTTCAATTTCCTCCCCATTCCACCCCTTGACGGCAGCCGTATCCTTACCGGGCTTTTGCCACAGGATCTTGCGATCTCTTACATGAAGATTGAGCGTTACGGTTTTGTCATTATTCTGGTGCTTGCTTTCAGCGGTGTACTTTCAAAAGTCATTCTGCCAATAATCGGCTATGCCAATAGTTTGCTGCTTTCCTGATGGATGCCGAATCAAAGCTTTACCAATGACACCAGGGATTCATGAAAGGTCGCCCCACCACCGAGATCGGTGAGCTTTTGTGATGTGAGATCGTTTATACCTGTAGCTTCTCCAACCGTCTGCCAGAAAATCCCTTCTGCAACCAGTAAGCCCCGTTGTGTATCGGTTGTTAATCTGGCACGACGAATCGTTCTGCCCCTGAAGTTTTCAATAACAACTTCTTCGCCGTCATCAATGGAATAGTCACCTGCATCCTCGGGGTGTATCAACAACTCTCCAATTTCATCTGGGAATTGCTCACCAAAGGTGCTGTTCAACAGATCTGCATGGGGTGGGGTTATCAGGCGAAAAGGAAAACGTGAGAGAAGATCAGGATCTTCGTACTCACCGGCTGATGAAAGTCTTGCAATGGAAGGGGGATCAGTCTTTTTTGAGACAAAATGAAAACGGCCTCCATTTTGCATGGCTATGCTGTTATCAACACACCCGCCTGAGGAACAAATGATTTTCCCAGAAAGTATCTCTGGAATATCTGTACCTGCGGGAACACCTTCCATCCCCTGCAAAAAATCTTCTATTCTTTCTTCACAACTCTGCAGAAAAGGTGGGTCGTTAAAGCCCATTTTTCGCGCCAGCTTTTGGAAAAGATCAAAATTCGACCAGGCCTCACCAACAGGTTCAATAACCGGCCCGGCTACACCCATGAAAAAATGACCATAAGATGTATACACGTCCCTGTTTTCAAGAAAGGTCGTAGCCGGCAGCAGAAGATCTGCATACAATGCCGTGGGGGTCAGAACCTGTTCATGCACAACAGTGAAAAGATCTTCCCTCGCCAGTCCTTTGCGCACAGTTGTTCCATCTGGATTTGCGCTCAATGGATTGGCATTATAGACAAAAAGTGCCTTAACAGGTGGTTCCAATGCGGTAAGGGCATGACCAAGCTGGATCATATTGACAAGACGCGTTTTTTTCAAGGCAAGAGAAGGATAGGTTAATTTCTTTTTATCACCCTTAAAAGCTCCGGAAGTAAACAACACCCCACGCCCTTTTCCACCTGAAAAAAGGCCAAGACTTGCACCAAGGGATGTGACCGCACGTACAGCCATTGCCCCCCTGCTGTTACGGCTCATACCGACGCCTATTCGAATAAAAGTTTTCGCGGAGCCCGCAAGCAACCGGGCAAGTTCCGCGATTCTTTTTACTGAAACGCCACTCTCGTTTTCAAACTGCGGCCACTCGGTTTCCCGTAGATACGCTATCAGAACTTCTGATCCGTCACTCTTTTCTTTGAGTAAATCAAGATCGACAAGATCTAACTCGAGCATTGATTTAATAATACCAAGAGCAAGAGCGGCATCCCCTGCCGGTTTAACCGGCTGGTATATATCTGCTGATTGTGCAGTTGCGTTGTTATACGGATCAATTACCAGCAGCCTTCCACCATTTTTTCTCGCTGTGGCTACATATTGCCAGAAATGGATATTGGAGACCCGAATATTTATCCCCCATGCCACAATGAGATCCGAATCAGCGGCGTTTTCAGGCGGACATCCCTGAAGGTCTCCACAATGCTGCGCCCAACCAGCGCCCGCAGCAGCAGTGCAAATAGTCTGATCAAGGCGAGAGGTTCCCAGTCTATTGAAAAACGGAAAACCGGCAAATCGGTTCACCGCACCCATATTACCTGCATATGCGTAGGGCAATATGGATTCCCCACCGTATTTTTGTTTAGCCTCTGAAAGTTTCGCTACCAGCAGCCCAAGGGCCTCATTCCAATCGATGCGACGAAATTCTCCCTTCCCCTTTTCTCCAGTTCTGATCGCCGGATACCTGATCCTCTCTTCGGAGTAACATCGCTCAGGATAACGACGCATTTTGCGACAAATAAAACCATTGGTATAAGGATGGTCTTTATCACCTGCAAGAGACACAACTCTGCCATTGGCAATAGTTGCGACCATTCCGCAACTATCCGGACAGTCCAGTGGACAAATTATTTTTTTTTTCACACGTTCATTAGCCAAGCAAGGCGTGTCCAAGGTAGAGGTATCTCTTAATCTTATGGGTTGCTGTTTTGATAAAGGGTTCTCTTCGTTCAAAAATTTTGGCGAGCCTGGATGATCTGGAAACCTGATCATTCAATTCAAGGCGCATGGCGTCAAGTAAATTCTCCATATAGGCACGCCTGTCCGACCTGGAAATTCCCACAGTCTGTTCATCGATAAACTCATAATCCGGGTACACCCACGCCTCAAGTTTTTCCTGATTTTCAACAACCAGACTTTCAACAACCCATGCATAGGTGTTTATCTTATGCTCAATGGCTTCCGGGTACACATTTTCACCATTGGCAAGAACAATAACATTTTTAGATCGGCCGCAAACATGAAGGTTTTTCCCTTCGTCAAAATAACCAAGATCCCCTGTTGAAAGCCATCCATCACTACTCAATACCGCCTGAGTGTTTTCTTCATCCTCATAATACCCCTGCATTACATTGGCACCACAAACGGTAATTTCACCAATTTTTGTTTCGGGATTAGCATCAACTATTTTTATTTCAACCCCAGGGATTGCCTTACCTGTTGAACCTATGGTTATTGACCTGTCACCGGCCGGCCCACCGGCTATCAGCGGAGCCGATTCCGTGGTACCGTAGCCGATAAGATATGGGAAATGAGCTTCATACAAAAATTTTTCAACCTCCGGGTTCAGAGCTGCGCCCCCCACCCCCATCAACTGCAGATTGCCACCGAAAAAAGTAATTAGTTTCCTGCCAATTTTTTTATAAACGAAACGCCTGCCAACCCCTGTCTTGCAAATAAGCGTCAGCAGCTTACTCTTCTCAATTTGAGGAAGTACTCTCTTTTTATAAATTTTTTCAAGGACAAGCGGGACAGCAAAAATAGCAAAAGGCTTCTCATGGGCGCACAATTTCTGCAATATTGCCGGAGTCGGCGTTTTTCCTGCGTAGGCTATTCGAGCACCGCACAAAAGAGGTAACATAAAGCCGCAGGTAAATTCGTAAGTATGGGACATCGGCAGGATAGATAACCACACGGAGCCGGGTTGTATGTCCATCAACCCTGAGGCTGAATAAGCGTTTGAAGTGAGGTTTTTATGGGAAAGCATTACTGCTTTGGAATACCCGGATGTCCCGGATGTATACAGGATTGATGCCAGGTCATCTTCTTCCACCTGTGGGAACTCCGGAATTTCCGCACTGTTCCGAAAATCAGACAAAGCAGCGTCAAGATACCCGGAAAAAGTGATTACTTTGACAACACCAAAATCCGCATCAAAATCATCAAGAGTAATTACCGGACCGGTTATTTCACGTCTGAGTTCATAAATTTTTTCTATCTGCTTCTGGGTGGTGAAAAGAACTTTCACCTGCATTTCATTGATAATGTGATGAACATCACTTTCCGGCAAGTCAGGCAGTATGGGAACAGCAACAGCACCTAATCGGACAATAGCCAGATAGGCAATTCCCCAGTTATGAGAATTCTCTCCGAGAATTGCAATATGGTCGCCCTTTTTCACACCTTCACCGGACAGTTTTACTGCCAGAGCAAGAATGCACTCATAAAACTCGCCATAGGTAAGAGGCTCTTCCATGGCCATACCTATAGCCTTACTATCCTTATACTTTGAGCAGCTGGAATCTATTACATAATTGAGGGTCATTCCAACTTCCACGCCTGAATCCATAATCTACCTCTGCAATTATCTCTCAGAAATTTACACTCGTACAGTGCTCTCTTTTTCTCTCTCCCTGCATGTTCTCTTCCCGCTGCTCATCGGGATCACAATTTATTCTCCACTACTGCTACCCAGGAATTTTTTTACAGCACCTGAAACGTCTTCAACCGTAAAAGGTTTTGCAATGGTAATCACATTATCTAAGTACCCGGCAACTGCAAGATATCTTTCTTTGGAAATAGTTCCACCTCCGGAGATGGCAATTACCGGCAAATCCGGGTTTTCATTACGTAGCTCAAGGATTGTCTGCAACCCGTCCTTAACCGGCATAACCATATCAGTGATCACCAGATCACAAGGGGTTTGTTGAAAAACAGCAACACCTTCCTCACCATTTGTTGCCTGCAATACATCATACCCTTCAATTTCAAGAATTTTTCGTAAAACTTCAAGGGCCGTCGGCTCATCGTCGATAACAAGAATACGTTTATTGCTACTCATTTCCGGTATACTCACTCCGTTAAATATTACTTAACCGATTCGTGACACTAACAAGTGTCTGTCCAGAAAGGAGCATTTTTGTTCTGAATCAAGGCGTGAAGAAAATTTTACCACAGGCATATGCGTGATATTCCGAGGATAAAATTTTC
>CAMZKN010000124.1 GCA_947311315.1 uncultured Desulfobulbaceae bacterium | reverse complement strand
CTGACAAAATCCGTTTTTCTTAGAGAAATTTTCGTTTTTAAAATATTATTTCACATAGATGGGAGGCTTATATGAAATATCCAGAACGCAGACAAGCTGCACGTAGATGCTTTGGAGGTATCCACCTATTTTCCGGTTATGTACTTCACTCAATTTCTTGTTTTTTTGTAACTACTCACGGGGTTCATAACTCTATGTTTTTATTACCTCTGAACTGTAACTGCTCACAGGTTCTCCATATTCGTGCAGGCACATTTGCCCGTTATAGCCCCTCTATACCGGCAAATGTGACCGTGCGAAGATGGGGGGGCCTGTGAGCAGTTACGTTTTTTTAGCAGTAATTATGGAGTAAGGCACTAAAAGATTGGCAGTGAAAGAATTTCCAGAAAACTTCGAACATGATATTGGGCGATAAGATCAGGGTTTCTAAAGGCTATGAGCGGAACTTCGCTTGAGGCGGCATGTTGCTGGTCAACAATGGAATCTCCAATGAAAATGGCTTCACCTGGCTGACATCCAAAATGTTCGAGTATTTCCAGCATACCATCGGGGGCGGGTTTGGGACGTTTTGCACTGCTCGCTGTGACAACTTTATCAAAGTACTTTCTGATATCGAAGCTTTCGAGCAGGGGCTCCATTGTGTTGGTACGGTTCGTTGATATTGCAAGGTGATATTTCTTTCCGGTTACTTCTAAAAATTCAATAAGATCTGGCTCCATTGTCATATATTTAAGATATGGAGCATAGTCACAGCCCAATCGGTATTCGTGTACTTCTTCAAGTGTTGGTTGTGCCGAGTGGCGGAAAATGTGTTGTACGGAGTTGATAACATTGTGTATGTGCACAAAATGCTGTTCCTCTTCATCCATTGCAGGTCGACCAAAATGAGCAAGAAGATGATTGTAATACTTGCAGTTGGCCTTTTGTGAGTCAAACATCACTCCATCACAATCAAAAACTATAAGTTTCAACATTTTGAATTCGCCGTTCTTTTTTATAGAGGGAAAAGTTGCTGTTCCAACCAGGAAATACTGAATTGCAGTACTGACTCATCGGAATCACAATGGGACAATTGTTCTACTGAAGCTGGTGTTGAGTTCAGCGAACCCGCCAGGAACAGATCGCGGAAACTATCGATATTGTACAGTGCCAGGGTGAACAGTTCGACCTGTTTGGGAGAGGGGGCAAAACCCTGTCGAATTGATTTGTGCTGGAGTATCTGTGCCACACTGTCATTGAAGATAGTATAGATATCAAGACCCTGGGCGTTTGAATACTCTGAGGCATTCTGGTGATCCGGTTCAGAAAATCCGCAACAGTGCTTTTCCTTCATCAGGATAAAAGATTCCGTAATTGTATTGTCGCCCACGCAAGTTGCAGCTCTTCCCAGGGGATATGATCTGCATGCGCCGGGTCGGTCGGAATACACGGAGCATCCCTTGGGAGTAACAAAAACACAACTGGCCCGGCCATCATCAATCATCGTTAGATAGAAACGGGGAAATGGTTCTCCCGTTTCCTGCTCGATAAGAACAAATTTTTCGAGAACCTCGTCAGAGCGGAGTTGAGTTGCCCTGCGTAATCGTAAAACATCGTATGGTGTAAGAGCAAGTTCAAGCATCCTGCAACAGTCAGTAAAACATTTCACCTTGCTATGACAGGCAAAAGAGAATGTCTCTGAAGGAGACAGTTGACTGGCGCAATCCGGCAGATAACCGAGGTTCGACATGGTTGGTGATCCCTAGGCTGTTCGCTTTTTCAAAAGAATAAGAAGCGGGCTGGCAATAAAAATCGAAGAATATGTACCTACAGCGACTCCGGCCAGGAGTGAAAACGCAAAGTCATGGATCACGGAACCGCCCAGCAGAAAAAGGGCCAGTAAGGTCATGCCCGTGGTGAGTGAAGTCACTATTGTTCTGCCAAGAACCTCATTTATACTGGTATTAATGGAATGCTCAAGGGAGTGGTCATCGGATTTGCGCATATTTTCTCTAATACGATCAAAGACAACAACAGAGTCATTTAGAGAGTACCCTGCAAGTGTCAGAAGAGCCGTTACGATAAGAAGTGTAATCTCGGTATTGAGCATCCAGCAGATTCCGAGCACAACCAGTACATCATGAAATGTAGCAATGGCTGCAGCAAGGCCGAACCGTATGTCAAAGCGCAGAGCCAGGTAAACGATAACACCAAGCAGGGAAATGGCTATAGCCTGGATAGCTTTATTTCTTAGAACAGAGCTGACGGAGGAGCCGATTTCGGACTGGCTTTCAAGGACAAAATCTTTATCCGCAAGTTCTTTGGTGAGTATGGCTCCGACAGTGTCTCCCAGATTGGCCACGACTTCTTCCGACTTTTTGATTTTTACTATAAGCCGATGTTCGTTCTCTACTTCCTGCAGGTTTATGTCTTTGAGTCCATTATTAGCAAAAGCTTTTCGTATTTCGCCCATTGAAAAATCGTTGCTGGCCTTGTATTGAAGCAGGGAACCACCTGAGAAATCAACGCCCATATTAGCATGGCCTCTGGCTATTTGAATAAAAGCTATGATGCCAATGGCAACCATTACACCTGAGATCCCATAGGTAATATTTTTTATTTTTAGAAAGTCGATATTTGGCTTTTTGGTGAACTGCAGGAAATTGAGCTTTTTCATTGGCTTGCGCATATTAATAAGGTCGAATGCCAGCCGGGAAAAGAACAGGGCAGAAAAAAGGTTGAAAATAATTCCAAGAGACAAGGTGATAGCAAAGCCCTTAATGGGGCCGGTACCGAACATAAAAAGAGCCAGTGCGGTGATAAGTGTCGTTACCTGGGAATCAACAATGGTCAAGAATGCTTTGCCAAAACCGCCATCAATGCTGGATCGGACGGACTTGCCCAGAGAATACTCCTCGCGCATTCGTTCAAAGATGAGAACATTTGCATCAACTGCCATACCAATGGAGAGAATAATGCCGGCAATTCCAGGCAGGGTAAGGGTCGCGTTGAGGATAGCAAGGCCCGCAAACAGCATAAGAATATTGAGAATAAGTGCGGTATTTGCAACAAGGCCTGAGAGTCGGTAATAAATTATCATGAACGCCAGAACTATGGCCGCCCCAAAAAGACCGGAAAAAAGGCCTTTGTTGATCGAATCCTGTCCAAGGCTGGCACCTACCGTCATGTTCTGAATAATATCGACCGGGGCGGGAAGTGCACCAACCCGCAAAACAATTGCAAGATCAGCTGCTTCCTCGTGGCTAAAACTGCCGGAGATCTGCGCAGATCCACCGAGGATTCGTTCACGAATAACCGGTGCGGAGCGGACAATATCATCGAGGACGATGGCCATGCGTCGGCCGACATTTTTCTCGGTAAGATGCGCAAAAACTTTACCACCTCGGCTGGTCATGTCTATACTGACGTATGGTTCGTTGAAATTTCCGCCTATTCGAACCTGGGCGTCTTTGACCATGTCGCCGGTCATGAGGACTTTGTTTTCCAGAAGAAGTGGAGTGGTAATTTCCCTTTGAGTCTGTTTGTCGGTCTCTTTTTCAAAATATATTGAAGTGTTGTCTGGTAGCCTGCCCTGCAAAGCCCGGTTGAGCTTTGCTATGCTTTCCCCTTCGATCCACTCTTTTGAGTCACGTGCCTGGGCTACGAGTTGCGGCAGATTTAAACCGGCAGTGTCAGCTACGAGTTTGAACTCAAGTTGTGCCGTGTCGCCAAGGAGTTTTAATGCCCTTTTGGGATCTTTCACGCCGGGTAGCTGGATGACAATTTCGTCTTCGCCCTGCCGTATTATTACCGGTTCGGCAACACCAAACTGATCAATTCGATTTCGCAGTATTTCAAGCGACTGTTCAACCGAGTGTGTCTTTATATAGTCTTTTTTCTCTTGTTTAAGGGTGAGAAATATACGGGGGAAACTTCCCTCTTTGGCTTCGACTTTTACGTCAATATCGGGGAAATCTTCTGCAATGAGACTTTGTACCTTTTCGGTGGCTCCGGCGTTGGGCAGAGTAAATATAACTGTGTCAGCAGATGCGGAGGAGGTTCGAACGGCACTGATTGATTCTTCAGCCAGAGCGTCTCGTAAATCGGTTGCGGCAAATTCAAGGGAATTTTCTTCAGCCTTTTTCAGATTGACCTTGAGGATAAGGTGCATTCCGCCCTGGAGATCGAGACCAAGTCGCAATCCTTCAGGTGCCATGTATTTTTTCCACCAGTCAGGCGTTCCTGAATAGAATGACGGCACGACTGTGGTGAATGAAAGCAATATGACAAAGACAAGAAAAGTAAGTTTAAGCTTGAATGTTGTATTCATGAAGAGTCCCGATGGATTTGGAGAAAAAAACTGCCAGGGTGGAACCTGGTGAAAAAATTTCAACGTACGTTATGTTTTATGTCAAATCCTGCGATTATAACGCAAAGCCTGAATCTTGCAAGCTACGGTGTCATTTAATTGAAAAATAGATGGTAGAGCATTCATAGTAAGGAGGATTTATCTGCGATTAATAGCATCGGCAAGACAGGCTGCACCAAAGCCGTTGTCAATGTTTACAACGCCGATTCCTGGAACGCAACTGTTCAGCATGCCAAGAAGAGCAGTAACACCGCCAAAACTTGTGCCATAGCCAATAGACGTTGGAACCGCAATAACAGGGCATTTTACCAGGCCTCCAACTACACTGGGAAGTGCTCCCTCCATGCCGGCAACAACTATAATGACCGCAGCCTGGTGTAAAATCTTTTGACGGCTGAGCAGGCGATGTAGACCTGCAACACCGATGTCGTAGAGTGTTTCCACTGAATGGCCAAGAGTCTCGAGGGTAAGTCGTGCCTCTTCTGCAATGGGGATATCCGAAGTACCGGCACAGACAATAACTGTTGTGCCCCTGTATTGTGTGTTGTTTTGCGGTGATTGTGTGCTGGTGAGCATCCGGGCCTCAGAATTGAACAGCAAGTCGGGAATGTTTTTCTGGATCTGTCTGCCTTTTTCCGGGTCTACTTTTGTGACAATGACGGGACCGCCTTTTTTAAACAAAGCTTTTGCTATGGTGCATATCTGTTCGACAGTCTTGGAGGCTCCTAAAATAACTTCAGGAATACCTGTGCGGAGCTGGCGTTGGTGGTCAATGCAGGCACCCGGTATTGATTCTTCAGGAAATCCCTGGAGTTGATCGAGGGCCTCGTGGATCGAACAGGTACCGTCTTGTATTTTGGTAAGAAGTAATGATAATGAAGTGACATTCATGGTTCTATAAAGGTATTGACCATCAGGTCTGCGTGGTTGTTATGTATGGCTGAGCTTTTGCCAGGACTCGATACACATGGGTAAAAGTTGCTTGCCATTCCCTGATACAGAAAGTAAACTTTCGATGTTTATGGTAACAGATGGATGTTCCAAGGCACTTACTTGCAGCTTGTCTGCGTTAGTTTAGTTCGAATACTATAGCGAGGAAAATGTGTACGCTCAAATTTATATTTTAAGGTTTCCAAAAGAAACCAGTGACCAGCCATTCATATACCGGCTTGTAAAAGAGTATGATATTGAATTCAATATTATCAAGGCCGATATCCTTCTCCAGCGGGAAGGGGTGATGATAATCGAGTTGAAAGGGAGCACCAAAACGAACGTCCATTCCGGTCTCGAGTATCTGCGTGGTCTCGGGGTAAAAACAGAACGTCTGGCGGCAAGAATTCGCAGAGACGACGAAAACTGTTTCCAGTGCGGGGCTTGCACAGGGGTGTGTTCATCTGAGGCGCTCTTTTTTCAGCGCCCGGAGATGAACGTCATTTTTGATGCGGAGAAGTGCACTGGCTGTGGCCTTTGTGTACCCATCTGCCCGGTGCGGGCAATGGAAGTTTCCATTAACGATGAGTGGATTCTTTCGGAACAGTTTATCTGATTACCGTTTGAGCACCTCGGCGGAGCTATTCGCCTCATCATCGTCACCAAAGAGTGAAAATCCCGGCAGATCTATTTTCGGAAACCATGAAAAAAGTCGGGATTTTGGCGGATTACCAGACTCAATTTGTTTTAAAAGATCCCTTGCCTGTTCTGTTATTTTGGCGTCGGGGTAATGGGCCAGCATATACTTCAGACGAACCTGAGCCTGATCGATTTTTGCTGTTCTTATGTAATATTCCACAACGAAGTATTCGTGGTTGGCCAGGAAATCAGATGCCTCGGCTATTCTGCTCTTTGCCTCTCCAGTGTACGGCGTATCCGGGTAGGCTTTTAACAGTTGCTTGAAAAGGCTAATGGCCTTAATTGCACCCGTTGTGTCCCTGTCTATTCTGTCGATCTGTTTGTAGTGACACATTCCTTTCTGGAACATAACGTACGGGATACTTTCGTTGGTTGGGTGGCGATTTTCAAATTCTTCATAAAGCATCAGTGCTTCCATATAACGGCCAAGGTGATAATTGCAATCGGCCGCTTTGAGCTCGGCTAGAACAGCTTCTGCACTGAACGGATATTTGTCGAGTATTTCCTCAAAAAATTCGACAGCCGTAAAATACTTGCCGACGGAATAATCGTCCATACCTTTCATTGCCAGATTTCTTGCAGGAAGATCCAGTGAGTTGCTTTGTTCCCCTTCACCATCTATTGAGGTGATGTTAAAGGTTTTTTTTAACTCGCTGCACCCAGTGAATGAGAAAAGAAAAAAGAGAAGCAGCAGTGGGGAAAAAAAACGTGCAAAGGGTGCTATATTTGACAATTTCATTTTAGTGCCTTACTCCGTAAAAGCTGTAAAGAAAAACAGGTTGCAGGTTTTGCCATGGCACCATTATTTTTTATTTTGCAGGTATTCTTCGGCGGAGAGCACTGCAACTGCTCCTTCACCTGCCGCATTTACTATTTGGCGTACACTTTTGCTGCAGATATCGCCTGCGGCCATAACGCCCGGCACGGCTGTACGTGCTTCAACGTCCGTCGGAATAAAGCCCCATTTGTCGGCTTTGAGTAGATCAAGGGGCAGGCCGTCTTTATTGGGTGTAACGCCGATGAGAATAAAGGCACCCTGAACCTCAAGGGCAGATTTTTTTCCGTCTTTGTCTATCAGGTTAAGGCGTTCAACTTCGTTGTCGCCCTCAATGGAAACCACTTGACTGTTCCAGACATAATCAATTTTGTCGTTGGCAAAAGCGATTTCCTGGATAACTTTTGTGGCTCGTAGCTCATCGCGGCGATGGATTACCGTAACCTTGCTGGCAAATTTGGTGAGATATTCCGCCTCCTGGATGGCAGTATTTCCGCCTCCGATAACGGCTACGTGCATATTCCTGTAAAATGGTGCGTCGCAGGTGCCGCAATAGGAAACACCTTTACCACGCATTTCCTGCTCTCCGGGGACATTAAGTGTATTGGCGCTTGCTCCATTGCACAAAATCAGGGTATCACAGCTGACACTCTTTCCGTCTTCGAGCTGGAGTACTTTTGACGTTTCGTCACTGAGGTCGATTTTTGTGACGCATGCTGTTTCGATATTGAGATCAAATCTTTTTGCATGCTGTGTCATTTTCTCGACCAGGTCAAATCCGGTTAATCCTTCAGGGAACCCGGGGTAGTTATCTACCCAGTCGGTGAGCAGAACCTGCCCTCCAGGTACACCCTTTTCTATGAGAACATGGTCAAGCCGTGCACGGGCCGCATACAATCCGGCGGATAGTCCAGCAGGGCCGCCACCTAATATAATAAGTTCGTAATGATCTTTCATGGTTGTCAGTGTGGTTAAAAGAACGAATTAAACATTTTGTCGTAAAGAAATATCAGTAAAAAAAATTAGTTGCCTTTCTCAATAAGAGCTACCAGCTGAGATTTTCCTACAGCGCCGGTAATCTGATCCACTACCTGTCCGTCTTTAAATAAAATGAGTGTTGGAATCGCACGGATACCAAATTTTCCAGGGGTAACAGGGTTGTCATCAACATTCATTTTAGCAATGGTAAGTTTGCCTTCGTATTCGTCAGCAAGATCTTCAATGACGGGGCCGATTGCCTTACAGGGGCCACACCATGGGGCCCAGAAATCGACCAAAGTGGGTTGCGCGGATTGAATAGCAGTATCAAATTCTGCGTCATTGAGTTGCTGTACTTTATCACTGGCCATTATCTTCTCCTTTAATATGATACATACCCCTTTGTGGGGTGTTAAAACATAACAGAGTCTTCTCCCACACTTTACCTGCTGCTCACTGGGCTGACAAGTAGAAAAAAATTACAGGTCGAAAGCGAAATAGAGATACCCATAAACCTTTTTTACAATGTGCATAGAAAATTAAAAAATCAAGGGGAGGATGTTTGACAGCAAAACAATCTCCATGCTATATTGCATCTTTTACTTTTTAGTTGCTCTGATACTTGCGCAATTGTGCGTGTTTACTTCATATTGAATCACTGTCGACTTAAGTGGCCGACCGAAAAATAAAGGAGTTCTTCATGACCTATCCTCTTTCAGAAAAGCTTTTTGTCCAGGCAAAAAAATATATTCCCGGTGGTGTGAACAGTCCTGTCAGGGCGTGTCGTTCGGTGGGTTGTGACCCGCTGTTTATTACCAGAGCCTCGGGGGCCACTCTTACCGATGCAGACGGAAATGAATATGTTGATTTTGTCTGTTCCTGGGGGCCTATGATACATGGGCATTCCCATCCGGATGTTGTCGATGCTATTTCTGCGACCGTGAAAAATGGCACCAGTTTTGGTGCGCCGACACCGTCGGAAATAGACCTTGCGTCAATGGTTGTTGAAGCGGTTCCTTCTGTAGAAAAAGTGAGATTCGTTAACTCCGGAACAGAGGCGACCATGAGCGCTGTCCGGCTGGCAAGGGGGTACACCAAAAAGAACGTTGTGGTTAAATTTGATGGCTGTTACCACGGGCATGCGGACTCCTTTCTGGTAAAAGCAGGATCTGGAGTTATTACTCTTGGTATTCCGGGGAGCCCGGGAGTTCCTGAGGATATAGTAAAAAATACTATATCTATTCCATACAATAACGAATCTGTCCTGGAAAAGACTTTGCGAGATGACACTCTTGATATTGCTTGCGTGATTGTTGAGCCTGTTGCCGGTAATATGGGGTGTGTGGCACCAAGTCCAGGGTTTCTTACGAAATTAAGGGAATTGACACAGGAATTGGGAATTGTACTTATTTTTGACGAGGTTATTACCGGTTTTCGTCTGAGTTATGGCGGCGCGCAGCAGTATTATAATGTGATACCTGATTTGACATGTCTGGGGAAAATTATTGGTGGTGGACTGCCGGTCGGCGCGTATGGTGGTAAAGCTGAAATAATGGATTGTATTGCACCGGATGGCCCGGTGTACCAGGCCGGTACATTGTCCGGCAATCCTCTTGCCATGGCCGCTGGAATTGCAACCCTTAAATTATTGCAGGTTCCAGGTTTTTATGATCGACTTGAAGACAAAGCAGCACAGTTTGCAGGAAGGCTTCAAACCGTTGCCGAACAAATTGGAATAAAAATAGAGTTGAACAGGGTTGCAAGTTTAATGACATCCTTTTTTACCGATCAACCTGTAACAGATTTTGATTCTGCTATGAAAGCTGATACATCGATGTATGCGAAACATTATCGGCAGATGCTTGGAAAGGGGATATACCTTGCACCATCACAGTTTGAAGTGGCATTTATATCGGCTGCAATTGGCGAAAATGACCTCGAAAAGACCTTAAAAATGACTGAATGGTCATTCAAAAAAATACTCGAAACGTGAAATTTTATTGACTTTGCGGGGGAGTCATGATACCAAACTCGGTTAAGTTGTGAAGAATTGCATCGGAAGAGAGAGGTGAACAGAATGTCAGATGTGAAAAGTGAATTTATTCATCTGCTGGCAAATTACGGTCATATAGGTTTCACCTTCGTCGGCTCTATTCTTGTTGGTATGGGAGGTGGAATTCTTCTGGATCAGAAAGTCTTCGACGGTCGTACCGCACCATGGTTTACGTTTATCGGCCTGGCTTTTGGTATTGCGGCGGGTTATAAAACTTTGCTGGAGATAATCTGGCGCAATAATAAGACTGAAAAAAAGTCAGATAATGAGGACTAGAGAATCGAGTGGCTGAAGATGAGTTGTCTCTGCAGAAGATGCAGGTTGTCGGTTGGACTGTTCTGGTAATTATGACTGCTGTCTCTACGCTGCTTATGTCCCTGCAGTTTGCAGCCTCAGTTTTTATTGGGGGAGTGATATCCATAGTCAGCTTTTGGTTGTCGTATAAAGATGTGATAAGACTAGTAGATTCTGTCACATCGACACCGCTTGCCGAAGCGAAAAAGGAAAGTGCCCGACTGGGGCAGAAAGGATATCTGATTAAATTTTGGATTCGTCTTGCAATTATAGGTGTTGTCCTGCTGCTGATTATTAAAAGTGGCATGGCCAATATCTTTGGCTTAATTTTGGGTTTGTCAACGGTAGTGGTTACGATTATGTTCATGTCTATGAATGTGGTGTATCACTATTACTTCAGTGGGAGGAGGTAAAAGGAGTTATGGAACATCCGATACTATTTATTTCAATTATCCTTGAGAAATTGGGGCTGCCTGTTCCGCATGGTCCGGTCGGGCATACGTTTCTGGAGCAGTTGTGTGCACCGTACATGACGTACACCTGGTTTGTTATGGCGTTTCTTTATTTCGTTTCTAAATTGACGCTTGGTAGCCTGGAGATGGTTCCCGGTAAAGGACAGAATTTCTGGGAACTGGTCATTGGTGGAATGGATGATTTTTTTGTAAGCAATATGGGTCGGGATCTCACTGATAAGTTCTTCCCGATGATTGCCACTTTTGCGCTCTACATTGTTATTGCCAATCTTATTGGTCTTATTCCGGGGTTTATGTCACCGACCTCGAGTCTGAACACCACTCTGGCTCTTACCCTTATCGTTTGGCTCTCTCACCATTTTATTGGTATTCGTGAACATGGCCTGAGATATTACAAGCACTTTATGGGACCGATCTGGTGGCTCGTACCCCTGCTTTTACCCATTGAAATTATCAGTAACTTTGCCCGATTGATTTCACTTTCTATTCGTCTGTTTGGAAATATTATGGCAAAAGAGACTCTTCTTGCCATTCTGTTTATGCTTGCCGGTGCGTTTTTTGCGCCACTACCGATTATGATTCTTGGTGTATTGGTTTCTGTTGTTCAGGCGATGGTTTTTGTTCTGCTGACGGTGGTATATTTTTCTCAGGCTCAGGAACACGCACATTGATTGTTACATATTTCCCCGGTAATGTGCCGGGTTTGATTGTTGCGTTATAAGCAGTATTGAAAAGGAAGAAGGCCACAATAAAAAACTTTTTTTAAGGAGAAAAACAATGGAAGGAAATCTTCAATTAGCTCTTATCTGTGTTGGTGCTGCACTGTCTATCGGTCTTGCTGGTCTGGGAGCTGGTATTGGTATTGGTTCTGTAGGTAATGGCGCATGTCAGGGTCTTGCAAGAAACCCGGAAGTGCAGCCTAAATTGATGGTATTCATGATTCTCGGTATGGCTCTTGCCGAGTCTGTTGCTATTTATGGACTGGTTATCTCTCTTATCCTGCTCTATGCAAATCCGTTGCTTGGATAGTCGTTAAGAGGACATAACGGTCAGATAACGATCGTTTTTAAAGGGCTGCAGATATAATTCTGTGGCCCTTTTCCTGTTTAGTGCCTTACTCCATAATTACTGCTAAAAAGCAAGCAAATGAAGAAGGGTGTTTAACCACAAAAATAAACAGACACTCCCAGATAGCGAAAGTATAGAGATCTTCGAGGCACGTACTTGCAGCTTGTCTGCGTTATAGATATGGAAAAATGAGGGAATACGTCTATGACTACTGAGCAGGAACACGATATAATTATTCATCCCCGCAAAGGAAAAAACGAGAAAAAATTGCCGCAAAACGGTTTGCTGCTGGTCAATCCAACTGAAGCAAAAGGCGCGATCAACATGGTAAAACAAGACGGTGGATATTCCCGGTATCTTTTTAACTCATCTTTAGCTTTGGATTCCGAAAAGCGTTTTTTTGTTGCAGGTCCAGCTATTGGTGCCCCAATGGCTGTGATGACCATGGAGAAACTCATTGCGCTTGGCTCAAGAAGACTTATCCTTGTCGGCTGGTGTGGTGCTGTTTCAAATTCATTACATATTGGTGATATTCTGGTACCGTCCTCTTCACTCTCTGGTGAGGGTACATCACAGTACTATCCACTTAATTCGCCTGCTGTTCCTCACAGTGGTTTTCTTTTAAAGGTAAACGATCTTTTTGAGAAAAAGGGACTTGCCGTTCAAAGCGGCTGTGTCTGGTCAACGGATGCGATCTTTCGTGAAAACAGGAGTGATTTATCGCAACTCAATCAGGAGAATGGCGTAGCCGCCATCGATATGGAGTTTTCAGCCCTCTGTTCTGTTGCGTGTTTTCGTCAGATTGAATTTTGTGCAGTGTTGATTGTCTCCGATGAGTTATATCGTGACAGCTGGCACCCCGGTTTTTCCAATAAGAGGTTTTTAAAGAATAAACAGGTGGCAATGGATATTCTTCTTGGCAATATCAGTTTTCTATAAAAAGGGATAAAAGGATGGCGTTATTTCATTTGATCAGTTTGGGCTGTGCCAAAAACCTTGTGGATTCAGAGGTTATGATCGGTTCCATGATGAAGGCAGGGTGGCAATTCAGCCCGGAACCCGAGGATGCGGATCTCATATTGCTCAACACCTGTGGTTTCATACAGCCCGCAGTCGAAGAAGCCATTGACGAAATATTTGAACTGATTGCCATAAAAAAGGATGATCCTGATAAAATTCTTGTGGTTGTCGGCTGTCTTGTTCAACGGTACAAAGAATCACTGCTCCGCGAGCTCGGTGAAGTGGATCTGTTTGTGGGTACTGAAGGGGCCGCTGATATTTCCTCTATCATTGAAAGATTCCAGAAAGGTAAGATTGAACAAAAGGTTGTTTTGCCGGATCGTTTTCTCATGTCCAGTGCTACTCCACGTCTTGTTACCACTCCACCTTTCAGGGCATGGCTTAAAATAACTGAAGGATGTGACAACCACTGTTCGTATTGTATGATTCCATCCATACGCGGTAAATTGCGCAGCAGACCGATCGATGATCTTGTTCGTGAAGCCTGCGAACTTGAGCGCGGTGGTGTTAAAGAACTTTCACTGATTGCCCAGGATACCACTGCTTATGGCAATGATCTTGGTGATAACGTGCAGATTGTCAGGTTATTAAAACAGTTAATTAGTAGCACAACGTTACCATGGCTTCGCCTTCTCTACCTTTATCCCTCAGGTGTGACTGAAGAACTCCTTCAGTTTATGTCTGAAAATGAGCGAATCCTACCCTATTTTGATATTCCATTTCAACATGTCAACAGTGAGGTTCTTCAATCGATGAATCGCAGATATTCCACTGAATCTCTCTATCGGCTGATAGAAAAAATACGAAACTTTCTTCCTGATGTTGCCCTGCGAACAACATTTCTTGTAGGTTTTCCCGGAGAGACAGAACAGGCCTTTCTTGAAATAGAATCGTTTTTAAAAGAGACGAAGATTGATCACGTGGGTGTTTTTACCTACGCCAATGAAGAAGGGTGCCCGTCTGAAAATTTTGCAAAACAGATTTCTGAAAAAGAAAAGGAAGAGAGATGTGCTCACCTCCTTTCGGTACAGGCGGAACTTTCAGCCGGAATTCAGGAAAAATACCTTGGCAGAACAGAGTCGGTTCTGGTCGAAGGTGAGAGTAGCGAAACTGATCTTCTTTTGGAGGGCAGGACAAAATACCAAGCCCCTGAAGTAGATGGCTGCGTCTATATAAATGAGGGTACGGCATCCCCGGGAGAGATTGTTAAAATCCGTATTACGGATACCCAGGTATATGATTTGGTAGGTGGTATCGTAGAGTGAAACTTCTTCGCTTCGCAAGATGGAAAATTACGAGGCGTAAAAAGTATTAACCCCCTCAAAAAAACACTGTAGCATATCTGAGGGGGAATATTTCCCTGTTGTTCTCTATGGCCTTACGTAGTATAGGACTAAGAGTTGCTGTTTACTTTTTCCCGTAAATCCTTGCCAACCTTGAAGAATGGAAGTTTCTTCGGTTTTACTTGGATTTTTTTCCCGGTTTTAGGATTTCTTCCCTCGTATGAATCGTATTGTTTGATAACAAAGCTGCCAAAGCCACGGATCTCAATGCTTTCACCCTGTGCCAACGCATTTGTCATTGTTTCGATCACTGTATTTGTAATTGCAGCGGCTTCTCTGTGAGGGACATCAATATCTTGTGCCAACGCTTCAATGAGTTCTGATTTGTTCATACGTTACTCCTGTTTCCGGAAATCAAATTGAGGTACTTGATACGTTGCATCGAACACTATGTTACGTAAAAAGCAAATGAAGTTCACGCCTTATATTGGAAGCCCAAACACGAAGAATTACTATTGAAATCAATATGTTATGTCTATGAAGGGTGCGATCTAAGCTAAGGTCAAACTCCTAACTATTTAGATTTAATCAGCTATTTTTTGATTTGTAAAGAAAATTTTATAAAAATATTTTTTTTAAATCGATCTGGCTGAGTTGCCTGTATTTACCGGTAGCCAGTGTTCCAAGTTTCAGCTTGCCATAATGTGTGCGCTTGAGATCGAGAACCGGGTGGTTAATTGCGGAAAACATCTTTTTTACCTGGTGTTTGCGTCCCTCATGAATGGTGATTGCAGCAAGACAATTTCTGTTTTTTCGGGCCAGTATGCGGATGCGAGCAGGTGCTGTAATTTTTCCCTCCAGCAAAATGCCTTTTTCCAGCAGGGCTAGTTTTTTCCTGTCGGGTATGCCTTTCAGAGTTGCCTCATAGGTTTTATTGGTCTGGTGACTTGGATGTTGAATTTTTTGGGCCAGTTGGCCGTCGTTGGTGAGGAGAAGGGCACCTTCGGTGTCGAAATCAAGTCTGCCCACAGGGAAAAGCCGTGCATTGCAGTTTTTTATAAGAGAGGTGACAACAGGCCTGCCCTGCGGATCTGAAACTGTGGTGATGTACCCTCTAGGTTTATTGAGTAAAAAATAGACGAATATCTCCTTTTGCGTCACAGGTTTTCCAAAACAGGAGATAACCTGTTCAGACGGATCAATTTTAATCCCCATTTCTGTAACTGTCCTGCCATCGACAGTTACCTTACCTGTGGCAATGAGTTCCTCAGCCTTACGCCTGGAGGCAATGCCGCAGGAAGCCAGATATTTTTGTAATCGGATCGATTCTTTTAGAGCCATTTTGAGGGAATTATACGGTGAAATTTTTCATCAACTTTCTTTTTTGTTGAGGGATCGACTTCCAGAATGTCAGTATACCATGGTTTCATTCTGCAATCGATGACAATGGGGGGGCAGAGCCCTACGTGAAAACGGAGCACCGAAGCGGTTCTGGCATGAATGTCTGCAGCGGGTTCAAATCGTGTGAAAATGGTCCAGAGGAAATCCTGAAGGGAAGACGTGGCCTCATTACAGTTATCAACAAGAAAAACTACCGGCCAGTCGAGGAGTGCTTCATATTCAGCGAGTTCTTTTGCCAGGGTGGGATCTTCTTCGTAAGGGCAACCCTGTACAACCAGTGTGCCGGGAAGAAAAACCCGCCGATGAGAGCAGGGGCTAGGCAGAGTGGATGAAAAAGTTTTCGGTAGATCCCTTATTTTTTCTTTACCGAGACCGAGAAGCATGGCTTTTGATCCTTTATTGACAGAAGGCCCGGTATAGTCAAGGGTATCTTGAGAGACATTGGCAAAAACAAAAAGATCCGTATCCCAGCGCACACGCTCAAGGATATGTGTCCATAGTTGCGCAAAGTCAGAAATATCGATGTCGCCATCGGTGACAATAAGGAATTTGGTCAGGGAGAGCTGGCCTTCCCCTAAAATTCGTAAACCACATCCGAATGCTTCCCTTGGATATCTGTTGGAAACCTTTGCAGCGGCAAGGCAATGAAATCCCGTTTCTCCAAAAGTTTTTAAGGCCTTTACACCCTTCATGACAAGTGGGAAAAGGGGAGAGAGCAGATCCTGAAGAAAATCGCCAATAAAGAAATCCTCCTGGCGTGGGCGGCCAACGACGGTGGCTGGGAAAATCGCTTTTTCCCTGTGGTAGAGATGACTTACCTGGAAGACAGGGTAGTCGTGCTGCAGCGAGTCATAGCCGTAGTGATCTCCAAACGGGCCTTCGGGGTGACGCACATGGGGAGGAACTGAACCTTTGATGGCAAATTCGGTGTGGGAAACAAGGTTGTGACCACCTAAGGGGTCTTTGCACATATGTAGTTTGTCACCAATGAGCAGTGAAGTGAGCATAAGCTCAGGCAGGTCTTCCGGTAGTGGAGCAATGGCGGCAAGCATGAGCGCTGGAGGGCCGCCGATAAAAAGTGTCAACGGTAGAGGTTGATTTCGTTTTTCAGCTTCATGGTAGTGGTAGCCACCACCTTTATGGATTTGCCAGTGAATACCTGTTGTTGCCTGGTCGTGCATCTGGATGCGATACATGCCAAGATTGTGGCCGGAACCATCCGGGTGCTCGGTGTAGACCAAGGGCAGGGTGACAAAGGGGCCACCATCACTGTGCCATGACGTGAGCATGGGTAAGGAACCAAGTTGTGGACTGGTTTGGCAATTTTCAAGAATCGGGCCACCGGGACGAACTTTTAAACCAATTTTCAATCCATCAAGAAAGAGCTGGCGGTTGTCCCAGATCTTGCCCATGGTAAGGGGCATTGCAGACTCAACCAGCCGTACAATGTCACGGACAAAGTGTTGTGGTTTATTGCCAAAGGCGAGTTCGAGCCGCTTATTGGAGCCAAAAAGGTTGGTGGTAACCGGAAAAGATGAGTTTTTGACTTTGGTGAAGAGCAGGGCAGGGCCACCTCGACCAATGACTCGCCTGTGGATTTCGGCGATTTCAAGATGGGGATCGACTTCTTCATCGATCACCAGCAGCTGGTTTTCTGACTGCAAAAGATCAAGGTAGCTGCGCAGGTCATGTAGTTTGGTCCGGGTCACAGCTTACTCCTTGTGATGATGGTGGTGATTGGTGTCCTGTAAAAAAACGCGGTGATATTCGTCTTCACTAAGATATTTTTTTAAGAGTCGTGTGAAGTCATCAACATAGTTGATAATATCATCACTTGAGAGCCGGGATGAAAAAAGTTCAGCAAAGTTTTTATCACCTCCAAGCTGAAGAAAAATGGCTAGAGATGTTCGGTCGAGATCGTTGTCGAGGCCAAAGCATATTTTTGCAGGATCAGGTGTCATGGTATGCAAGGTATTATTATTAAGTATTATGGTTGGTTAATGGAGGATACTCGTGGTCGGGGAGATATTTCCAGTGGATTGTTCGGGTTCTGGGGCCGTCAAATTCACAAAAGAAGATTTTCTGCCATGTGCCAAGCAATAGCCTGCCGTTTTCAACATGGATGGTTAGTGAACTCCCTGTAAGCAGGGCCATGATATGCGAGGGTGAGTTACCCTCCATATGATGGTATGTCAGAGTGGGAACCATTTTTTCAAGACCCATGATAATATCACTACAGACATCCGGGTCAGCGCCTTCATTAATTGTGAGTCCTGCAGTAGTATGCGGGTTAAACAGAGATAGAATACCCGAAGATATCGGCTGGCTCATACATACTGCGTTGATTGTATCTGTGATGTTGATAAGTTCCTTGCCGGTGTGTGTTGAGACCGTCAGTGTGCCACTGGGCATGGGCTCTCCTTGAAAAAATACGTTTGCAATTGAAAAGATTAATTCAAAAGAAGAATGATTTTTTGATATACTCATCTTTGAAGTATATATATAGTACTCAGGAATATGTGACAACAAGTTTGCCGGGATATGGACAATAGATGAAAAATATCTGGATGATCAGCAGAGAGTATGGAGATCTGGCCGGAGCCGGTGGGGTGAAGGATGTGGTTCGTCAGCTGGCAGAGGCACTGGCGCGCTGGTCTGGACGGTCATTACACGTGGTCTTGCCTCTCTATGGTTTCATGGATGCAGAGGAGTTGGGATTTGAGCCGCTGATGGATCCATCTGCCAGCGATCACCCTCTGCAGTTGCATATTGACATGCATCAACCTGATCTCGAAATTCGGGAAGATATACGTTTTTTTTATAAAAAATCAAAAAAAGTACATATCTATCTTTTGGATGCCCTTCGTTATCAACAAAAATCTGCTGTATATACTTACACGGTAGATGATGAGACTCGTGAAAAGTGGCAGAAAAAATCGACGGGCCATCATGATTATTTTGCCATGAATGTTTTGCTGCAAAAGGCTGCAATTGAACTTATGATTGTTTTGCAGATGCGGCCCGATGTTATTCATTGTCACGATGGTCATACAGCGCTTCTCCCAGCTTTTTTACGTGAAATTCCGGGGTACCGCAGCTATTTTCGCCAAACAGGATGCTTGGTTACTGTGCACAATGGTGGGCATGGATATCATCAGGAGATTGCAGATATTCCGTATGCTCTGTCGGTAACAGGATTTCCGGAACGGGTTATTCTTGCCAATCAGCTTGATCATAAATTTGACCCGTTTCTGGTGGCAGGTGCCTATGCGGTTGTAAATACGGTGAGTGAAAATTACGCAAGGGAACTTCAGGAGAGCGAAAGCGACAAGCTGACCGGCTGGCTTGGTCATGAGTTGAAGCGACGAGGTGTTCACCTTGAAGGGGTGACCAACGGCATAGACCCCGCACTTTTTTCTTCCTCTGTTCTTGCTGATTCAGAAAACGAAAGTAACTTTTTGTTTAGTCCCGGCAATGAAAAAGATGATCTTGACGGTAAAAAGCGGTTTAAACAGTTTTTTCTGAATCATATACCAGAGTTGGCAAGGAAACAGGGTGTGGAATATTTCGGAGAGCTGGCAGGTGATGTGCAGAAGCCACTCTTTACTTTTGTTGGTCGCCTCAGTGAGCAAAAAGGAATCGATACTCTTTTGGAAGTGCTCCCTGTTTTCATGAAAAAGAACGAGCAGGCACAAATGGTTATTCTTGGAAATGGTTCTGCTGAACTGGAATCACGACTTGAGAATTTAGCTCGAACGGAATTACGGGGAAGATTGTGCTTTTTCAATGGCTTCAGCCCAAATCTTGCTAACAGTGTTTTTGCCGCAGGTGATTTTTTTGTTGTACCATCACGCTACGAGCCGTGTGGCTTAACGGATTTTATTGCCCAGCTTTTTGGGTCTCTACCTATTGTTCGTCATGTCGGCGGCCTGGTAAAAGTTGTGAATGATGTTACAGGTATTGCCTATGGAAGTGGGCAGCCTTCAGGACTTTTTTCGGCGTTGGGACGAGCCTTGGAACTTTTTAATGACCGTCCCGCCAAAAGAGCAATGCAGTTGCGGGCCGTTTTGGAAATTGAAAAAAACTATACCTGGACCAAAGTGATGCAAAGATATCTTCACTTGTATCGCCTTGCACAAACGGCTCAGGTAAAAAACACCAATAAACATACGGTCACCTTGTAAGATGGAGTGATTGTAAAGATGAAGGGAGAAAACTATGACAGTGAAAATTGGCATCAACGGATTTGGTCGTATTGGTAGAAATATTTTCAGAGCATTGAGCAGGGATGAAATGTTTGCAGATATTGAAGTGGTGGCAATCAATGATTTAACTGACAACGGTACTCTGGCTCATCTTTTGAAATATGACTCTGTTATGGGCATCTATGAAAAAGATGTTGAGAGTGATGAAAAAGGTATAACCGTTGATGGCAGGCACATCATGGTGTCAGATCATCGCAATCCTGCTGATATTCCCTGGGGTGACATGGGTGTGGAGTATGTTGCTGAATGTACAGGTATCTTCAGGGATGCTGAATCGGCTCAGGCGCATATTGATGCGGGTGCCAGTAAGGTAGTTATCTCCGCTCCCGCTAAGGGCAGTATTAAGACCTTTGTCATGGGAGTAAATGAAGATGAGTATGATGCAACCATTCACCATGTTGTTTCAAATGCGTCCTGTACCACCAACTGTCTGGCACCTTTTGCGAAAGTAATTCTTGATACCTTTGGTATTAAACGAGGTCTGATGACCACGATTCATGCCTATACCGGGGATCAGAGGCTACTTGATTTTCCTCATTCTGACCCGCGTAGGGCAAGGGCTGCCGCACTTTCAATGATCCCCACAAAAACGGGGGCCGCAGCTGCTGTTTCTCTTGTTATCCCTGAGTTGAAAGGAAAATTTGATGGTCTTGCGGTGAGAGTACCGACACCAACCGTCTCTCTTGTGGATGCGGTGATGGAGGTCGAAAAAGAGACGACAGTGGAAGAGGTAAACCAGGCTCTTGCTGAAAGGGCAAACAGGTTTATGGGTTATACGGATTTGCCTCTGGTGTCCATTGACTTTCAGGGGGATGCGCATTCTTCAATTATTGATGCTCAATCAACAAAAGTTATAGGTTCCACGGTAAAAGTAATGAGCTGGTATGATAATGAATGGGGGTATTCCAATAGAATGCTCGATCTAATTCTGCATATGGAAGCGAACAAGGCAATATGATTTGTGCAGTTGAATATTGATCAAAAAGCGCTTTTGAAGAAAATTTCAAGGGCGCTTTCTTTTTAACAGCCATGAAAAAGATGAGAGAAGGGCAAATGGTAGATGATCCTATTGAATCAGATGCATTGAAAGCAAACTTGCTTGAGACGGCAGGGCAGGTAGTGATAGACAAAGAATATTTTATCCTGCTTGAAGTGGTTGAAAAATACAAAGGGCTTCACTCAACTCTTGAAAAGCTTTTATACGAAATTTGTCATCCATTTCGCAACTGGAAAATAGTTCTGCCGCAATTGCGAAGTTTTGCCCTGAAAAATATTGGTCACTACAGAAACCACGAGCGGGGGCCGGAGGCGTTTGCCCTCTTTTCCAGACTGTTCTTTGATGTCTTAAGGGATACGCAGCGGGATGCTGTTCTTCTTTCTCAGGGTATCGGAGCGATGATGGTCTGGCTGGATAAGACGATTCTCCAGTTTTCCGTCTCTGATTTGCAACGGTTCGGGCTGGTTCTGAATAATACCTTTAGCCAACTCGCTGCACTGGATCAAAAAAATCGTCCTGTGATGATGCAGATTGTGCACGGACAACATCCGGTGACGAGAATTGCCAACCATCTGTTGACGCTTACAGAAAAAGATGATGGCAATTTTGATTTTGTTCCCCTTTGTACCCTGGTAAAAACTATTCTGACTAGATGTTATGACTATTGGCTGCATGAAGATGACCCTCTGGATTGGTTTCTGGACAGGTGCAGTATTCCCCGTGCTGATTTTCATTCCTCACAGCTTTTTACCACTATTTCACACGAGGCAATGGAACAGCATCTTGCGGTTGTGCAATCGCTTGATTTTACACAGGATGGACTGGCCGACTTGAAAACAATGCTCTCCCTGCCAGCACATATTGATATCGTAAAATATTATCGGGCAATGCCTAATAAGCTTGTGGAGGCAGAGGAGGTCTTCAGTCAGATCGAAGAGAAAGGAAGCAGTCGGCTGCACCGTTTCCATGAAAACAGAAAGTTGCTTTTTCTATTTAAAATCATGGATACCAAAGGGTTATATCTCATTCATGAAGAGACTCTCAGGGAGATAAACAGAAGCCTGGTGCTTTTAATCAGGCAGCAGAGTTTTGAAGAAATTGAAGAATTTCTTTTGACCACCTTTTCTTTGCTTAAGGCAAATGTTCGTAAATATCCACACACTTCACTGCAGTGTATCCAGGTTATTGGCGGTGAGGTTTTTGACCGGAATAACAGCCGAATGGTAGAAGCTTTTCTCTGGGGGGTGGTACGTTTTGGTTTCCAGCATGCCAATGTTATTGGTGTGGATGAAAATTGGCAGCCATTGTCCAACCCTGCGCATCTCGCCAATATTAGGGTGTGGCTGCACCTGATTATGCGTGAACCCAAATGGTGCTCAACGCTGTTTTCAGCACTGATTATCCATTTAAAATTATCAGGTACCTGTGTCAGGGATACGGATCTGTTTCAACGGGATATTACCCAGTTGCTGAATCATCCTATTGAACCCATCTACAACCTGTCTAAACAGTTCACTAAATTGATGCCGGTATTTTTTAATGAAATTGGCTCAGAAGGTGAACTGCGGGACGTGTCGACGGATCTTGATGAAATTCATAAGCGCAAAGATGTATTGATCCATTTTTTGCGTAAACAGGGACATGTTGAAAGCTCAAATCTCATCGTGGATTTTATCCAGGCGATTTTTTTGTTTTGGAAAACAAAAGACAAATCGCTGCTTATTCACTACATCCCTGAAGAAGTGTACAGCCAGGTAGAAACAGAAGGCAGGTTTGTTGACGAGCAACATATTCTCAGTGTGCGTTTCTGGCAAGAGATGGAGATTGAAAGAATTCAGGATATTCTGTCTCTGGACAGTGAAAAAATAGCCGATTTTCTGGCTCGGCAGGATGATCTGAGTAGTAGTGAAATAAACCGATTCAGGTTGTTGATTCGGATGTATAAACTTCTTTTTAAAAAATATAAACTCGGCTTTCAGCAGTTACAGTCCGAGATTATGGAGGCGGTCAATGATGGCTTCCCGGAGATGGAACGTCTGCTCTCCGATCTTGAAAATTCAGATACAGAGCACTGTCTCGAGGCATTGTTGACAACGCTAGAAGGGTTGAAGGAGATTATTCTTTCGCCAAAGACTTTTGAGGCACGGGAGGATATTTACTATAAAAGACATATTGCAGTTGATATTCCATCTGTTTATGGCCGCTATAAAGAGCGGAAATTTGATGCCCTCAGTTTGACTTTTCGGCTGGAAAATTTTGCAAATCTGTATCTTGAGGAATTGCCGAAAACGGTCAACCTGTCGATTATTACCCAGGCAACATTTTACAATATTGTCCGCTGTATAAAGCTCTTTATGCGTGCCTTGGCAATTGATGGTATTACCTCCAGAAGATTGTCAACCCATCTGTCTCTGCTTGAAAATTCACTTAAAGTAAGGCGGGTCTCCTACACCCAGTATCTCGATATTTTCAGGGGTATGTCAGAAGGGGTCAAAGATATCATCTATGCGTTTTATACCAATATTCATCAGAACAACCTGTCGATGATTATTCCGCAGATTGGCCCTGAAAATCTGCTGGAAAAATTCAGTGGTCTCTACGATGAGCAGGAGGTTGGAACATCGGTTCAACGGCTATCAGAGGTGTTTTTCAGGGAATTGATTTCATCAACGTTTGGTCTTCAGCATCTTGATAATTTCATCCTTCGAATACTGCAAACACTTGAAAATCAAAAAGATCTGTTGGATCAGAAAAAACTCGACCTGCTGATGACGTATAATCCGAATAAAGCTGTGTCTCTTTTGCACGATCTCAACCCCTATACCAACAGTCTCATTCACCTTGGTAACAAAGGTTTTAATCTGGCATTGCTTACCTCTGATAACAAACCGGTACCGCCTGCATTTGTCATTACCACGGAAATATTTCGTTGTCGTGAAATTGTGTTTGGCTATTCAGAGACCCGAAAAGAATTTATGCAGCGTATTCGTCAGGCTTTAAATGAAGTTGAAAAAAAGACGGGCAAAGTCTTTGGTTCTCCCCGTTCTCCACTTCTTCTCTCGGTGAGAAGCGGGAGCGCTATTTCCATGCCGGGTATGATGGCAACTATCCATAATGTCGGCTTTAATGAAGAACTTATCGAAGAGTGTATTGCCCATCATGGAAATGGGTATCTGGCCTGGGATAACTATCGGCGGTTTCTGCAGTCCTGGGCGATGATTTCCGGGGTCGGCAGAGAAGATTTCCAGGTTCTCATGAACAGTGCCAAAGAAAAACATAATGTTAAATTTAAGCGACATTTTTCTTCAGACGAGATGAAGGGTCTCGCCCTTTCTTACCAGAAACTTATACGACAACGGGGACTCGGAATACCTGATGATCCCTGGTTGCAACTTGTTAGTGCCGTGGAGCTTGTCCTTGATTCATGGGGTGCGGAAAAGGCAGTGGATTATCGAAGGATTATGGATGTGTCGGATTTCTGGGGCACGGCTGTTATTGTGCAGGCGATGGTCTTTGGTAACCGTAGTGGCAGTTCTGGCTCTGGGGTGGTTTTTACTGCACATCCATATCGAAAGGTGCAACGCGTGGCGCTCTGGGGGGATTATGCCTATGGAGACCAGGGAGAAGATATTGTTTCAGGGCTTGTGACCAGTCGGGCAATTTCTGTAGAACAGGCAACACTTGATGGGCGGTCGGTGGAGCAGACGATGGAGGTGCGTTTTCCAAAAATTTATAAAGAGTTGCTGGATATTTCCAGAGAACTGGTTTATGAAAAACGATGGAATCCTCAGGAAATTGAATTTACCTTCGAAGGACCGGAGTCTGACCAGCTTTTTATCTTGCAGACAAGGGACATGATTACCATTAAAAAGAAGGAACATCTCAATGTTTTTGTCGAGAGTAAAGAGCTGGGGAGTGCACATCTTGGCAAAGGTGTGGGTGTTTCCGGTTCTGCGCTTTCGGGAAAGGCTGTATTTACTGAAGACAATATTCGGATGTTGCGCGAATCAGACCCGCAATCCCCGATTATTCTGATCCGACAGGATACTGTGCCGGAGGATATTAAGGTTGTCAGTATGGCTGATGGTCTTCTTACTTCGCGGGGAGGCCAGACGTCACATGCTTCAGTTGTTGCAGTTCGTCTGGAAAAGACCTGCGTGGTTGGTTGTCGCCGTTTGAAAGTATTTGAAACAGAAGAATATTGCACTATTGCAGGAGTGCGCATTGGTTTTGGTGATCCTGTTTCCATTGATGGAAGAAACGGCCAAGTATTGAATGGCATCCATTCCATAGTAGAAGAGTATCATATCCTGCCGATATAATAGTGTTGGTTTGAGTGGAGGAGAAAATGTCTGTGATTAAATTTAAGAAGGGGCCGAAGCTGTTTTCTGTGGCAAGAAAAAAAGCGCTGAGGCTTGATGTTCCACAGGAAAAGGGTGTAAATCTTACGGAGTTGATCAGTCGAATTCAGATAAAAGAAGGTAATGAGCCATGCTTCCGGCAAAGAAGTACCTGTTCAGAACTTTCCTGCTGCTGGCAGGCATCCTGTAAGGTGAAAATGGTGAAGTGAAAAAAATAAAAGCCCGGTGAATATACCGGGCCGGTTTTTATATGAGGGTCAATTAATCGCGTGTATTCGGGACGCCGATTTTTTTTAAGATCAGTCCTAACGGACAGAACTTGGTAAAACCGAACTGAAAGAGATTTAAGCCGACAAAAGCAGTGAAAAACAGCCAGTAACTGCTGTGAAAAAGAGGACTTGCCTCAACACCCAGAGCAAGGGTGAAAAGGATGAAAAATCCAGCTATTGTATGTATCCAGTCTGTGATAATCATAGAAGGACTCCTTTGTTGTCTGTAGAATTTTGTAAAACCCTTCAATTCCTGTAACTTTTCAGAGTATCCTAGATTCGTTTATTTGGGGCTTTGAAGCCTACTCGTGTTACTCAGAGAGGCCAAAATGAGCGAAAGTGAGGTGCTCTGAACAGTTAACAATCCCGAAGTTAAAAGTTTGGACAAAAGAGAGTACGCATTTTTTGGATAAGTTCAAGGATGCGGTTGTCTGTTATTTTATTGTAAATAAAATTGGCGTCTTTGCGATAATCTATAATACCCTGACCACGTAGTATGTTTAAGTGTTGAGAAACATTCGCATTGGTGGTTTGAACCTGGTCTCGTATTTCACCAACGGAAAGCTCTTTATCCTGCAGAAGGCAGAGAATTTTCAACCGAATGGGGTGAGACATTGACTTGAGAAGTTTTGCCATTGCGTCAATTTGTTCGTCTTGCATATTCTCTCCCTAATCCCGCTTGGCGGGATAAGTGTTGTGCGATAACTCTTGTAAATCAATGGGTTATTGGCTTCATCTTTAGAGGTATTTCGCTCTTCAATTTAATAGTTTTGCAGGCATTGTAAAGTACTTTCTCTGTTTTAACAGCATATTTTTCTCTCTCCGGCAGGATAAACTTGAATCTCACCGGAGAAAAGGGTTAATTAAAAGCAATTTTTTTTGCCCATGTCTCTTTTACAATGAGGTGAACAATGAAAAAGAAACTATTGACTTCGGAAAATGTCTGTTTGCAGATAATTGATGTTCAACAGAGTTTGATGTCGAAGATAATCAACGCCGACAAAATTGCTGCGACGGTAGAGTTACTTGTGCATTGCGGCAGGATTTTCAATATCCCAATGGTCGCCAACACTCAATACAAAAAAGGGTTGGGCCCATATGTACCAAATATTGAACCCCTTGTTGCCGACATTCCATGCTTTGATAAGGTTGAATTTAATGCAGTCGCAAACAGTGAAACCGAAGCATTTGTGGATAACCTTCCTGAGTCAGTGACAACCATGGTTCTCGTCGGGGTGGAAACGCATATTTGCGTGTATCAGACTGCCATGGGGTTGTTACAGAAGGGCTTTTCGGTCTGGGTGGTCTCTGATGGTGTTTCTTCACGAAGTGTCGAGGATCATCAGGACGGAGTCACAAGGATGCTCAGTGAAGGTGTTATCGTCGGCTCGGCTGAAATGTTGATTTATGAATTACTTGGCAAGGCAGGAACACCCCGGTTTAAACAAATATTGCCATATATTATTGGTAGATAAAGGCGATGATGTCTTGTGTTTCCGGGTGGAAATTAAATAAATAATACATGTTGTGAGATCGTCAATTATGAAAGGATATGAAATCCGCAGTCGTTTTTTAGAATACTTTAAAGCAAAAGGCCATACCACTGTTGACAGTTCTTCTCTCGTCCCCAAAGACGATCCTACCCTTTTGTTTGTTAATGCCGGGATGGTTCAGTTTAAAACGGTTTTCATGGGCGAAGACAAACGGAATTATGTGCGCGCGGTGAGCAGTCAACGTTGTGTGCGTGCGGGTGGTAAGCACAATGATCTTGAAAATGTAGGGTATACCGCTCGTCATCATACTTTTTTTGAGATGCTCGGTAATTTTTCCTTTGGCGACTATTTTAAAGAAGATGCTATTCAATTTGCCTGGGATTTTCTCACTGTGGAGTTGGGCGTTCCAGTTGAAAAACTCTGGATCTCTATCTTTGATGACGATGATGAAGCGTATGAACTCTGGGATAAAATAGATAATTTGCCCAAAGGGCGAATTGTAAGAATGGGTGAGAAAGACAATTTCTGGGCCATGGGAGATACCGGCCCCTGTGGGCCCTGTTCCGAAATACATATAGATCAGGGTGTTGAGGCGGGCTGTGGTCGGGCTGATTGCGCCCTTGGTTGTGAATGTGATCGGTTCCTTGAACTCTGGAACCTTGTTTTTATGCAATTTAACCGTGCAGAAGACGGCACAATGACACGGTTGCCCAAACCGAGTATCGATACGGGCATGGGACTCGAACGGGTTGCTGCAGTATTGCAGGGCAAATTCAACAATTATGACTCTGATCTTTTTACTCCCATCCTCGCTACTCTGGAAAAATTGTCAGGTAAAATATATGGCAAAAACAGTCAGGATGATACTGCCATGCGGGTTATTGCCGATCATGCCAGAGCGACAACGTTCCTAGTTTCTGATGGGATACTTCCCGCCAATGAAGGGCGGGGGTATGTGCTGCGCAGAATCATGCGTCGTGCCGTTCGATATGGCAAACACCTTGGTTTGGATAAACCATTTATGGAACAAGTAACCGGTACGGTAATAAGAGAGATGCTTGAAGCCTATCCTCATCTGGAAGGTGCTCGTTCTCTTTTGAAAAAAGTTGTTAATAACGAAGAGGAACGTTTTCGTGAGACACTCGAGCATGGACTGGTGTTGCTGGATGAAGAGATCACGAAGGTTATGGCTACCTCTTCAAAGGTTATTTCCGGTGATTTTATTTTTAAACTCTACGACACTTTTGGGTTTCCCTTTGATATTGTCAGGGATATTGCCCTTGAAAAAGGTCTGAGCTTCGATGAATCCGGTTTTTTGACTGAGATGGAGAATCAGCGGGAAAAATCACGTCTTTCTCGAAAGGGCGAAGGGGTGAAGCTGTTTGGTGAAGGTGTGAAAACATTGATTGCTGAAGGAAAAACCGCTGAATTTGTTGGCTATGACACGTTGTCGGTCAGAGTTCCGGTGGGTGGTTTGCTCAATGAAGCCGGTGACAGGGTCAGTGCTTTAGCTGTCGGACAAAAAGGTTGTCTGTACACAGAAACAACACCTTTTTATGCAGAGTCCGGTGGCCAGATCGGCGACAAGGGGGAAGTGACATGGCCTGGTGGCAAGGCTAAAGTGATTTCGACTTCGGTTGAGGGTGAGAAAATTATTCTCCACAATATTGTGGTTGAGCTGGGAGATATTGCAGAAGGAGACGAGGTCAGTTTATTGGTTGCAGCGAAAAATCGTCGTGCAACGGCTGCCCACCATTCTGCAACACATCTTTTGCAGGCCGCCTTGCGTCTGGTTCTTGGCGATCATGTGAAACAGGCCGGTTCTCTTGTGGGCCCTGACAGATTACGCTTTGACTTCACGCATTTTTCACAAGTGACAGCGGAAGAAATTGAGGCCATCGAGTTGATGGTCAATGAAAAAATATGGGAAAACACGCAGGTTGTGACCCGTATACTGGCCAAAGACGAAGCTCTCAGAGAGGGGGCGACGGCACTTTTCGGCGAAAAGTATGACGAGGATGTTCGGGTCGTTTCGATGGCCGATTTCAGTAAGGAACTGTGTGGGGGAACCCACGTCACAGCATCCGGTGAAATAGGTGTTTTTAAAATATTATCAGAAACGGGTATTGCTGCTGGAGTCAGAAGGATAGAGGCGCTTGCCGGGAGTGCCGCCTTTAAGGATATTCAGTCATTGTACAGACGTGAAGCTGCAACGGTATCTCTTCTCAATGCAGGTAGTGGTGGCCAGGTACCTGCAAAAGTGAAAAGCTTGCAGGATAATCTGAAAGTGATGGAAAAACAGGTGGCAGACCTTTCAACCAGGCTTGCCAGTTCAGATTTGGATGATGTTCTTAAAGGGGCGGCAACTATTGGTGGAGTAAAAGTTATTGCAGCAGCCATTCCTCTGGATAGCCCAAAAACGTTACGGGAAGTTGGTGATAAAGTACGCAATAGTCTTGGTTCGGGAATTGCTGTTCTCGGAGGGAGTATAAACGGTAAAGTCGCACTTCTGGCAATTGTTACCAGTGATTTAACAAAACGGATCAAGGCCGGAGAGATTGTGAATAAAGTTGCTGCTATAGTTGGTGGAAAGGGTGGCGGGAGACCCGACATGGCACAGGCCGGAGGGCCAATGGTTGACAAACTGGGTCAGGCAATAAAAGAAGTTCCTGAAATAGTAAACAACCTGCTGTCCCACTAGAATTATTTCTGAATATTTCAATAGATAGCATGTTTTGGGAAAGCTGATACGAAATCCTGCATTTTTTCTGTGTCAGCCTCTTTCGGGGGAGTGGACTACATAAATTTGTTGACAGCACTCCATATTTACGGTAAGAATTTTCGCAATTGTGAATGGTCGTTCATTTTATTCAGAGCAGCTTTTACGCCATTATTTTGTGGATATACCTTATTGCGGTCATCATTCATTGCATAAATGAATGTTATGTTTTTTTTTCGTTATCTTAGTTAAGCAGGAGTTACTAACATGATTACGACAGATATCACTTTGTTAATTCAGGTTGTTAACATGATTGTTCTCATGTTTCTTCTTAATGGAGTTCTTTATAAGCCTATAAGGAAAATCATTCAGGAGAGATCTGAAAAGCTACAGGGAATGCAGGGAGAAATCTCAGATTTTGAGAAAAATGCAAACCTTCGCCAGGAAGAGGTTGATGCTAAAATGGCAAAGGCCTCTGGAAAGGCAAAACGTGCTCTGGATTCTGCACGAGCAGATGCACAGGCGGCTGGAGATGAAAAACTCTCAGCTATTAAGGCGGAGGCAGAGTCTGGCAAGGAGTCAAAGCTTGCTGAGATCCGGTCTCAGATTGAAGACGCCAGAACCAGTTTGCAATCCAATATTGATGGGTTTGCAGGCGAAATGGCCAGTAAAATTCTGGGGAGGAGTCTTTAATATGAATGGAGTGAAACAGATTGCAAAGTATGTCAGCCTGCTTACGCTGACACTTTGGTTCGCTTTGTCGTTTGGATCGGCATTTGCCACGGAACCGGCAGGTCATGAAACTGTGGCTGCTGAACACGGAGTTACTGCTGATACAGGAGCTGTTGTCGCTGAAGGTCATGGTGATGTTGCAGCGGAGGGTCATGGAGCCGCTGGCGGGAGTCTTTCTGCAGCAAAACTCAAAGATCTTGGCTGGAGGGTTGTTAACTTCATCGCTCTGATGATCATTTTAGTTAAGTTTGGTGCAAAACCCATTGGCTCTGGACTTGCTAACCGACAGAAAAAGATCAAGGATGAGATAGACACCTTAAACAAACAACGGGCAGATGCTGAGAGTTCCTACAATGAATTTCAGGAGAAGCTTTTGACCGTGGAGTCTGAGATAGACAAGGTTGTGGAAAGGGCCGTTGCTCAAGCAGAAGTTGAAAAGGCAAAAATTATTGAAAAAGCCGAGCTTGCAGCCGATGACATCAAACGTGCTGCCGACCAGGCCATTCAAAATGAAATAACTGAAGCTCGTCGCACGCTAAAAGATGAAGTCGCCGACCAAGCGGCTGTGATGGCTGAAGAACTGATAGTGAAGAATCTCACTGCGGATGATCAGGTGAAGATAATAGAAGATTATTTAGCTAAAGTGGGGGCCGTACAGTGAAACAGACAATCCTCGCAAAAAGATACGCCAAGGCGATTTTCACCGTTGGTCAGGAACAGAAAAAATATGAAGAATACAATGAAGTTCTTCAAGGGGTAGCTAAGCTATATGTAACCCACCCCGAGGTTTCTGATGCTTTGACTAACCCTCTTTATCCAATGGATGTCAAAGAGAAGGTAATGACCGGCATGGTCGGTTCCATGGGCGTGGATACGGTCATGGGAAATTTCTTGAATCTCTTAGTTCAGAAGAAGCGCGCTGAAATACTACCCGAAATTGCAGAAGCGTATAAGACCATGGTTGATGAAGAAAAAAATATCAGTCATGGCACTGTTGTTTCAGCGGTTACGCTCGATGATGGACTGAAGACGAACGTTCAGACAGTTTTAGAAAAGTTAACAGGCAAGAAAGTCGAACTGACAACCAGCGTAGATCCTTCGATTCTCGGCGGTATTATCGCCAAGGTGGGTGATCTTGTTCTGGATGGAAGTATTAAGACTCAGCTTGCAGGTTTAAAAGATTCCATAAAGGGGAGAGAATAGATGCAGATTAAAGCCGAAGAAATTAGTCAAATCATCAAGGACCAGATTGGAGCGTACGAGACCAGTATAGATCTTAATGAAACTGGTACCGTTATTTCAGTTGGTGATGGTATCGCCCGTGTCTACGGTGTCCAAAACTGTATGGCCATGGAGTTGCTTGAGTTCCCCGGAGGGATTATGGGTCTTGCCCTGAACCTCGAAGCCGACAACGTTGGTTGTGCTGTTCTGGGTAACGTTTCAGGGATTAAAGAAGGTGATACCGTAAAACGAACGGGGAAAATTGCAGAAGTTCCTGTAGGCCCTGCCATGGAAGGTCGCGTGGTTGATGGTCTTGGCAAGCCTATTGACGGACTTGGACCGATCAAGTCTGAACTTTCCTCCAAGATTGAAGTTTTGGCTCCTGGTGTTATTGCCAGAAAAGGTGTGCATCAGCCATGTTATACCGGCGCTAAAGCAGTTGATGCCATGACTCCAGTTGGCAAAGGCCAGCGTGAACTCATTATTGGCGATCGTCAGATCGGCAAAACTGCTCTTTGTGTCGATGCGATTATTGCCCAGAAGAATACTGATGTACACTGCATATATGTTGCAGTTGGTCAGAAAAAGTCCACGGTTGCGCTCGTTGTTGAGGCGCTCAGAAAACATGGTGCGATGGAATTCACTACGGTGGTATCTGCCTGCGCCTCTGATCCGGCTCCTATGCAGTATATCGCACCTTTTGCCGGTTGTTCCATGGGTGAGTATTTTCGCGATAATGGCCAGCATGCACTCATCATCTATGATGATCTTTCCAAGCAGGCTGTTGCTTATCGTGAGCTTTCGCTCCTGCTTCGTCGTCCACCGGGCCGTGAAGCATATCCTGGTGATATTTTCTTTAACCATTCGCGTCTTCTTGAACGTTCTGCTAAGGTCAACGATGATCTTGGTGCCGGATCTCTTACAGCGCTGCCGATCATTGAAACCCAGGCAGGCGATGTTTCTGCTTTTATCCCGACCAACGTTATTTCTATTACGGATGGTCAGGTTTATCTTGAGCCAAATCTTTTCTTCTCCGGTGTACGACCTGCAATTAACGTAGGCCTCTCTGTTTCCCGTGTTGGTGGTTCTGCACAGGTGAAAGCAATGAAGCAGGTTGCAGGTACACTTCGTCTTGATCTCGCTCAGTATCGTGAACTTGCAGCATTCGCTGCTTTTGGTTCCGATCTTGATGCGGCAACCCAGGCCAAACTTACCCGCGGTGAGAGACTTGTTGAAATCCTGAAGCAACCGCAATATCAGCCACTGCCAATGGAAAAACAGGTTACTATCCTCTACGCTGGATCCAATGGGTATCTTGATGCACTACCGGTTGCTACCCTCGCAGATTACGAGAGTGAGCTCTACAATTACATTGAGTCCAATGAGCCTACTATATTTTCAGATCTCGTTGAAGAAGAACAGTTTACCGACGGAATTAAAGAAAAGCTCGATAAAGTACTGACTAGCTTTGGTGATACTTTCAAGGCGACACAAGGTCTTAATTAATTAAAAAAGGTCAAGATATGGCGAGTCTAAAAGAAGTAAAAACAAAGATCTCGGGTGTTAAAAAGACCGCGCAGATCACCAAAGCCATGAATATGGTCGCGGCTGCAAAATTGCGCGGTGCCCAGGACAAGATGGAGGCCTTTAGACCGTACACATCCAAGTTCAATGATGCGATGTCCAATTTGTCCGGAGGCGCAAATACAAATGCCTTTCCTCTTATGGAAATCCGGGAAGTGAAGACGGTTGAACTGGTTATTGTCACTTCTGATCGTGGACTGTGTGGATCGTTTAATGCCAACATTGTTAAATTAGCTTTTAAGAAGATGGAAGAGTACGAAGCTGAGGGAAAAAAGGTCAGTTTCGTTTGTGTAGGTAAAAAAGGGTATCAGCTTCTGCGTAAAACAGGAAAAGTCCGAAAGAGTTATACCGAGACCATGGGTAGTTTCCAAATGTTTAATGCCAGGGAAATTGCCACTGATATTACTGAGCAGTTCCTGAATGGTACAACTGACAAGGTTGAGACGTTGTATGGCCGATTTATCTCGGTTGCCCGTCAGGTTCCTGCAACAGCACCGTTCCTTCCCGTTCAGCCTGTGGAACAGGAAGAAGGTACAGAAGAGAAAAAGGCGTCTGGAGATTACATCTACGAACCATCCACTGAAGAAATTATGGATGTGCTGCAGCCACTGTACCTCAATGTTCTTATTTATCATGCCATGCTTGAGGTTGGAGCATGTGAACATGCCGCGCGTATGACCGCAATGGATAATGCGACGAGTGCGTGTAAGGATATAGTGAAGAACTTGACTGTCGTTTACAACAAAGCTCGTCAGGCAGCCGTTACAAACGAGCTTATGGATATTGTCGGCGGTGCGGAAGCTCTGAAATAATAATTTATCGTTTTGATAATCTAAGACTTTTTAGGAGGAGTAAGGCCCAATGAGTGAACAAAGAATAGGAAAAATTACACAGGTTATTGGACCTGTCGTAGATGTGGAGTTCGAGCCCGGCAACCTGCCAAGTATTCTTAGTGCATGTATGGTGACGAATCCAGGCATCGATGACAGGGAAGACAATCTTGTTATAGAGGTGGCTCAGCATCTTGGCGATAATGGCTGTAGATGTATCGCTATGGATCAGACAGATGGTCTTGTTCGTGGTATGGAGGTTAGGGATTCCGGCCTGCCTATTACCATTCCGGTAGGTGAGGCGTCTCTTGGTCGCATCATGAATGTTGTTGGCCGTCCGGTTGACGGTCTCGGAGATATCAAATCTGATAAGTCTCTGCCAATTCACCGTGAAGCTCCCGCATTTACCGAACAGGATACTGAAGTTCGCGTACTTGAGACCGGAATTAAAGTAATTGATCTTCTGGTTCCCTTCCCACTTGGTGGTAAGATGGGACTGTTCGGCGGTGCCGGTTGTGGTAAAACAGTTATCATGATGGAAATGGTTAATAATATTGCCATGCATCATGGTGGTATCTCTGTTTTCTGTGGTGTTGGTGAGCGTACCCGTGAAGGAAATGATCTCTACCATGAGATGAAAGATTCCGGCGTTCTGCCAAAAGCTGCTCTCGTGTATGGACAGATGACTGAACCTCCGGGAGCCCGTGCCCGTGTTGCCTTGACCGGTTTGACTGCTGCCGAATATTTTCGTGATGAAGAGGGACAGGACGTTCTTCTTTTTGTCGATAATATCTTCCGTTTTACCCAGGCCGGTTCTGAGGTTTCAGCCCTTCTTGGTCGTATTCCTTCAGCTGTTGGTTATCAGCCAACACTTGCAACCGATCTTGGTGCACTGCAGGAACGTATTACTTCAACCACAAAAGGTTCTATTACAGCAGTTCAGTGTGTCTATGTGCCTGCTGATGACTTGACAGATCCTGCTCCTGCAACAACATTTGCTCACCTTGACGGTACGGTCGTTCTTTCTCGTCAGATTTCTGAGCTTGGTATCTATCCTGCTGTTGATCCACTGGATTCAACCTCCAGAATTCTCGACCCTAATGTTATTGGTGAAGAACATTACCAGGTTGCACGTGGTGTCCAGGTATCTTTGCAGAAATATAAAGATCTCCAGGATATTATTGCAATTCTCGGTATGGATGAGCTTTCTGAAGAAGATCAGCAGCTCGTGTCCCGTGCCAGAAAAATCCAGAGATATCTCTCTCAGCCTTTCACGGTTGCAGAAGTTTTTACCGGTATGCCTGGTAAATTCGTAAAGGTGGCCGACACTGTACAGGGTTTTAAGGAGATTCTTGAAGGAAAGCATGACGAGCTTAACGAGAACTCATTCTATATGGTTGGTGCTATCGATGAAGCTGTCGCCAAAGAAGCTGAGTCCAAAGCATAAGAGTGTTGTAAACCTAATAATTTGGACAAGAGGACAATTCGATGGGACAACAGATAAGACTTGAAGTTGTTACTCCGAGTGGGGCGAAAGTTGACGAGGATGTTGATATCGTTAATGCTCCCGGATTCGGTGGAGACTTCGGTGTACTTGCCAATCATGCGCCTTTTCTGTCGACAATCAGAATTGGTACTCTTACATATGAGAATGGCAACAAGCGTGAATCCCTGATGGTCAGTGGTGGATTCTGTGAGGTCTCTAATAATAAGATCACCTTTCTCGTAGAGAGTGCTGAAGCAGGTACTGATATTGATGTCGATAGGGCCATGAAAGCTAAGGAGCGTGCTGAGAAAAGGCTTAATCAGTCGGCTCAACAGACTGAAGAATTAAATCGAAGAAGGGCCGAAATAGCTCTGCAACGGGCTGTAGCACGCCTGAAGGTAGCGAAAAGTTTGTAGAGAGTAGCTTTGTATAAGTAAAAAGGGGTTGCTTCCATTCGGAAGCAACCCCTTTTTTAATTTTATGGGTTGTCGTCTCTTTATAGCTGGAGTTGTGCTGTGGTGTCATTTACATAAGCTCTGACCCCATCAGCAATTTCCTGGACAAGCATTTTAACAAATGTAGGATCCTGGAGATTTTTCACATCATTTTTGTTACTGATAAAGGCAATCTCCACCAGAATTGCTGGCATTTGAGCGCCAATTAAAACATAAAATGGTGCCTGTTTAACACCAAGATTTTTAATATCTGCATAGCCCATATTTTTGGCTTCGGAAAGGATGGAGTTGTGCACCTGCTGAGCAAGGCGAGATGATTCATTGATCTTGGAATTCTTCATTATATCAGAGAGGATATCCTGGAGGTCGCTCATCTGATGAGTGGAAGTAGCATTTTCACGTGCGGCAACACGCATGGCTTCTGCATTGGTTGACAGGTTGAGATAATAGGTTTCAAGGCCGTGAACTTTTGCAGACGGGTGGGCATTAATATGCAGCGAGATAAAGAGATCTGCATTTTGGGTATTGGCAATTGCTGTTCTTTCTTCGAGAGGTATAAATGTATCGTCATCTCTTGTGAGCAGAACTTCACAGTGTAGTTCTTTTTGTAGTACTGGTGCAAGCTTTTTTGCTATACGGAGCACAATGTCTTTTTCTTTTAAACCAAAGGCCATTGCCCCCGGATCTTTGCCGCCATGGCCAGGATCGATGATAATCTTTTTAACACCCAAGCCAAGTTGCTGGGCAAGGGAGAATACGTGGCTATTTGGAGCGGATTTAGCCTTTTTTGATGTATGTTTTGCGCTAACGGCAATTTTTTTATGGTCTCTTAAGACAGGAAGAGATGTGATGCTTATATCAGGATTTCTTTCAACTGTTTCAGACTTGTTTTGAACTTTGGCAACTGTAGTGGTTTTTCTCTGTTTTTGGGAAGGTTCGCCTTTGCCTCGAACGTCAATTACTACTCTGAATGGATCCGGAAGACTGAAAATTTTATAGTTATCTATCGATTCGATATCCAATACCACCCTCACGATATCGGGGCTGAATTGTCCGGTTCGAATTCTTTTGAGTAACCCATCTTCAATGGGGACAGGCGCTCTGTACCGGGGCTCGATATAGCTGTTCTTAAAGTCGAGATAAAGGCGTCTGGGTTTGTTTTTTGTTTTGTCGATGAGGGTTTCTTTATAGTTTACAGGACCCGATGCCATGATCACTACCCGCGTATAATTATCAGAAGACCAGTACTTTACAGGCAGAACGTAGCTGAGTTTATTCTCCTGTGAAGAAGAAACCATGATTTTAGGTAAAGGAATATCGTGTTCTTTGGAGAGAATTTTGAGGAGATTTTCGGCCTTTGTGTGCATGTCACCATTGGCGTAATGCGCGATAATTTCATTGAGGTATTCTGCGGCTTTTTCAGGATTGTTTTTTTTGTTGAGATAAAGTTGGCCAAGTGAAAAATAGGAGTCGTCTGCAAGCCGGTGTTGAGGGAACAGTCTGGCGATATCTTTGAAGTATGATATGGACTCCTCGAGGTCGATACCTTTTTTGAAGTGGTCGTACATTTTACCGTAGACACGTCCAAGCATAAAAAGACAGGCAGGTGCAAGTTTTGATTTTGGACTTGAAAGATATATTCTTCGGAAATTTCTGGTTCCTTTGAGCCAATTTTCGCGGGAAGCAGCAAGCTGTGAATTGTTTTGCAGTTGGTTGTAATAAAATTTTGCCTCGTCGTAGCGTTTTTGAAGGGAGACAGGTTTGTCTGCACCAGTCATTGTTGCAGACAGGGAACTATCTGTAAAAACGAACAGAAAAGACAAAAAAAGCAAAATAAGAAAAAATCTACAGTTCATTACGAATAACAGGCTAGCGTTTCAATAACTCTGAAGAGATAAAGCTGAGAAACAGGAATATCAACGGCTCCAGCCTTCACTATACTTGAAAGTACGAACCATAGCAAAACAAATAGTAGTCTGGTTTGAAGGGGTTACAAAGAAAATTCGTAACTTCTCCAAAAGTGTTGGTAAAGTCCATTCTAACCGTCGCATAGCATCTTACGAAAATCTTTAACCAGTGGAAGGCCATACATAG
>CAMZKN010000123.1 GCA_947311315.1 uncultured Desulfobulbaceae bacterium | reverse complement strand
CAGGTACTATGGCATGGTTACCATGAGTTTCAATATATGTGTCTGGGTTTTGCGTTGCTGGACGAAGAGAACTGACATGTACAGCTCCTTTTTATGGGTAATAGGCAGCGCTAGGTGCATGTGAGGCCACTTCCAGCAATTTATCAATAATGGCTGGATCAACATTTTCATCATGGTAATTTCTCACCGAGCGACGCCCTTTTATCAGCAGCTCAAGTTTTTCAGGATCGAGTATCTGTTCATCGGGCAATTCGACTCCATCCTGCGAATTATAGCCAAGAATCGAGACGGAATCTTCACTGCAAATGGCCACACAGTGCATACAACCTATGCAAAACTGTTCAAGATCGGGGGCGATGGCTGGAATATTTGCATCCATACTAATAATCATAGCCGGGCAATCGCTGGCACACTGACCACAACCAATACACGTTTCCACATCGATGATAAAATTAAGCATATTTTTCCCTTCTCCTTATCCTACGGTTTTTGTTACAATTTCTTTATCAAAATAATTCACAGACATCCCCGCATCAACAACTATGGTCTGACAGGTGATACCAGAACTTCTGTTTGACAGTAAAAAAGCCGCGGTATCAGCTGCTTCTCTGGTAGCCAGAGCCTCCTTTCGAAGCGCTACTTTTTCCGCAAAAAGATAACTGTCAACATACCCAGGAATTCCGGCTGAAGCAGAGGTTTTTAAGAGACCAGGTGCCACAGCATTAAACCGTACCTTTGAAAACTCTGAAAAACTTTTAGCCAGAAAACAGAGCGATGAATCAAGAGCTGCCTTAATGGGTGCCATATAACCATAATTCTCAGCTGCCATCCGGGTTGTGGAAATGGATATGGTCACCATTGAACCATCTTCAGCAAGAAGATTTTTAAAATGGTTGGCAATACTGATAAATGAAAAACAAGAGACATTAACCGCCTGGAGGAAGTCAGCTTTGATCGTCTCATGAAACGGTTTCATTCCGTCGGAATAATTGGCAAAAGCTATCGAATGAACAATACCATCAATTTTTGTTCCGCCATCCACTCCAATTGCATCTGCAATTTCATTGCGTACCCGGACAATATTTGCTTCATCTTCAACATCACAGATAAAAACCTGCGATTCCGGAAACAATTTCCTCGCGTTTACCGCCCGTTCTTCAGATCTGACGACATGGATAAGCTCAGCTCCTCCCTCCCGCAGAACCCGGCCAATCGCACAGGCGACAGATTTTTTATTGGCCAGACCAAATAGAACAAACCTTTTCTTTTCAATTTCAAGAAAACTCATATATTTTCACATGGATAAAATTTACCGCGTTAGTTCCCAACCACCAAACCAAACGAAAAAAGAAGACTATACGCCAGAGATAAACCCGCAGTTGCAGCAAGAAAATTATTTAACCTTTTCCCCGCCAAAAGCCCAACTTTTTTACCAAGCGACCAGCCCAGAGGTACAGTTGCCAGGGGAAACAGAACCGCCATTCCAAAGCCGGTTCCAAAATAGATACCAAGTGGAATACAATAACTCAAGCCAACAAGAACCCTGTATTCCACTATTGTATTCCTGCTACCCAGCAGAACCGCCAGAGTATTTTTGCCAGCCTTTTTGTCTGTCTCAATATCCCGTAAATTATTGACAACCATTACCGCAGTTATAAGAAGGCCGGGTGGAACCGCAGCCACCATCGCCAGCCAGCTAAGCTGTCCTGCCTGCACCAGATATGTTCCACCAACCGCCACAGGCCCGAAAAAGATAAAGACAAAAAGCTCTCCAAGACCATGGGAAGCAAGGGGATAGGGCCCACCGCTATAGGCAAGGGCGGCAAGTACAGAAAACAGACCAATAATGACTATGGGCAGGCCACCGACAAAAGAGAGATAGGTAAAAACCAGCATGGCCAGAAAAAGCGAAACAATCATACCATTTCTTACGGCAGAGGGCGAAATCAGACCGCTTTGCGTCACCCTCACCGGCCCTAAACGTTCATCTGAATCTATTTCGTTTTTATAATCGAAATAGTCATTGGCCAGATTTACTGCAATCTGGAGCAAGAGTGCACCAACAAGACAACCGAGCGCCGGAAATAAGGCAAATTTGTCTACGGTGTAAGCAACAGATGTCCCCACCGCAACCGGCCCCACGGCCGCCGGAAGGGTTTTGGGCCGAATGGCCATTATCCAGAGTTGTAGACTGTTATATTCCATATTTCCCAATTAGTTACTCAACAAACATATGCTTACTGACTTTCAATTCGATTGAATAAATAGCAAAATAGAGCAAAACTCCCAGAAGGCCCATTCCCATAATTCCAGTATACATTTCAGGATAGAGCAGCACCTGATAGGTTTCAACAACAATATAATAGCCAAGGCCGTAACTCGTAAGCGACTGTTCGGCAATAAACAACACGGCTACAGCCGTCCCCACCGATATTCTAAGAGCCGTGAGCACTGCAGGAATCGAAGCGGGCAGATACACATATTTAAACAGAGCCCGCCGCCCTGCACCAAGCGATTTCACTGAAAGGATCAGCTCTTTTTTCAGGCTGGATGCCTCATCACGCACAACCACCAGAATCTGAAAAAAGATGATAATAGCGATAAGGGTAATCTTGGAAAAATCACTGATCCCCATTAATACATAAATCACCGGCAAAAAGATAATCTTGGGGATCGGATAGATTATGGCGATAAGGGGCCCAAAAATTCTATCGAGCTTAGGCATCTGACCAAGGGCAAGCCCCAAAGGGGCAGCAAACAGAGTAGCCAGAACAACCGCCGCCAGTACGCGACCGGCGGAGGCCAGAAAATGCAGGCCAAGATCTCCGGTCATACCCGCCAGAAACAGTGGCACAACGATGACAGGCGATGGCAGAATAGGCCGGTGAACAATAAGTGCCATCAGCTGCCAGAGGCCAAAAAACATAATAACCCCAACCAGTGTACTAAAATATGTCGCTTTTTTCTTCATGATTGGAATGGGTCAGTTATGGTCATTACTGCATTGTGCAAGCAACTCACGCAACTCTTCACAACGTTTGATAAACTCCGGACTCGTACGTCTGTCGACCTCGCCCGAGAGGTGATTATCTATGACCTGGGGCTGCCTGTTACAGCCATTTGCCAGGATGAGAATCTTTTCGCCAAGTACAACGGCCTCTTCAATATCGTGGGTAACGGTAAAAGAGGTAAGCCCGGATTCCCGATGAAAACTGTTCATCACCTTTTGCAATTCTACCCTGATGGGCGCATCGAGGGCAGAAAACGGTTCATCCATCAACATAAGATCCGGCTCAAGAACAAGGGTTCTGGCGATAGCCGCTCTCTGGCGCTGCCCCCTTGACAGTTGTGATGGATACATCTCTTTCAAATGTTCTATCCCCAACCAGCGCAACCAGTAATCGACACGTTTTTCATCTTCTTCTGCATCAATTTTAAGATGCTTTGGACTATGCTTCCCGTCAGGGCCATAGAGTTTTCTCACCCTAAGCCCCAGACGTGTATTGTCGATAATTGTTGCCCAGGGTAAAAGACCGTGATCCTGCAAAACCAATCCGGTAGAAGGACGGGGCCTGACGATCTTTTCTCCACCTATAAAAACGCCGCCTCCGTCAGGTTTATTCAGTCCGGCAAGAAGAAAAAGCAGGGTGGTTTTACCACAACCGGACGGGCCAATAACGGTCCATGCCTCTCCTTTTGCCACGGTAAAAGAAAAATCACAAAACAGCCGACTTTTCTCACCGTAACCGAACTGAAGATTCCGTATTTCAATCATTAAGGGCAACCATTATTTTGCCAGATACTCTTGGGTAACAGATCCCTCATAGGGTAGCGGTTTTTGTAACAGTTTTTTTCCTACCATCCAGTTCATCACATCCTGCCATTGATCTTTGGTCGGCAGTGCTTTTCTTGGAAATGGTGGAATACTAAAATCTGCCTGGATATTTTTTGGCACACGGATTTTTTTCAGCATTAATGTCTTATAATCGCCGGGCGCCGTATTCAGATCGGCCGCAGCTTTATCCCAGGCTACCATGAATTTTTTTACGGTGTCGCTTTTATCCTGTAATGACACGGACGAAAAGGTAATAACACTGGCACTGATACCTGCAAGGGACGCATCATTTACAACTTCTACAGCTCCTGCAGCAATAGCACTTGCAGCAAGCGGGTCGGGTAGAGTAACTGCCTTCACCTGACCGGAAAGCAACAACTGCAAGCGCTCGGGTAAAACGGGAATGGATTTATATTTCACATCCTCAGGCGGCACACCACCTGCGGCCAACAGGCGATCGGAGATATACTCAATAACCGTATTAATCGATATCCCGATGGGAATACCGGCAAGATCGGCTGTCTTTTTCAAACCGCTCCCGGGTGCTGCCAATATCCGAAAGAGAGGCGCATCACCAATCGGAGAGCGGGCAATGGAGACAACCTGCACCTGATTTTCATTCCTGTTGAAACTGGCCGCACCGGAAAGTTCATTGATCATACCGTCTATTCTTCCCGCCTGCATCAGCTGGTCACGTTCAATGGCACTGCCAACAGGCAGGGTCTCAACAGTAATCCCCGCTTCACTAAAATACCCCTTTTCCTGGGCCAGATATATTGGTAAAACGTCGGGGATAGGCAAAAGTGCCAATCGAAGATTTTTACTTTCATCCACAGCTAAAGCCGCCGATGAACTGAAAACAGCAAAACAGAAGAGACAAAAACAGAACAGATACATTTTTCTAAACATAAGATTCACTCACTTAATATAATTAATTAAAAATACAGATAACAAATCAGAACACTTCTTGTACCATAAAAACATGCAAAAATACATTATCGGTATCGATACCGGTGGCACCTACACGGATGCGGCCCTTATTGACCAAACCTCAGGCCAGGTTCTGGCGACAGCCAAAGAACCAACAACCCACCATCAACTGTCTCTTGGAACCGGCAACTCACTCAAAAAGATTATAGAAGATACTGGAATTAAGAGTAAAAATATAGAACTCATTGCAGTTTCCTCAACACTTGCAACAAACTCTATTATTGAAAATAAAGGGGCAAGAGTTGCTGTTATTGTCATCGGCTATGTAAAACACTTCAAACTTCCAGTCAAGGCCGTTACCTATGTCAAGGGTGGTCACAATATACAGGGTAAGGAAGAACAACCACTCGATATTGAATATCTCGTAACACTTATAGAGAAACTAAAAAACGAAGTTGACGCCTACGGTGTCTGCTCGGCAATGTCTATCAAAAACCCCGCCCACGAACTGGTGACCGAAAAAGCGATACATCTGATCGACCCGAAAAAGCCTGTTTTCTGTTCCCACAGAATCAGTCAGCTTACAGGTATGCAGGAACGGGCCGCGACAGCGGGACTCCACGCTAAACTCATGCCCATTATGCAAAAATTTGTTGATGGGGTGACGGAGGCAATGGAGGATCAGTCCATCACCTGTCCGATGATTATTATCGGAGGCAACGGTAAAGCGCTGGCTGCCGAAAAAGTTGTGGAAGAGGCTGGCTTGACGGTTGCCAGTGGCCCTGCGTGTACTGCCTTTTTCGGTGCCACCCATACCCCTGCAGATAAAAACAGCCTGGTTATTGATGTTGGTGGAACCACAACAGATATCGCCATGATTGAGCAGGGGCACCCTCTTCTGGCAGGTGAAGGATGCCAGATAGGACAATGGAAAACCCATATTGAAGCTGTCAATATGCGTACAGAAGGGATTGGTGGTGACAGCCATGTTTACCTGGACGCCAGAGGCAAACTCACCATTGGCCCTAGCAGGGTTACTCCGCTCTCAATGGCTGAAAACCCCGGTTCTCCTGCAGATTGGCTGGGTGTTGAAAACTGCTCAAGATTGATCATTTTACGACCCGGCACACACGAGAATCTACCGGACAATGAACTCTGCAGGCTCCTGCAAAGAACCAAATACATAACCCCTGCCGCAATTCGCACAGAAACCGGGCTCGGTGACGTTGCTCTTGACGTACAACTTGAGCATCTCACCCGAAACCAGCATATCTTTGAATGCGGTTTTACTCCAACTGATGCCCTGCACAGCCTGGGATTCATCACCATCGGTAATACAGAAAGGGCCACCGCAGGTGCTGAAATTCTTGGTAAAACCATGGGATTGACTGCTGTTGAATTTTCACAAATGGTACTCAACCAGACAGAAGAACGCATTGAAAATTTGATCATCGATTACGTAGTACAACGGTACTGGCAAAAATCACTGACCAATTTTATTTCCACCAGGAAAAATCATCCAGTGCTCGGTGTAGAATTTTCCCTTAAAATTCCACTTGTAGGCCTCGGTGCAGCCGCCCGATATTTCCTGCCAAAGGTTGCACAACGGCTTGGTACGACTGTTGAATTCCCCCCATACTGTGAAGTGGGAAATGCCATAGGTGCCGCAATCATTGGTCAATCCCGATAACATAAAAAGATCTGTATGAAAATACTCAGCGTATCAGATACCGTTGTAAAACAACTTCTCGAGCCGGTCGATAAAAAACCATTTATCGAGAATGTGGACCTTATTCTCTCCTGTGGAGACCTGCCACCGGAATACCTTTCATCGCTCAGAGAACACTACAACGCGCCACTGTATTACGTACTCGGCAACCATGACCTTCGTTACAACGAATCCCCACCAACCGGTTGCGTACATATCGACAGAAGGATAATGGAAATTGGTGCCATTAAAATCACAGGTTTTTCCGGCAGCAGATGGTATAATGGCAATATCAACCAGTACACGGAGAAACAGATGGGTCGCTTTATTAAAAAAATGCGCTTTTCTCTCTGGCGCCAAAAAGGCATTGATCTGGTTATAAGCCATGCTCCACCCCGTTTTATCAACGACGCCGAAGACCCATGCCACAAGGGTTTCAGGGTGTTCCGCCCATTTATCGACAAGTATAAACCACGCCATTTTATCCACGGCCATATCCACGCCTTTTTTGAAAACGATTCCAAAAGAATAACCCAAATTAACGAAACATCCGTTATCAACACCTATGGCTACCATGTCCTCGAAATATAATCCATTGACAGCACTGAAAAATTTACTGTCCGGTGCAAACAAAACCGACTCCAGCAACCACCCGAACAGCTTTAGCAGTCGCCAGGAAAAAGAAGAGGCCTATGAGGCAATTGAACGTGGAACCCTGATGGTGCCACTGGAAAAAATAGTTGGCAGCGTGGGCAGATATCACGATTTTGACAGCCAGTTCAGAACCCACACCGCACGGGTGGATGAAAGGCAGAAAAATATTATTATTGCAATGAGAGAGGGGAAAAAGCTTCCCCCCATCTCCCTCTATCAGATTAAAAATGACTACTATATCCTCGACGGCCATCACCGTTTCCGGGCTGCCAAAGAACTGGGCCGCTCGCATATCCTCTCCCGCATACTTGAGCTTCTACCGTCTAAAAACACCCTTGAAAATAAACTCTATATCGAAAAAATAGGATTCAGGGACAAAGGGGGCTTAACCGAATGTATCGAGCTTACCGAACTGGGCCATACCAAACATCTGGAATGGCAGATCAATGAACACCGTGAAGCCTTAACCCGGGAAAGGCAGCAGGAGGTCTCCTACGAACAGGCTGCTGCCGACTGGTACACCACCATCTATCGGCCCCTTGCGAAAATTATCGCAACCAGTGATCTTGTCCGCTCATTTCCCGGCCGGTCTGTGGACGACCTTTATCTCTATATCTCGGTGCACCAGTGGGAAAAAGGGAAAAAACGCAAATACGGTATTGGTATAGACAAACTGATCCCTACGGATATGGAGGCATTCAGAGCAAAAATGGCAGAACATAAAGAACAGGAATACCCGGAAATGAAGCGGGAAATCACCGTATTCATTCTTTTTAATATCGAAGGTAAATATGAACAACGAATATTTGACAAACTGCTGGCGTTAGACGAAGTGCGCGAGGTTCACACCGTCCATGGATCAATCGACATGATCGCCAAAGTCACCCTCACAAGAGACCTGCTCACCTCGGACGCCGAACTTTTATCCCAATTTATACAATCAACCATACGGCAATGGAAAGGGGTTGTCTCCACCCAGACATTGATGCCTGGTATGTCACGTATAAAAGATGTCGACCGCTGTCATTTGTAAATGGGTACATTCAGTTATACCTTGTTAATTGCATATTTTTTTACTTGATAACGAAGGGTATTGCGTGTAATGCCGAGTTGTTCCGCAGCATGCGACTGATTTCATGATCTTCTCCGATTTCTCCTCTTCTCCAGCACCAGAGTAATCATTCCAATTAGCACTATAATGATAATGGTGAAAATCTAAACTTATCGCCCTTCGGGCGGATCAATGGCTTTACTCCTTCTGTGGTTCAGCATTCCTTGTTCGACATCCAGGGTAAATTAATGCTAACCGCCAACTCTTTCAATTGGCACAGGAATTTTTCGTCATTTTTAAGTGATCTAAAACTGCTCGTACGTCAAAGCTGAGCTTGCGCATTTTTTGAGT
>CAMZKN010000122.1 GCA_947311315.1 uncultured Desulfobulbaceae bacterium | reverse complement strand
TCTTTGGGAATGTTTTTGGTGAGTTGATCGAATGTGCTTTTCATGCTTCCCATCATACAAGGGCAGGGGTTCGAACGCACGCTTTATTTTACCAACACTTTTGGAGAAGTTACAATTATTACACCCAACATACTGATAAACTGGAAAAATTCGATGCGCTGTTTTTAGAGAACAAAGTAACGTTACTTTTAGCCGGTGTTGCCCTGGCGTAACGTTATTGGCATGGTTTGGAGAGAGTGTAAGAGCAATGAAAGGTGTGCAAAATCGAGTATGTCTTTTGTGTGGAATAAGAGTATCTATCTGTTCTTGCAGATAAAATGAATGGATAGCTGCGCGGGAAGCAGGTGTAGGTAAAGTTCTCCGATTTCATTTTTGTTGTTTGTCAGTATTTGGCATCGTTGTTGCTTAGCAATCACATACAGACAGTACTTTGACAAAGTACTCAAAAATTTAACAGGAGGATGCTATGTCTCAGGAACTACCGGAAATTGGCGATAAAAATTTTGAGGAAATGGTCGTAAAAAGTGAAAAACCGGTGTTGGTGGATTTCTGGGCACCGTGGTGTGGACCCTGTAAGACCATCGGGCCTATTCTGGAAGAATTGGCGAAAAAATATGGTGACAGTTTTGTTATCGGCAAATGTAATATTGATAATAACCCGGATTTGCCATTGAAATACGGGGTGAAATCCATACCAACCCTGATGTTTTTTGACGGTGGCGAATTGGTTGATAGGATTACTGGAGCAGTAGGACAGAGTGAGATTGAAGCTGTTCTTGATAAAATGTTGTCCGGAGAGAAATTAGTAAGCCCTTTAATTGTTCATTAATTGAAAAAACGTCGAGGAGATATCTTATGAAAACACTGATTGTTTATTCCAGTAAATCCGGCAACACCAGAAGGCTTGCGGAAACAGTTAATGATTTTTTACCGGGCACAAATACTATTCAGAGCGTTGAGGAAAAACCGGATCCAGCAGGTTACGACCTTGTTGTTGTCGGTTTCTGGCTCCAGGCCGGAAAAGCTGATCCAGCAAGCAGTGAGTTTCTGCAAAGTCTTTCCTCTTCTAAAGTCTTTCTTTTTGCCACCCATGGTGCAGCTGTTGGTTCGCCTCATGCCGAAAAAGGAATGCAGAATGCAAAAGATCTGGCTGGCTCGTGCACGATTGCAGGAACATTCAGTTGTCAGGGAGAGGTGAGGCCGGAATTTCTGGCAAAAGTGCAGAAAAAAGATCCTCCACCACCATGGATCGGAGATGCACCTGCAGCCGTAGGCCACCCTGATACTACCGATATAGAGAATCTAAAAAAGGCAATTGAAGAGGCTGTTGGTTGAACGGAAAAAGGAAAGTGTTTCAGAGATACAATAATACACGGTGATACCGAGAGGGATATAATGGAAACAGTTTCGTTTGCTGATATTGCAATTGTTGCCTGTGGTACGATGAATCTGGAGTTAAACCATCTCAAGGAGGACGGTTTTCTTGATACGCCAAAGATTTTTTATACGGTTCCTGGCCTTCATCAGGATATTCAGGATCTTGAGCGACAGCTGATTCTCCAGGTTGAAAAGGCAAAAGAGATGGTCGATAAGATCATCGTCGTCTATGGAGGCAAATTCTGTTATGTGAATATGGATGACCCTCTCAGGAGAATGCAGACGATTATAGAAGAGCAGGGCAATGGCGTTGCAAGAATTGAGGCGACCCATTGTATGGATATGCTTGCAAGCGAGGAAGAGCGTAACGCTATTGCAGAAGAAATAGCAGGTGGTGAGCCGGTCTGGTGGATGACGCCGGGATGGATCAAATATCGTCAAAAAGTTTTTAAGGGATGGGATAAGGGTCTTGCCAATGAAAACTTTCCAAGGCACACTGGTGGGGCAATTGTTCTGGATGGTGTCGGCTATATGGATACGTATATGGCGGAGCACCCCGAGGACTTCCTTGAGTATGCGGACTGGATGGGTATCCCGCTTACTCCGTATCCGGTATCTCTCGACAGGTTTAAGCAACTGCTCGCAGATGAGGCGGTTAAACTCAATGGGTAATGGTTCGTAGGTGAAAAGCGCAGGTTAACTCGTGTCCGTCCAGAAACGGCCTTTTTCTCCTGACTCTTCGTTGCTGTGAAAATTTTATCCTCCGATAAGCGAGGTACGAGACATCGAGATATCACGTATATGCCTGTGGTAAAATTTTCTTCACGCCTTGATTCAGAACAAAAATGCTCATTTCTGGACAGACACTAACTCGCATCGGGCTGGAGTGGGATATCCCATTTTTTCATATATTTCCAGATTGCGGTGCGGCTGATACCTACTTGTCTGGCTACTTCTGCTTTGTTCCAGTTGCAGTTGTCCAAAAGAGCAAGCAGGCTTTCTTTGGACAACTGTTCCTTTCTCACAGGGGTACCTAGCAGAGAAGAGGTTACTCTGTTGTTCTTCCGATTCGCCTGGAGGATTTCAATGGGCAGATCCTCCAGTTGAATTCTATCACCCTGACAAAGAACAAATGCGTGTTCGATGGCATTTTCAAGTTCACGGACATTGCCGGGCCATTGATAGTCCATAAAAAGGCGCATGGCATCCCTTGAACAATCAACAATCTGCTTGCCCGTTTTTTTGTTAAGAGATTTTATGAAATGGCTGATCATCAAAGGGATGTCTTCCTTATGCTTTCGGAGCGGGGGAAGGATGATGGGAAATACCTTCAGTCTGTAGTAGAGATCTTCCCGAAAAGTCCCATCCTGAACCTTGGTGTAGAGATCCCGGTGGGTGGCCGTGACGATACGGATATCGATTTTTCGTCTTTTCGACTCCCCCACACGTTCGACTTCACGTTCCTGTAGAACCCGCAAGAGCTTAACCTGAATAAACGGGCTCAGTTCACCAACTTCGTCAAGGAAAATTGTGCCACCAGAAGCCTCTTCAAACCTACCCATCCTGTCATGGACTGCGCCCGTGTATGCCCCCCTGGCGTGGCCGAACAGCTCACTTTCCAAAAGGGTTTCAGACAGGGCGCTGCAATTTACGGTTATGAGCGGGCTTGCTTTGCGTTCGCTGTTAAAATGGATAGACCCGGCGACCAGCTCTTTTCCCGTGCCGCTTTCGCCTTTAATACAGATCGTTGCATCACTGGCGGCAGCTGCGTCAATGGCTGCGAAAACCTCACGCATGGCCCTGCTTTTGCCTATGATATTGTCCATCCGGTGGATTTCGCCGAGACGCAGGGCCGCCTCTTTTGCTCTATGGCGTGCGCGATTGAGTTCGGTGAGGTCGGTCACGGTTTCAACAACCCCGAGAACGTGTCCTTTGTCATCCTTTACGACACTGGCATTTTTAATCACCGGAACATCATGTCCTTCCTTATGTTGCAACTGACATTCCTTTGCTTCGGTGTACTGCATTTCAAGGATATTACATTTTTTGATGTCGGTGGGGCAGTTTTTATCAAAACATCGACTGCAACGCAGTATCTCGCATGTTTTTCCCAGAGCTTCTTCGGCGCTATAGCCACTGATCCGCGCCATGGATTTATTCCAGGATGAAATATATCCATTTTCGTCCATGGTAAATACGCCATCGGCCATGGAATCGATTATTCTGCTGACAAAGAGGTGGTTCCAGATTGCTGCTGGTTTATTTTCCATAGAGGTTCTGCTTATTGACAAAAGTTGGTAACGTTACCTGTGTTTCTTCTGTAGTAGTATCAATATAACCATGTTGTCAATGAAAATATATCCCCTCTCCCGACTCATAGCGCAGGGAGAGGGGGGGATATCTATTTTTCTTCAACGGGATATTTGTTGCGGGACCATTCTCTCCAGCCACCTTTTAGAGCGAAGACATTGCTGTAGCCTTTATTAATGAGCTTTTGTGCCAGACCGGCACTTGTAAATTCGTTGGGTCAGGCGCAGTAGAGGACAAACGTATTGTCCTTTGGAAAGGTTTTTGCGACAGACAGATCTCCTCCATCTACCCGAATGGCATATTTTATTTTTTCCCCACTGGACGACCAGTCCCTTCCGGTACGAACATCAAAAAGTACGAGAGTGTCCGAGCCCAGAAGGGCTTTGAGTTCGTCCTTATCAATGGTTGGGACAGATCCGCTAAGCGCAGGCATTGCAGAAAATATGATGCAAAACAAAAAAAGCGTAATGATTTTTTTCATGTACATTCTCCTTGTGAATTGTTGGCCCCTTTGGAGCTCTTTTGTCCCCTTTATGGGGGTGATGGACGATGAAATAAATATCCTCCAGCGGTAACTATTCCGCTTACTACAAGTGTAAGCACGAAAAATGAAAAAAGCTGTGCTGTATAATTATCAGTTACGGTCAGATAGAGTGCTGCCAGAAAAAAGAGTGCGCTGATAAGATAACCATAATGGAAGGGGCAGGATTGTGTCAGTTGAATCCTTCTGGTGGCAGCAAGGCAGCGAAATCCCATGGCTGCAATCCATAACAGTAATGCGCCCAGTATATACGTTTCAAGAAGTTCATCTCCTGCAAAACCAAAAATCATGCTCAGTCCGATTGCGATACTAAAGCCGATGGGGAAGATGCGCTTTTTCCAGAAATGATTAATAAACGATGGGAAGAGGTTAGTTTGTTGTAGCAGGGACTTGTTGGCAAGAATAAAAAGCCCATTTGTGACACTGCAACTACCCGCAATTATAGCAATGCCGATAATGATTTTTCCGGGCGTGCCGAGGATTCTTCCAGCACTGATGATGTAAGGTACGGTTGAACTTGCAAGTTTTTCAGGTGCAACATGACCTAGAGAGGCAATTGTCCAGAGTGAAAAAAGAACAAACCCTCCAATTATTGCCAATAGTATATACCGTCTTGCCTTGGAATCAGGGGAGGGCTGATCGTAGCCGAGGAAGAGAAGAAGCGTTCCGCAGATCAGAGGCAGGGGGAGGCTGAAGTGAAAAGTTGCCCCATAAACCTGTTCAGAAGTTGTTCCGAATACACCTGCAAGTGAAAGCAGGAGCAGGCAGAATATAACTATTCCGGTAAAGAGCAGTTGAGCCACTTCTGCAAAGCGTTCTCCTGCGAGATGCAGGGTGAGGATGAGCCCAAGAAGGATAAAGCTAAAGCCAAAATTTGGAAACCAGTAGACAAAGGTTTCATTAAAGGTAAATCCGGCTGTAACCAGCATCCCTGTAGGCAGCAAGACAGCCAAACTGATTCGCGTCGCAACGGTTATCGTTGTTGCAGCGTACCGGCCAATCGTAAAAGTGTGTGGCGCAGTTTTGCCTGAACTGTTTCCAGTTGCGTCTGGATGGTATATTAAATTTGCACAGAGGGCAGAAAGAGCCGCTCCTATGGCAAGGGCTGCTATAAAAGGCAATCCTCCTTTTCCTGCATTGTTTCCAAGCAAAACTAATGCATCGGGCGATACCATCCAGCTGAAGACAAGGCTTATCGTTATAAGGTGAGACCAGATCATTGAAGCTCCAATAGGTGTTCTTTCCTACTATGAGCCTTGGACTGCTTTGGTTATTCCATTAATTATTTCTTTTGGGCACTCTAGGGCAGCATCGTTTTGAAATCACATGCCCACCTGCCAGCTATCGTTACACTTGGCAGAAGCAAATGACTTGAATCTACACAAGAAATCGGATACGAGTTGCGGGTCAAATGAATTGACTGGTTAGCCCAGTTTATTTTTGGTATATATCTGGTGAGTATGGTTACCATAACTTTAGATTTATTTAACCGAAAATTTTTGAAGATTGGTGGTGTATGCCTTTAAATTCCATAGAAATATGTGCTGGTGCTGGTGGACAAGCTCTTGGGCTTGAACAAGCAGGTTTTGAACATGTAAAACTCGTTGAGATTGAAGAGGCTCCCTGTAAAACTATTATTTTCAATAGGCCTAACTGGAACATTGTCCGTTGTGATGTGAAAGATTTTAATGCGGAAGAATATAGAGGGATTGACTTGTTTGCAGGTGGTGTACCATGTCCACCTTTTTCAATAGCGGGAAAACAGTTGGGAAAAAATGACGAAAGGGATTTGTTTCCGGATGCTTTGAGGCTCATAGCGGAATGTGAACCTAAAGCTGTTATGCTTGAGAACGTTAAAGGTTTGCTTGGCCCCAAGTTCGATAGTTATCGGTTTGATTTAACTATTAAAATTGAGAATCTTGGTTATAGAGTTTTCTGGAAACTACTAAATTCGTCAGATTTTGGTGTTCCTCAACTTAGGCCGCGAGTAGTTTTGGTGGCATTACGAAAGAATATTGCTGATAAGTTCAGTTGGCCGAGCGAAATAATTACCCCTCCAACCGTTGGTGAAGCTTTGTTTGATAAAATGAAATGTCAAGGCTGGGAAGGTGCTTTGAAATGGAAAAGGTTTGCTAATAAAATAGCTCCAACCTTGGTTGGTGGTTCCAAAAAACATGGTGGCCCTGATCTTGGCCCAACAAGGGCTAAAAAAGCTTGGGCGGAGCTTGGTGTCGACGGGATGGGAATTGCAAATGAACCTCCTAAAAATGGATTTTCCGGAATGCCTCGTTTAACAGTGCCTATGGCAGCAACAATTCAGGGTTTCCCTGATGAGTGGAAATTTTATGGTAAAAAAACACCTGCATACAGGCAAGTTGGTAACGCTTTTCCTCCACCTGTTGCAAAATCAGTTGGCCTTTGTATACAAAAGGCCTTGGTGAACTGAAATGGCTCAAAGAAAAGTTGGCTCAAAGACCAAGCTGAGAGATTTTTTCTTAAATCATATTGGTGATGTTCTCAACTCGGACACCTTGCGTGAAATTGCTGGAATTAGTGAATGGGCGAGAAGGGTACGAGAGTTGAGAAATGAAGAGGGTATGAACATTGTTACCCATAATGACAGGAGTGATTTAAAACCTGGCGAATATATGCTGGTGGACAATGTACCTCTTCCCGCTTTTGAGCGGACAATTTCCAAAGAAACTAGAGCTTTTGTCCTTGATCGAAATGGTTTTACATGCCAGATGTGTGGTGCTGTTGCCGGAGAACCACACCCTTACGATAAAACAAGAAAGACTCGACTTCACCTTGGCCATACTATTGATAAATCTCAAGGTGGAAGCGATGACCCTTCAAATTTGAGAGCTATTTGCTCTGTCTGCAATGAAGGTGCTTCAAATTTAACATTAGATCGGCCTCAGGCCTTGAAACTCCTCACCCAGATTCGCCGTGCTCCCAGTTCTGACCAAATACAAGTCCTTGATTGGTTACTCAGGAAATTCCCCAAACAAGCCAGGCAGATAATTGACGACAATAAATAGTTAATTTGCAGGGGGCTCCAGTTTCCATAACTCGGCTACGGCCCGGTAACCTTGACGAAACGCCCGTGCGGATCCGCATGCGGGGTGTTGTGGGGCTGGGGGAGAAGTCCCCGGCTACCCGATTGGCTTAATTGTAATTTCACTCTGACTCTTTTTTTGTATTTTTTTGTATGCACGAATATGGAGCACCTGCAGGGTAAATTAATGCTAACCGCCAACTCTTTCAATTGGCACAGGAATTTTTCGTCATTTTTAAGTGATCTAAAACTGCTCGTACGTCAAAGCTGAGCTTGCGCATTTTTTGAGTGATATTTTT
>CAMZKN010000121.1 GCA_947311315.1 uncultured Desulfobulbaceae bacterium | reverse complement strand
GGAGGATGCAAAGATTTACGAGGAACCTGAAGATCGTGAACGAGCAATAGCATAATTTTATAGTATCAAGTCATGCTGGGATACCTATAATCTACGATATGCACTCCAGCCTGCCCCAACAGTTGACTTATTTTGAATTCACCAGTTCTAAAATATTGATTACAATTTTTAAGAAGCTGGAGGATTCCTGTTTAAGAAAGGCCAATGCCGTCATCACCATCTGTCCAGATCTTGCGGACTATGTCAATGGCTTGCTTGACACGCCGGAAAAACATTTTCTCATCGAAAACTCAATCTTTGATCCGATCCAGTTACTCGAGTCGGCTGAAACTGCACCGACCTGTGCAGAAGGAGAAGCTCTTCTTCCCGTAGATAGCAAATATATTGTGTACGCGGGGACTCTGGAGCCCTACCAGGGAATTGATATTCTTATTCCTGCATTCCAGATTTTTCATAAATCTCACCCTGAATACATGCTGTGCATTGTTGGTGGCAACAGTAGGCAGGTTAAAAAATTTAGTGATATTGCCAAGTCCAGCGAAATAGAGAACTACTGTATCTTTACAGGCCAGGTCTGCCAGGCAAAAGCCAAAGAATATACGGCCCAGGCATCCATTCTGATTTCACCGCGAAAACAGGGCACAAATACGCCCCTTAAAATATATGAACAAATCGCCAGTGGCATACCACTGGTCGCCACCCGTATTTACTCCCACACACAGGTTCTCGACGATAGTGTTGCCTTTCTCGTCGAGCCGACCCCCGAAGAGATTGCCGCAGGGCTGGAGGCGGCAGCGAAAAAAACCAGCTGCGAAAAGGCACGCCAGGCAAGAACTCTTTATGAAAATAAATATTCAAGAGAGATCTATACCGGAAAAATGGAAGACCTTTTTACTTTTCTACAGGATACCCAAACGACATGTGCGGCATTGCAGGGATAGTTGCGCTTGGCGACGCTGCGGCTCCACAACCGGATCAATTGCAGGCAATGTGCAATTCCATGCTCCATCGTGGCCCCGACGAAGAAGGCACAGACATAAGAGGTGAGGTTGCACTTGGTATGCGCCGCCTGTCTATTATCGATCTCTCCGGCGGCAGCCAGCCAATTTTCAACGAAGACAAGACCATACTCTGTGTTTTTAACGGAGAAATCTACAACTACCGTGAATTGCGCTGCACCCTCGAAAAAAAAGGACATACTTTTGCGACCAGCTCCGACACCGAGGTAATTGTCCACGGCTATGAAGAATATGGAGATGATTTCCCCAGCCACCTCAACGGCATGTTCGCCATTGCCCTGCACGACACCGCCAAAAAAAGAGTCGTGCTGGTCAGAGATCATCTCGGCATTAAACCACTTTACTATGCCTCCCAGGGGCAACACCTTGTTTTTGGTTCAGAGATCAAAGTGCTGCTCGCCTCCGGTTTGCTGCAAAGAGAACTCGACGTTGATTCCCTTGGCCAATTTCTGTCATGGGAATACGTTCCCGCTCCAAACACCTTGCTGAAAACAGTAAAAAAACTGGAGGCTGGGCATCTCATTACCATCGATCTTCAAAAGCAGAAAATAGCCCCAAGACAATATTGGGATATCCCCTTAAAAACAGAACGTTCACTGAGCGATGATGAATGGCTCGAACGTGTGGACAGCCTGCTCAAAACCTGTGTAACCCGCCAGCTCGTCAGCGATGTTCCCCTTGGCGCCTTTCTCTCCGGCGGAGTCGATTCCAGTCTGATAGCCGCTGCCATGGGGTCTGCCAAAACATTCAGTATCGGCTTTGATGATCCGTCCTACAACGAACTGCATTGGGCTCGCACTGTGGCCAAACATCTAGGGGTAAGCCATACCGACGAAATTCTTAACCCGGATATCCTTGATCTTTTTAGCCGTCTGCTCCACTTTATGGACGATCCCATCGCCGATTTTTCCATATTCCCCACGTATCTTGTCTCCGCCGTTGCCAGAAAACATGTCACAGTCGCCCTCAGCGGTGACGGTGGCGACGAACTGTTCGGCGGCTACGAAACATATATAGCGCAAATACGGGCGGCACAATACGGTATGATCCCGGCAATCATGCGTAAAATAGTAATTGAACCGATGCTCCAGTCGATAAAACCCCGTGCCGCTAAAAAAGGACTTATAAACAAGGCTAAACGATTTGTTGAAGGGGCAGGTCAACCCGAAAATCTGGGCCATTGCCGCTGGCGAACCTTTGTCGGCGAACTACAGAGAGCAGCCCTGTTTACGCCGGAGGCTGCAAAAAAGCTGACAAGCCCGGTAGACGCCCATATCAGCCGCTTATTTGCACAGGCTGCCGATCGAGATCCCCTCACCCAATGTCTTTACGTCGACACCAAAAGTTATCTCTGCGACAACATACTGACCAAGGTAGATCGAATGTCCATGGCGGTCTCTCTTGAAACACGGGTACCCTATCTCGACCCGGAGCTGGTGGAACTTGCCTTTTCTCTCCCGGCGCGATTGAAAATTTCCGGCAATACAACCAAGGTACTCCTTAAAAAAGTTGCGGCTCGACACATCCCTTCTGCATGTGTCTATCGCCCGAAAGAAGGGTTCAGTATCCCTATCAAACACTGGCTGACAACAACACTTCGCCCACTCATGGAAGAATTGCTCTCGGAAAAAACAATCCGGGAGCAGGGCCTTTTTGCGTGGGAAAATATAGATACAATGAAATCTGAACATTTACAGGGAAAAGAGAATCACAGCCATCAACTCTGGGCACTTATGATGTTTCAGGCCTGGCAGAACAGATGGCTTAAAGGATAAGAATATGGGAAAAATTTTAGTAACAGGGGCAACAGGATTTACAGGTACAGCACTTTGCAAACCCTCATTGGTGATAAGCACGAGGTCGTTGCCTTTGTCCGACCCACCAGCAAGACAGAGATTTTAGAAAAAATGGGCGTTGTCTGTAAAACAGTCGATATCTGCAACACGCAGGCAGTATTGGACAATTTCACAGATATAACCAAGGTCTATCACATTGCCGCGTAACTTCTCCAAAAGTGTTGGTAAAATAAAGCGTGCGTTCGAACCCCTGCCCTTGTATGATGGGAAGCATGAAAAGCACATTCGATCAACTCACCAAAAACATTCCCAAAGAAGACAAAGAAAAT
>CAMZKN010000120.1 GCA_947311315.1 uncultured Desulfobulbaceae bacterium | reverse complement strand
GATTTTCTTTGTCTTCTTTGGGAATGTTTTTGGTGAGTTGATCGAATGTGCTTTTCATGCTTCCCATCATACAAGGGCAGGGGTTCGAACGCACGCTTTATTTTACCAACACTTTTGGAGAAGTTACAACGTTCTCATCTATTTATCTGCTAATATTTCATAATATGTATTACAAAAGTGAGACAGCAATATCCATATCAACCTGTTTTTGGGAAAACAGAATTGTGTTCAGATGAACCTTGAAATACAATCTGTAGAGGTAACTTTCTTATTGACATGTGGTTCGTTAAAAATGATTGTTACTCTTCAGTATACGGCAAAGGCTGTTTTTTTGGTCACTCGCACGTTCCTCGCTTGACAAGCGTATCAATACAAAGTATTTTTCTTCTTTTTTGATTTCGAGATACTCCAGCAAATATATGCATTCTGTCCATTTGCCGAACAATCTCGATGTACATATTTGATATTAAGACAAAACTTCGTACCAACAGGGCTCATGGTCTTTTTGACTGCAACAATAATAGTTAGTACATTATGTTTGAAAATTTAACAGACAGGCTAGAGGGAGTCTTTAAAAAACTCCGGGGCCATGGAAAACTGACTGAAGAAAATATCGGTGAGGCTATGCGTGAAGTGCGTACAGCTCTTCTAGAGGCCGATGTTAACTTCAAGGTTGCCAAAGAATTTGTTGCGAATGTTACTGAAAAGGCAATCGGCAAAGATGTTTCGAATAGCCTTCTACCGGGACAGCAGGTCATTAAGATTGTCCATGAAGAGCTCGTCGAGCTCCTTGGTGGCACAACCGAACAAATAGACTTGGACGGTCGGCAACCTGTCGTCATCATGATGGCCGGACTGCAGGGTTCAGGTAAGACCACCACATCAGGTAAACTTGCACTTCTACTAAAAAGTAAAGGCCGCAAACCATATCTGGTACCAGCTGATGTATATCGTCCCGCAGCAATTGAACAGCTACAGGTTCTTGGAACTCAACTTGATATTCCAGTTCACCCTTCAACGGTGGACGAAAAACCTGTTGATATTTGTCATAAAGCTCTAAGCGAAGCTGCTGTTAAAAATTACGATACTCTTATCATCGATACGGCAGGACGACTGCACGTTGATGAAAAGTTGATGGGAGAACTTAAAGAGATCCAGGCCGCAATCGAACTCTCAGAGGTTCTCTTTGTCGCCGACGCAATGACAGGCCAAGATGCCGTCACCGTCGCTGACAAGTTTAATACAGATCTTGAAATTTCCGGCATTGTCCTCACTAAAATGGAAGGTGATGCCCGGGGAGGTGCTGCCCTTTCCATAAAAAATATAACCGGCAAACCAATTAAATTTGTCGGTGTCGGGGAAGGGCTTGATGCACTCGAAATTTTCCATCCTGAACGGGTGGCTTCAAGAATTCTCGGTATGGGTGATGTTCTCACTCTAATTGAAAAAGCCGAAGCTGTTGTCGACAAGAAAAAAGCGGATCAGCTTGCCAAAAAATTACAAAGGAATCAGTTTACACTTGAAGATTTTCTTGACCAGATCCAACAGATCAAGAAAATGGGTTCACTGGATCAGATTCTTGATATGGTTCCCGGTATTAACAAGCTCAAACAACTCAAGGACAGTCCAAAACCTGACGAAAAAGAACTTGTAAAGACTGAGGCCATTATCCGCTCCATGACGGCGAAAGAGAGAAAAAATCATAAAATCATCAACAGCAGCAGGCGGATCCGTATTGCCGCAGGTTCAGGAACCGCTGTCGGTGACGTCAACAGAGTTTTGAAAAGCTACTCGGCAATGTTGAAAATGATGAAAAAAATGCGTGGCAAACCTGGCGCATTGAGCGGCGTAAAAAGAAGAAAATTGCCAAAAGGCATGAAAAGAAGATAACGATTTTCCTGAAACAATTGTGACAGGAAGTCAAACCTACATTTTTTTAACCGGAGGATTTACCGGAATGGCAGTACGTATTCGATTAACTCGACTTGGCAAAAAGAAGAAGCCCTTTTATCGTATTATTGTGGCTGATAGTGAAAATAAACGTGACGGTAAATTTCTCGACATCATCGGCACCTACGATCCACTTCAGAATCCTGCGGTTATCACGCTGAACAGTACCAAGCTCGAAGACTGGCTGGGTAGAGGTGCACTTCCCTCAACAACTGTTAAAAGTCTTATCAAACAATCCAAGGCTGTGGCAGAATAGTGATGGAAGAGCTTATTGCCGTTATTGCCAGATCTCTGGTCGATCAACCTGAAGCTGTACATGTGACTCGAACAGATGAAGATGGTTGTATTTCCATCGAGCTTGCTGTTGCGCAGGTAGATCTTGGTAAGGTTATTGGCAAACAAGGGCGAACGGCTCGGGCTTTACGATCTGTTCTTTCGGCAGCTGCCGCAAAAATTGATATGCGCTCACGTCTAGAGATTGTAGAATAACTGACGTATTATGGCTCGGAATTTTACATTTCCCAAAGATGACTATTTGCTTATCGGTGTAGTGGCAAAAGCTCATGGTATGCGTGGAGAGGTTAAAATCTTTCCCTATTCTGGTGATCCTGCAAGTATTGCAGGATACAAAGAGCTGACGCTTGTCGACACAAATGGCACGCTGACTCCGTCTTTGGCCATAATAAAGAGCAGAGATCAGGGGAAAGTTGCTATCGTACAACTGGCAACAGTTGAAAACCGAAACCTCTCTGAAGAGCTTGAAGGAATGGGCGTTCTCTTGGCAAAAGAGGATCTTCCGAAAATTGGTGAGGATGAATTTTATTGGCACCAGTTGCAGGGCAAGGAAGTTATTGACCAAAAAGGGAAAACTATTGGCAAGGTAGCGTCATTGTTTTCCAATGGAGCCCAGGATATAATGGTTGTACAGGCTGGTAAGAATGAAATTCTTATTCCAGTTCTGAAAGATATTATCGTTGAAGAAACGGAAACAAAGGTTGTCGTTCAACCACCACCCGGTCTGTTGAATATAAACGATCAGGCGTAATGATACGGGAAAAGCATCCCCGAATGATTTTTGACATATTAACTATCTTTCCAAAACTCCTGGAATCACCCCTTGATGAGGGTATTCTCAGAAGGGCTATCTCAACTGGAAAAATCAGTACAAATATTGTCAATATCCGGGATTTTGCTTACGATACCCACACGATGACTGACGACCGTCCATTTGGCGGTGGAGAGGGAATGGTTATGAAACCTGAACCTCTGGCACGGGCAGTAGAGAGCAGGAAAACGAATTCACCCTCTGGTAAAGTTATATTGCTGACGCCACAGGGCAGACAGTACACGCAGAGCGTTGCAAAAGAACTGGCAGAAGAATCTCATCTTATTCTTGTTTGTGGTCGTTACGAAGGGGTGGATGAAAGGTTTCGCTCAGCCTATGTTGATGTGGAAATTTCCATTGGCGATTATATCCTCACCGGAGGAGAACTTGCTGCAATGGTCGTTATTGATTCGGTCACCAGGCTACTCCCTGGAGTATTAGGGTGCACTGACTCTGCAGAAAAGGACACTTTTTACAGAAATTTACTGAAACACCCCCAATACACGAGGCCAAGAATATTCCAGGATCACTCTGTACCGAAGGAACTTCTTTCCGGCAACCACGGAGTAATTGAGGAATATCGTTTCATTGCTTCTGTAAAAAGAACATTGGAAAGACGACCCGAATTTATGAAAGACGTCGTTTTTTCTGATAAAGAAAAAAAAACTTTACGGCGACATAAATTATTTGATGCCGTAGCAACGCTTCAGTCAAGGGCAGTATGAATTATGTGTCAGGGTGAAACAACTCTCTATATTGCCCTTATACATCACCCTGTGATGAACAAAAGAGCTGAGATTATCGGTTCGGCTGTAACAAATTTGGACATACATGATATAGCCCGGAGCGCAAGAACGTATGGTGTTGGAAAATATTTTATCACAACGCCATACACTGATCAACAGGAACTTGTACAGGAATTGATCGATCACTGGCAAACCGGGCATGGGGCATCATATAATCCGGCACGAAAAGAAGCCCTCAGTATTGTTCAGCTTGCGGGATCCATTGCTGAGGTTATCGATACATTAACTAAACAACATGGAAAACGACCAATTATAGTTACAACCAGTGCACAGACTCAGCAGAACAGTGTTAAATACGAGGAAATGCGCAAAAAAATAGCTGATAATCAACCTGTTCTACTCTTATTTGGAACAGCGCACGGACTTGCAGCTGAGGTTCTGGAATTATCAGATGTAACACTTCCCCCCATACAGGGTGGAACAGGATATAATCACCTCTCTGTCCGTTCTGCAGCGTCGATCACGCTTGACAGACTACTCGGTTCCTGAGAGGATACAGAATATTTACTAAGGCAAATCACCAATACTTCAACCACTGAAATGTTATGAGCAAAATAATTGAAAGAATAAACCAAGAGCAAATGCGGCAGGATATCCCTGCGTTCCGACCAGGAGACAGTGTTAAGGTTCATATCCGCATTGTTGAGGGTAATAAAGAACGTGTCCAGATTTTTCAGGGTGTAGTGATCAAACGCAAAAAAGGCACCATGAACGCAAGCTACACTGTACGAAAAATCTCCCACGGCATAGGCGTTGAGAAAACATTCTCTCTGCATAACCCCCGTGTTGAAAAAATTGAACTGGTTACAAAAGGTCGAGTTCGACGTTCACGCCTGTACTACCTGCGTAACCTGACAGGAAAAGCTGCCCGTATTCGCGAGCGTGGCCTGATCCGCTAGTCATTCAAAAGATCTACTCGACCTTTGAAAAATCTTTACTGTAGGTCGTTTGTATACTCTCACCACAATCAATTTTCATTGATTGTGGTGAACTCTTCAGCAGAAGATTACTTTTATTATTTCGATGATAAAAGCCTTTCTCCCACAGAATCAAGAGTACGGCGACAACTTCAGAAATGAACGTTATCTCTACTCCAGCGGTTTTTTGTGTGTAGCCGGTTGCGATGAAGCTGGTCGAGGCCCTCTTGCGGGCCCTGTGGTTGCAGCTTGTGTGCATCTACCTCAAAACTGTGACCATTCTGTTTTTCTCGATTCCAAGATCCTCTCCGAAAAAAAAAGACGTCTGCTCTATATACATCTCCGGGAAATTAACGCTGACATTGGTATCGGCATCGTCTCTGAAAGAGACATTGAACGTATCAATATACTTCAGGCATCACTTCTTGCAATGAAACGCGCCATTGCAGATATGGCTTGCAAAACAGTTGACTTTGTTCTGGTCGATGGCAAATTTACCGTACCTGTAGATATACCCCAGGAAGCACTCATCAAAGGCGAATCAAAAAGCTGTTCTATAGCTGCTGCCAGTATTGTTGCTAAAGTTGAGCGGGATAAAATCATGACTGAGCTCCATGAGAAATATCCCGTATATAATTTTTCGCAACATAAAGGATATCCTACCCGCCAGCATCGCCTTGCAATTGCCGAGAATGGCCCTTGTGAGAGTCATCGCCGAACGTTTAAAGGAGTAAGAGAATTTGTTAAATAAACCTCAACGATTAGGGCAAAAAGGAGAAGAACTGGCCACCCTGTTTCTCCAACAAAAAAACTATCAGATCATTGTTCGTAACTACAGATGCAAGATTGGAGAAATTGATATAATAGCCAGAGACATGAAAACGCTGGTCTTTATTGAAGTAAAAACCAGATCCAGTCACTCTTTTGGTTCTCCTGCCATGGCAGTAACAGCAAAAAAACAGCGACAAATCAGTAGAACTGCCGAAAACTACCTGGCGCAAAACCATCTTTTTGATGACTCCGCCAGATTTGATGTCATTGGTATAACTCTTCCTGCTGATGGTAAAACAGAAATTGATCATATTAAAAATGCATTTGAGCTTTACATATAAGGGTTCCCTGCAAAGTTAACCTTTTGCAGGCGTGTGTACTTCCCTTCTTTTCATATCTCCATTTTCACGGTACAGTATATTTTATGACTACTATAGGAATCACCATGGGCTGTCCCGCCGGGATTGGTCCGGAAATCATTCTTCGATATTATATGGCGCGCCGGTGGCCTGCTGGTCTCCAGCCCATAGTTATAGGCGATATTGGCGTCCTGAAAAGATGTGCCACCGAGTTAAATCTGCAAGACTCCTGCATTTCGTGGCAACCGGGTAGCGAACCGATTCAAGGCACAACGCCAGTGCTGTCTGTCTCAGACCTGAATGCACAGACAATCCAATGGGGCCAACCAAACAACGCTACTGCACACGCTATGGTGCACTACATTGAAACAGCTGTACGCCTCACTCAGGATGGATTTTTACATGGCATAACCACCTGCCCAATCTCTAAAGACGCTCTCAACAATGCTGGCTACAATTTTCCCGGCCATACGGAGATGCTTGCCGACCTCACATCTTCTTCCAATTACGCTATGATGATGGCAGGAAAAAGCCTGAGGGTAACGCTAGTCACTATCCATTGTCCACTTGCGAAAGTTCCTGAGTTACTCACACCCAACGCAGTTTTCAACTTAATTACGATCACTTCAGATGCTTTGCGAAATGATTTTGGTATTGCAAGACCAAGAATCGCTGTTGCCGGTCTTAATCCCCATGCCGGGGAAAACAATCTCTTTGGCACTGAAGAAGGGTCGGCAATAGTTCCAGCAATCGAAAAAGCCCGTAAAGAAAATATTGAGGTCAGTGGTCCATATCCGCCCGATACAGTTTTCTTCAAGGCAACAAAAGGAGATTTTGATGCGGTCGTATGCATGTACCACGATCAGGGACTCATCCCATTCAAATTGCTTCATTTTCACGATGGTGTCAATGTCACTCTCGGCCTGCCCATTGTCCGAACGTCTGTTGACCACGGCACCGGTTATGATATTGCCGGCAAAGGCGTTGCGTCTCCCGAAAGTCTCAGCGAGGCTGTACAGCTCGCAGCAGATATCAGCACCAACAGAGCTACAGTTCAAACAACAGGAAATTCATAATGACTATTCACAAGAGAAGTGGCCTGCTCATTGTTTTTGAAGGCACCGATGGTACCGGGAAATCAACGCAACACCAGTTACTTGGAGAGTACCTCCAAAAACACCACTATCCTGTCATCAGCACCAGGGAGCCTACAGATGGTAGTTTTGGTGCAAAAATTCGCCAACTGTACACCAATCGTACCATGTCCAGTCCTGAAGAAGAACTCAAGCTCTTCCTCGATGACCGAAAACAGCATGTCGAGAAGCTCATCGCACCTGCCCTCAAAAAAGGTGAAATCGTTCTCTGCGACAGATATTTTCTTTCAACTGCTGCATATCAGGGTGCTGCTGGTTTTGACCCTGAAACAATACTGAGACGAAACAGTTTTGCACCCGATCCTGACCTTGCACTTCTCTTTCAGGCCCCCCTGCAGACAGGATCCGAACGGATTGTTCATGGCAGAGGTGAAACTCTAAACGATTTCGAACAACTTGATACTTTAAAAAAAGTAGCCGAGATTTTTTCTTCCCTTAACCGACCCTACATTCAAGCCATAGATGCCACAGGTTCCATCAAAACTGTACATAAGATTGTCCTGCAACATGTTCTCCCGCTACTCGAAACATTTCCTTCCTCCCAGCGGATTAAGCAATGAACTACAGAAGCATTCCTCTTTTCATCTGCTGCATTTTCCTTACATCCTGTGCCGGTTCCAGAACTGTAACAGTTACTCAGGATGAAGACACCGATCTGGCCTGCTCCTATTTTTATTTTCTCTGGGGAACCCATGCGGAATTTCAACTCCAATACCCTGAAGCTCTGGAAGCTTATGAAAAAGCACTGATTTGTGATCAACATGCCGAATATATAAAAGAGAAACTTCCTCTATTACTCCTCAAAATGGGAAAAGATGAAAGAGCCGTTACGCTGCTGGAAGCTGGTATAGAAACTAATCCAGGTAACGATAATTATCGTTTTTTCCTGGCCAATATTTATGTGCAACAAAACAAAACCGATAAAGCAATCGCACTGTATAACGAACTGCTTAAACGTTCGCCGGAAAATGAAGGTGTTCAACTGCGGCTCGGTTTGCTGTACACCCATCAAAAGCAATTCGAGATCGCTGAAAAAGTATTCAGAAAGCTACTTTCAAAAAACAACAGTTCCTATTTTTCCCGTCTTTATCTTGCCCGTCTTCTCTCTCGCACCAAAAAAGATCAAAAGGCGGAAGAAGAATACCAAAAAGCCCTGGCATTAAACTGGTCCAAAGAACTGGCCTATGAAATTGGCCAGTTTTACACAAGCCGGAAAAAATTTAATGATGCCTTGCGCATCTATACAACCATCACCCAAAATGATCCCCTGGACGAAAAAGCAGCATTGAGTCGCGTTCAGGCACTTCTCGATTTATCACAAAATGAAAAAGCACTCAAAGAACTGGAATCAATCAAGCCGATCAGTAGCAATCCGGATAAAATCGACATTATCATAAGCAAAATATTACTTCGTGAAAACGATATTAACCGGGCGAAATCTATCCTGCAAAAGCTCAGTAAAAAACAACACGGCTCAGAACCCGACTACCTCCTGGCTTTACTTGCGTTCCAGGAAAATGATTTTAACAAAGCCCATAAATATTTAAAGACTATTACGAGTGACGAGGAACAGTTCGAAGACGCCGTCTACCTCCAATCAAGGATATTTCGCAAAGAAGGTCAAATTGATGCAGCCATAAATGTATTGAAAAAACATATTGCCGAAGACCCATCAAGAAGTCCACTCTTTTACGCGCTTCTTTCCGTGCTCTATCAGGATAAAGGAGAGAATGGAAAAGCAATTACACTTATGGATTCAGCTGTCGCACTTTACCCTGACAATCCTCAACTTTTCTTTGAATATGGTCTTCTGCTTGAGAGGAGCGGCAAAACAAAGCAGGCTATGACAACAATGCAAAAGGTTCTCAAACTGCAATCGAATCATCCGGAAGCACTTAATTTTATAGGATATACGTGGGCGGACAATAATATCCACCTTGACCAGGCACTCCAATACATCCAACAGGCAATCGCACTTAAACCTGATAATGGTTATATTATGGACAGCCTTGGCTGGGTCTACTATCGCCTTGGAAAACTTGATAAGGCGGCCGTGCACCTTGAACGCTCAATTGAACTCCAACCAGGAGATCCCCATATCTATGATCACCTGGGTGATGTCTACCGGGCACAGAAAAATTATTCAAAGGCTCTTGATATTTATTCCAAAGCATATCAAATGTTTAAAAGCAGGAAAAAGAAATCTGCGGTAAAGAAAAAAATAAATGCACTTAGGAAAAAATAATCCGTTGAAGAGCGGCAAAACTCCCTGGAAATTCTTTAAGAGAAAATCAAAAAGGATTTTCATATTGGTGATGTTTTATATATTTCCACTGCTGCTCTTCCTCTTGATTTCCGGCTGCGCGATAAAGCCCTGGGAAGCTCCTATGGAAGGAGAGACCTTTGATGATTCCCTCAAAGTTATCATCGCATTAGCCAAAGAACAGGAGACATGTGATCAGAGTTTTGACGGCGACCTTTCACTTTTTTATACAGGCCCATTTGATAAAGAGGCAATAAGCGGATACCTTCAATTTTCATTGCCTTCATCGTACAAATTTATTGTGACAAATCCCTTTGGTCAACCCATGTTCATGATTGCAGGAAATAACAGTTCCTTTCAAATCATAAACACAAATGATAAAAAATACCTGGCAGGAAGCCTCCGATCCTTCTTTATCCGCAACCATATCCCGCTCGCCTTTCTCAGTGGCAACTGGGGAGAATGGCTCACCGGCAGAAATACAATGCGTGGGGCTGAAATTACTGCTATCAGACAAGACAAAGAGGCAAGGGGATTATGGGTAACGGTTGAATATACAAATGGAAAAAAGACAACGACAAGTCATCTGCTGCTGGATACGGAAAATAGAAGATACCTGGAACGTCTGCTGGAAGATAAAAAGGGAGATATAGTTGCCAGGATCACTTACGGGAACAAAAGAGCAGACACACCGTGTCAACAGCCTCTTGCAATTACCCTTTCAGGGCTTGACTATGGGGTGACAATCGACCTTATACTCTCCGATATCCAGTTCACCAATGAACAAAAGAAATACAGCCTGCCAATCCCAAAAGGATACATCAGACAGTTCATGCCATAGAAAATACAAACAACCGCGGTACCTTAAAAAAAGTAGTTCTTCCCGAACATGCACTTAATTTTGTAAAGTACCCTCAACACCATCCTTCTGCAGAGGTAATTCATTGACAATAAGTACAAAAAGATTGTCATTTTTAAAAAACACCTGTTGCAGATCGTAATCCCTGTCCGGTGAGAGATCAAGGATCACCTTTACCTTACCGGCCTCATCATCTCGCTGGGTACGAATGCGCTCAACATACTTCCCGTTTGCAGGAATATCACTTCGAACATCCTGACCCAGTTTCATATTTGGAAATTCACATAATACTTTGGGTGTGTCTTTCTCAATAGCTGAAACCGTAGGTGGATAAAAGTCATTGAGGCGCAGGAGCACCATCTCTCCACGGTTTGACGAATCGTCGAAAGTGACGTCTAGTATTGTGGGAGCTGCTGTCACTGGCTCAGTAACAACAGGAGCTGTTTCTTTTTTATCTTTTTCTTTTACAGAAAAAACAGGGGGAACCGGTTTTTGCTCCAAAGGTCGTTTTTCAAGTTCTTCTCTTGCAGGTAATTTCTCACCATTTTTCTTTTTGTTTTTCTTTTTAACTCTATCAACAGGCTGAGACGTTGTATCATCGACAGGCTGCAGAACAATGGTTAGTTTTTTATTGTCCTCTGAATAAATCTGACTATGATCAACAGCTGTTTCTTTTGAAAGATCAACAACGACTCGTATTTTTTGTCCGGGCTTCTGATGGATACCGATCCTGATGGCCCTGGCAAAATTCCCGTTAACCACAGGGATACTGTTTTTTCCTGAAAATCCGGTTTCAGGAAAATCAATAACCAGACGAGGTTTCTCGCCGGTCAGAGTAAATATTTTTGCTGTAACAGGTGTACTCAACACAAAAGTAATGCTCTCTTTTGTGTCTGATTCCACCTTATATGAAATTGATTCAATCTTTGTCGTTTTGACTGCCTCACCGGCCTCCGCATATACCATTGAAGGAAGCCACAGTATACAGCAAGACAAAACAATAAGACGAAACAATAACGACTTCATGGGACACATCCTTTTTGATATTATAACGAATATTTATAATAATAGTTCACTACAACTCTTTTGATTACATCATCCTGACTTGAAAAGTCAACAGATTTTCAGTAAATGAAGGAGCTAACGAATAAAATCACTGTATTATAACGCTAACACCCAATGGAACCCCGCATGACTGAAAGAAATTTTCTCCCCGCTGTTACTAAACCAGGTCGCTACCTCGGCCATGAATATAACTCTGTACAAAAATCATGGACATCAGTCGATGTTCATTTTGCACTGATTTTTCCTGATATCTATGAAGTAGGCATGTCACATCAGGGACTTCAGATCCTCTATCATATTCTCAATAACCAGGAGAATATTCTCGCGGAAAGATGCTATTGCCCGGATATTGATGCAGAAAAAATATTAATCGAGAGTAAGCAAACCATCACCACTCTGGAATCGGCAAAACCCCTGACAGATTTTGACGCCATATGTATAACTCTGCCCTATGAACTCTGTTACACAAATATTCTCACGCTTCTCAATGTGGCACAGATCCCATTTTACGCCTGCGACAGGGATACATCATATCCTCTTGTCATAGGTGGTGGGTCCGGCTCTTTTAACCCCGAACCTGTTGCAGATTTTTTTGATGCCATTCTTCTCGGTGATGGTGAAGAAGCCATTCTTGATATCGCAGAAACCATAGACAGGATCCAAAACAAAGGACTCTCCAAAGAGGAACTTCTTGAGGAACTTGCACAGATTGAAGGCATCTATATCCCCTCTCATTTCCAGCCGGAATATGATCAACATGGTCATGTCCTGGCAATACACCGAAAGGGAGGCGAAAAAGACACCGTTCCCCGCAGGATACTTGCGGATATTAACCAGATAGATCATCTCCTCCATCCCATCGTACCAAACGCAAAAATTGTGCACGATCGAATGGGTATTGAAGTGGCAAGAGGCTGTACACGCGGTTGCAGATTCTGCCAGGCAGGTATCACTTACAGGCCTGTAAGAGAACGAAGCCCTGGAAAAATAGTGGAACTTGCCAAAACAGGTATTAAAGATTCAGGTTTTAATGAACTTGCCCTGCTCTCACTCTCTACCGGTGACTATTCATGCCTGGAACAGACGCTACCAACCCTCATGGATACCTTTGCCGATAATTTTGTTTCAGTGGCCATGCCTTCAATGCGAGTAGGCACTCTCACCCCGAGCATCATGGACCAGATCAAAAGGGTTCGAAAAACTGGGTTTACCCTGGCGCCCGAGGCAGGCAGCGAACGACTGCGGCGGGTAATAAACAAAGGTATCACTGAAGAAGACCTCATTGCAACCTGTCGAGACGCTTTTTCTCTTGGCTGGAAGGTACTTAAACTCTACTTTATGATTGGACTGCCGACAGAAACCAAAGAGGATATAGATTCGATTACAGAGCTTGTTAAAAAAACAATAGTAGAGCTGAATAAAGGGCAGGCACGGGGGAAAAAGCAGGTAAATATCAGTGTTGGAACCTTTGTCCCCAAACCGCATACCCCCTTTCAATGGGAAAAGCAACTCACAGTGGAAGAAAGTACTCAGTGTATATACCAGTTGAGAAACAGCCTGCCACGTAAAGGTGCCAATCTACGGTACCACAGCCCAAAAATCAGTTACCTGGAAGGCGTTTTTTCCCGTGGCGACCGACGACTGGCACAACTCATTGAAACGGCCTGGCGTGCCGGAGCACGGCTTGACGGCTGGGATGAACATTTCAGTCTCAGGCGCTGGCAGGAGTCTGCAAAAACATGCGAACTCAATCTCGATGACTATCTGCGGAAACGTAACATCGACGAGATACTCCCCTGGCAACATCTCCAAACCGGCGTTGATCTGCAGTTTTTAAAAGATGAGCTGGCCAAAGCAAAAGAGGAAGTGTATACCCCCGATTGCAGGTATCATGCCTGTCAGAAATGTGGACTTTGCGATTTCAAATCAATCCAGCCAATAGTTTGTAACCGCACGGGAAATGCAGAGAGCAATGATACTGAAGAGACCAGAGCAGACCGTTCAAACCAGAATCATCGCCCGCCCGTTGACGAGATGAGCCATTTTAAATATATGGTTCGTTATTCCAGAATCGGTGATATCTGCTATCTCGGTCACCTTGAAATACTTCAGGTTGTCTTCCGCTCACTCCGGCGAGCAGAAATTGTCACCCATTTCAGCCAGGGTTTTAACCCTTCGCCCAAAGTATCCTTTGGCCCGGCATTACCTGTAGGTACCGAGAGTCTTGACGAATTCTTTATAATGGATCTTCCCAAACCCCTTAAAAACCCTGAGGACACTGCCCAAAAACTCAACGATAAGCTTCCCCCCGGCCTGAAAATTTTTGCAATCGAACTCCACTCCGGGAGAATCGCCCAAAACATGTTGGTTTCTTATACACTCACCCTCAACCGTCCCCTTACAGAGCAGGAAAAACAGACATCTAAAGATTTTATCGATTCATCTCATTATCTCATTGCCAAAACGAGAAAAGGAAAGACCAGGGAGATAGACATTCGGCCACTTATCAAAACATTTGAGCTAATCGAAACAGACTCGGTTACGCTGACAATGGTCAATGCTGCCACTCAGCCGGGTATCAAACCTGCTGAGGCCATAAAAGCAATACTCAAGCTGGACAGTGATACCATTATGAACACAAAGATCCTTAAAACCGGCTGGATCAATATGGATACGGCGTAACCCTTTATAAAAAAATGAACGTGACAACTTCGTTTGTAAAAAAATTCGTTTACTTCGTCGTATCCATGGGCTGCGTTTTCCTGCTTCCTGGATTTCTTTATGCGAGACCTGCTGACATATCCCAATTGATCAGTAATGGTGGCTACGCTTTTACGACAAAAACGGGTGTGGTTCAATTCAGGGGCAACGAACTCTTTGTACCGGCCTCAACTCTTAAAATTCTCACCTGCCTTGCGGCCCTTGAGACTTTAGGAAACAACTATCGTTTTGAAACACGTTTTTTCCTGGACAAGAAGAACAATCTCTACATTCAGGGGTTTGGTGACCCTTTTCTCACATCAGAAACGGTTCTGGATATTGGTGTAGAACTCCGTAAAAGAGGTGTGAAAAACCTGTCATCAATCTACCTTGATGACAGCAATTTCCATCTGCTCACCCCCACTCCCGGGTCGCAAAACTCCAGCAATCCCTATGACGCTCCAAATGGTGCTCTGGCCGTTAATTTTAATGCCCTTCCTTTTACTCTTTCAGAGGAAAATCGTGTTTCATCAGGAGAAGATCAAACCCCTTTTATTCCGTTAATGCGTGAAATTGCGAACAACTTTTCTCCAGGTTCTTATCGCGTAAACGTCAGTGCATTCGATGACAACAATACATCCCTGCCATTACGTTATGCGGGTGAACTTTTTACTGCGCAGTTCAAACGTAACAATATAAGCACCAACGGCCTTTTTTTACAAAAAAAAACACCTCCTGACGTCCGGCCGATATATATCCATTACAGCAGTAAAACTCTTGAGGAAATTATCAGAGCCTGTCTGAAATACTCCAATAATTTTATCGCCAACCAGCTCTTTCTTGCCTGTGGAGCTGCCACTTTTCAATTTCCGGCGACATGGGAGAAATCCCGCAGATTCATGAACCACTACTTAACTTCTACCCTTAAGCTTACCAGCAGCCAGATCTGCATGGTCGAGGGTTCCGGGCTTTCCCGGCAAAATAGCATTACTCCACTGGCATTTCTTCAAATACTTGAACGCTTTAAACCCCATGCGAACCTTCTCAGTAAAAAAGATGATAGAGTGTTAAAAAGCGGTACATTGAGCAATGTGTTCAGTTTTGCCGGTTATTTACATGAAAAAACCCTCAAACCATTTGTAATCCTGCTTAACCAACCTGAGAATACAAGAGAAGACATCCTGCAACTCTTCCACGCGACACTCCCCAGGTAACCTGAGTAAACCGGCAACTGCCCCACTCACTGATTTTTCTTGCTTTTCCCTGATACTTGAATCATTATCCGCACATTGGAAACAATATAGATTTTTCGCAGGATACTATGAAAAAAAGACTTTTCCTTTTTCAAGACAACTTAGAAGCACTTCTCAGAGCCAATAAGGTGGTACTGGAAGGAAATATGCTCTATGTGCAAAAAACAAAACACACTTTCCTCCTCACTCCTGCAGTCAAAGTCATCTCCTGTGAGACATCAGTCCGTGACCCTTTTCAACTCGTGGGAAAATTTATTCCTACAAAACTGCTAACAGCCAGAGGTGCGGATCTTTTTATCGGCTCTTTTATTTATAAAAACCAATCCTATCAGGTGGAACCCGGATTTCTTGGAACTCTTTCTGAAAAACAACCATAAACTGATTACTCTAAAATTTTCCTACCATTTTTATAGTAATGATTATTGTTTACTTAAATGGTAAGATAAATATAATTTCCACCTGTGATCTGACTCAATTTCATCTCACTCTTAAAAGGAGGTTTTTATGATTGAACGTCTCTACTCATTGCTTGAAACTTTAGGATTCAGTCACCCCCTCCATCCAATGCTTACCCATATTCCCATGGGGATGATCATTGGAATGGTTACCTTCTCACTGCTTGGCATAGTTTGGAAAAAACCAAATTTCAGTCAAACAGCCTATCACTGTTCAATTTTCGCACTACTTGCCGTTATTCCGGTAATCAGTGCAGGGATACTTGACTGGCAACAGTTTCAGGAAGGTGAGTGGAGTGGTTTAATTGTTGCGAAAATGGTACTTGGTGGCACACTTACTGCTTTACTTGCCACATCCGTAATACTCAAAAAGAAAGGTGTCCCAACCAAAAAGCTGCTGTTAATCTATCTCCTTTGCCTGGCCTGCGCTGGTGGCCTTGGGTACTCCGGTGGAGAACTGGTTTACGGATAAGATGTTTTTGATAGTAAGATATACGCCAAAGCTCCTTTGAGAAAAGGAGCTTTTTAACTCCTGGGAACCAATCTAAACAATTTGCACAATCCTCAAAAATCTGCACAAGAACTGGGGCAAATTGTGTCCCTGACGTCTCAAGAATTGCCCCGCAAGCTCTTCATGCATCCAGACCTATAAGGTCTTTTAGACGTAAGGCATATACAGATCAGCAATTGCGACGACTCGTGCGAAGAAAGGAATTTTTCTCCCTTCAGGCCGTCGGGATATCCTCTACCGTTCCACTTTTCATGGTGATGGCGAGCAAGATTTCCGCAAACACTGTTTTGTATTTTTCATACTTTACCCTTGCAGAAGAGTGTTAGAGGGAATAGATTTTTTCTTTAGACTCTTGAGAAAACTGTTTATTTTCAGTAACAGAACGTGGAGGAAGAATGGGAATTAAGCAATCATTGGCAGAGATTATAACATCGTTTTCACCGATGCTTATTATAGTAGTGTTTTTTTCTGTTCTACTTTTTTCAGTTTATAAACTCTTCATTGGTAATCAAACAAAACTTGGCAGTGAAAAACTCTTTCCGAGACAGCTCATATTAATTGGCTTAACACTTGTTGCTGTCGTTGGTGTTGTACTCTCCTTACCAGTTGGGGAAAGCTCCAGGAGCCAAATCATAGGTCTCATTGGCCTGGTGGTATCAGGTGCTCTTGCTTTTTCTTCCAGTACTATCTTTTCCAATCTGATGGCAGGCATTCTACTCAGGATCACCAATCCGTTTCATCTCGGTAATTTTATCTCTGTCAAAAATCATTTTGGTCGTGTGACCGAAAGGGGATTGTTCCATACAGAAATTCAGTCCTCGAATCGTGAATTAGTTACCATTCCCAACAGTTATTTGATGTTGTCGGCTGTATCAACAGTGCCGGATTCTGATGCAATTGTTTCCACAACATTATCACTTGGCTACAGCATTCACCACTCCCGCGTCAGTCTTTTGTTGAAGAAGGCAGCAACAGAAAGTGGCTTAACCGCACCGTTTGTTCACATTATTGAGCTTGGCAATTATTCAATTACATATCGGATCTCCGGTGTTCTCGCTGAAGCCAGGGGCCTGATAACGACAAAATCCAATCTCCATCAAAATATTTTAGATGTTTTACATCACGAAGACATTGAGATAATGTCTCCAACATATATGAATCAACGACAAACAAAATCAGCCAAGCGAGAAATCCCCGAGCAAGTGGTTGATGCAATAGAGACAAAAACCGTTGCAGCAGAGGATATCGTTTTTGATAAGGCAGAAAAAGTCTTACAACTTGAAAGCAAGAAAACCCAATTGCTTGAACATATCGAGCGTGTGGAAGACGATTTAAAAAGTGTTAAAGGTGAGGAAAAAGATAGACTGGTGAACAGGCTTGACGGTATGAAAAGACAGTTGGATATTCTTGAAAAAGAAGTGCGGATACAGCAGGATAATGAACAACCTGAATTGTAGAAATATAATTACCGATGGTATCCAATCTAGTGCCTGTCCCTAAATGCAGGTTCCAAGTAAACGATTCTGCAAATGAGGTTTAAAGAATGGCAAACGTTGGTGTAGGAGATATTGAAAATTTTGAAAGCAAAATCCGTTTTGCTTTGATGGTAATCCCTCCCGAGAACATCATTGCCATTGCAGCGGATACCTATGGAAAAAATATCACTTCTGTGACTCTTGAGGCATGGAGAACTGGAAAGAACCGTCCCAGTAAGAGCAAGCTAAAACTTGTCGCCAGGGTTTTGCGCATCGATACGATGGATTTCTATCTCGATTTTGAGAATTTTACTGACGTACTGGCAAGCAAGAACAGAACCTCTGCCAAACATAAAGAAATTTACAAAAAACGCGTAAAAGATCAACTTGCAGGCAGCCTGCAACTCAATGCTTTTTCGCGATTTAAGCCAGCACTCCTTGAACGTTTGTTTTACAAAATAAACGGCTTTTACCTTGTATACAATTATTCCATCAGCAATATCCCAAGAGTACATATTGCCCTGCTACACATCAAAACCCTGCAAGTTCCATTTATTGGCATCACTGTAACAAGCCTGCGGGGTGGACAATATCACCATTATACCGGGACCCTGTTTGCCGTACGATCTAATCTCCATATCGTAATGGAAACGGAGTATGACCGCCATGATGAAGTCGTGATGATCGCCACAAATAATCCCGTTGATACAGCACGAGAGGTTCATTTTTTAAACGGTGTGATTCTCGCTGGTTCTGAAGATTTTGTTTCCCACCCTTCGGCCGCCAGAGTTTTCATGGAAAAACTGCCCAAAAGGTACACCAGAGAAACCGCATTAAAAATGATGGCTAAAATTGATACAAACAATATCCCTGAGGAGTATCACAGACTCATCACCAATGACCTGACAAAAGACAACAGGGAGTATGTTCTAAGAGCAGAACAGTTGAGTGCCGCATATATGGAAACGCTGAAACAGGTTTCACCTGTCAAACAATAATTTCTATTGTTATCATTCGACAATTACTGCAAACATACCTATACTTTGCATCCAAAAACGTTGTCTTCGTCTTTTTTTTACAGCACTTACTACGAATTCCGCACTTCAACTTATTCTCATCAATTTATTCATATCCCTATTCGAAATCAGTTCAGGAAGTGTAAGTTTATCCTACTATTGCATACTATTAAAGCACACTCTTTATCGGAATATTGTATACAATCAAAAAGAACAATCGGAAGCGACATCGGCTAACCAGCTTGTGATTATTACCTTTTCCGTAAAATAAAACGTTGTTCAGGCCTTGTCTTAAAAGATCATTCAGATTAGATTCATTTTGCAATAGAGTTATTGATAAACACATTCTTTCACCCCTTTACATTTAAAATCAAGGTTGCAAATATGTACCAGCCTCATTTGGCAAAAGCAGATTTCTGATATTCAACCATTATTCAAGTATCCCAGGAGGACAATTATGCAAAAAACTCTCAGATGCAAACTGTTCCAGTTCCGCCCACTCCTTTTCTCAGCTCTTTTTTTCACACTTTTTTTTAGTCAGTCAGCCCTCGCCGGTGGTGATCTTCGTATTGCCAGCATGGGAGAGCCCGCCTCACTCGATCCCCACAAAGTTAGTGGAACATGGGAAAGTGCAGTTGTCGGTGAAATGTTCGTTGGCCTTACCGCTGAAAACATCAAAGCCGAACCGATTCCTGGTGTAGCTGAATCGTGGACCATTTCAGAAGATGGTAAAACCTACACTTTTAAACTTAGAAAAAGTAATTGGTCTGATGGCACACCTTTTACTGCCAACGATTTCGTCTATTCTATGCGACGAATTCTCCTGCCCGAAACCGCGGCTGAATATGCCTCCCTGCTCTACATCATTAAAGGTGCTGAAGCTGTCAATACCGGCAAAGCAAAACCTGAAACGCTTGCTGTTAAAGCCCTTGATGATCTCACTCTGGAAATCCAACTCACAGGTCCAGCTCCATATTTTCTGGAACTGCTCACCCATTATACTGCCTACCCTGTTCCCAGACATGTACTCGAAAAATATGGCAAGCTCTGGACCAAGCCCGGCAATATGGTAGTCAACGGCCCGTATACTCTTGTAGACTGGGTACCTAATACAAATATCAAGCTGACCAAAAACCAGGAATTCTGGGATGCTGCTGATGTCTCCATCGACAACCTCACCTTCTACACCCAGGAAGATCGCACTGCAGTACAAAAACGATTCCGCGCCGGTGAAATTGATATCGCTCTCGATTTTTCTTCAGATCAGATTAACTGGTTACGAAAAAATCTGCCCAAAGAAACCAGAATTGCACCTTATATGGGTGTCTATTACTATCCCATCAATACTACCAAAAAACCTTTTACTGACCTGCGTGTTCGTAAAGCGTTGGCCATGGCTATCAACCGTGAAGCAATTGTAGATAAAGTATTGAAGACCGGGGAAATTGCCGCATATTCCTTTGTTCCTCCCGGCATGGCAAACTATGATAAAGGTGCCGAAGTTGACTGGAAAGATATCCCCTATCCCGAACGAATCAAGCAGGCAAAAGCACTGCTCAAAGAGGCCGGATTTGGCCCTGATCATCCGCTGGAATTCACACTACGCTACAATACCTCTGAGAACCACAAGCGAATCGCCGTTGCCGTTGCCTCCATGTGGAAGCAAATTGGTGTAAAAGCTGAACTGTTTAACTCTGAAGTAAAGGTGCATTATGCCGACCTCAAACAGGGTGATTTTCAAGTTGCACGGGCCGCATGGGTTGCTGATTACAATGACGCCCAGAATTTCCTTTACCTTCTCGAAACCCGTACCGGCGCCAATAACTATGGTCGCTATTCCAACGCAAACTTTGACAAACTGATGCTCGAAGCAGAAGGAACTGCCGATCTGAAAAAACGCAGCGAATTAATGCGTCAGGCAGAAGCCCAGGCCATGGCAGACCTGCCCATCATTCCTATCTATCATTACGTGTCAAAATCACTTGTTTCCCAAAAAGTTAAGGGTTTTATCGACAACCCGAAAAATGTCCATCGTTGTCGTTACATCACTTTACAATAGTATCCCGCTATCATCGCCCCGAAAGTCGACTAACTTTCGGGGCGACGTGTTTATTGTGTTTAAACATCCAGGAGTAGGACTATGCTCGCCTACACACTACGTCGCATTGGCAGTGCGATCCCAACACTTCTCTTCATTATAACCATCGCTTTTTTTATGATGCGCCTGGCGCCAGGTGGCCCTTTTGACAGAGAAAGGCAGTTACCACCTGAAATTGAAGCAAATATTCTCCGTGCTTACAATCTCGACAAACCGGTCTACGAACAGTACTTTGACTACCTGATAAATATTATGCACGGCGATTTTGGCCCTTCATATAAGTATCTTGATTTTACCGTCACCGACCTGATCACCACCGGATTTCCCGTCAGTCTTCGACTTGGCATGTCAGCTATTCTGCTTGCCATTTTTGTCGGAGTTTTTGCAGGAACCATTGCTGCTTTAAAACAGAACTCAGTTTTTGACTATATGGTGATGGGGACGGCGATGACGGGGATCGCCATACCAAATTTTGTGATGGCCCCCTTGCTGGCGCTCATCTTCGGCGTCTACCTCTCGTGGCTGCCGGTTGCCGGATGGGGAGGTGGAGCAATTGCCTACCAGGTTATGCCGATAATAACCCTTGCTCTACCGCAAATCGCCTATGTGGCAAGACTGACAAGGGGCAGTATGGTTGAGACCATGAATTCCAACTTCATCCGTACGGCAAGAGCCAAGGGCTTAAATGAACGAATTGTCGTAATCAGGCACGCCTTAAAGGGAGGCCTGTTGCCGGTTATCTCCTATCTGGGACCTGCAACGGCGGAAATAATCACCGGTTCCGTGGTCATTGAAGCTATTTTTGATATACCCGGTATCGGCCGCTATTTTGTAAATGGTGCCTTGAACCGGGATTATCCCGTTGTTATGGGCGTTGTTATTTTCTTTGCACTGCTCATCATAACCTTGAATCTTGTCGTGGATCTTATTTACGGTTTCCTCGACCCCAGAGTGAAGGTAGAATAGTGATACAACAAGCAAGTACACCAGACCAACAGATGGTTCCAGAAGACGCTCAAATAATCAAGGGTAGAAGCCTCTGGCAGGATGCCAGGCGGAGGCTTTTTCATAACAAGGCCGCAGTTGTCTCAATGATACTTCTCGGTACCATTGTCATCCTCGCAATCTTTGCCCCGTATCTCTCTCCCTGGGCCTACGATGATCCCGACTGGGGCTATGATTTCCCCGGACCGCCCAATTTTGAACTGCACCACTGGTTTGGCACAGATGGCAACGGCAGGGATCTCTTTGTGCGCACACTTTTTGGTGCTCGGGTTTCCCTTCTTGTCGGCATTCTGGCAACCTTTGTCAGCCTGCTTATCGGCGTCACTTATGGTGCAACGGCCGGATATCTTGGGGGACGAACCGACAATATAATGATGCGAATTGTTGATGTCCTCTACTCTCTGCCATTTATGTTCTTTGTTATTCTGCTCATGGTATTTTTCGGGCGCAATATTTTTCTGATTTTTATTGCCCTTGGAGCCGTGCAGTGGCTCACCATGGCTCGAATTGTCCGTGGCCAGACCATCTCCATTAAAAAGAAAGAGTTTATCGAAGCAGCCCATGCGGTGGGCGTATCCAACTGGAAAATTATCTTTCGCCACATCATCCCAAACGTTCTTGGCCCGGTTATCGTCTACATGACACTCACCATTCCCCAGGTCATATTGACAGAGAGTTTTCTCTCCTTTCTTGGCCTTGGCATACAGGAACCACTCACCAGTTGGGGAGTACTTATTTCAGAAGGCGCCAAACAGATGGAATCCTCACCGTGGCTCCTTATTTTTCCAGCCGTTTTTCTTGCTATCACACTGTTTTGTTTTAACTTTATTGGTGACGGCCTGCGCGACGCACTCGACCCCAAGGATCGATAATTATGTTACTCGATGTACAAAACCTGACGACACGATTCCATACCCATGATGGTGAAGTTTTTGCTGTCAATGATGTGAGCTTTCACATTGAACCAGGAGAATGCCTTGGTATCGTTGGCGAATCCGGCTCCGGCAAAACCCAGATCTTTATGTCTATTATGGGACTGCTGGCAAAAAACGGTACGGCGGAAGGAGATGTCCTCTTTGAAGGAAAACAGATTCTTGGTCTTTCCACAGCTCAGCTCAATACTCTTCGGGGTGTTGAATTCTCCATGATATTCCAGGATCCCATGACCTCACTCAACCCCTATCTTCGCATCGCCAAACAGATGACTGAGGTACTGGTGGCCCACCGGGGCATGGGTGAAAAAGATGCCGAAAAAGCAAGCATCGAACTTCTTGATCTTGTTGGTATCCCTGAATCGAAAAAACGTTTTCGCATGTATCCCCACGAATTTTCAGGTGGCATGAGGCAACGGGTAATGATTGCCATGTCCCTGCTTTGCCAACCCAAGCTACTAATAGCAGATGAACCAACCACTGCCCTCGACGTTACAGTTCAGGCTCAGATAATTGAACTCATTGCCAGACTCGGGCGGGAGTTAAATATGGCCACCGTGCTGATCACCCACGATCTCGGCGTTATTGCCGGCCTCAGCGACCGGGTACTTGTTATGTATGGAGGTCGCATAGTTGAAGAAGCCGCAGTAAGAGAGCTCTTTCACGACCCGCAACACCCCTATACCAGAGGCCTGCTCGACTCCATGCCGCGTCTTGATGATTCAAGCCGCGCCAGCCTCTATACCATACCGGGACAGCCACCGAACCTGCAGGCACTGCCAGACGGTTGCAGCTTTGCGCCCCGCTGCACACATACGATGGAGATTTGCCGCAAACAAAGGCCCCTGCTGCAAAAAATTGCAGCAGGACGAACCAAAGCGTGTCATCTGGAGAACGTATCATGAGTGGAACAACAAACGGTACTGCCAAAGAAGCAATTCTTTCAGTTCGTGGTTTAAAGGTGTACTTCCCTATCCATTCAGGCTCAATGTTCAAAAAGCCCGTTCCATTAAAGGCAGTGGACGACGTAAGCTTTGATCTTTTTGCCGGTGAAACCCTTGGTATAGTCGGCGAATCCGGTTGTGGTAAATCGACGCTTGGCCGCGGCGTACTCCAACTCCTTAAGCCAACCGGGGGCGAAGTTATCTGGCTTGGCAAACATCTTGAAGGGTTATCTTCAAAAGAGATGATAGACTATCGCAGGGAACTGCAGATTATCTTCCAGGATCCACTTGCAAGCCTCGATCCACGCATGACCATTGGCAATATTATTGCTGAACCTCTCACTGTACATTACCCGGAGCTGTCAAAGAATCAGAAGAAGGAGAAAGTGCGAGAGATGATGGAGTGTGTGGGACTGCTACCGCTTATGATCAACCGCTACCCCCATGAATTTTCAGGCGGTCAGTGCCAGCGTATCGGGGTTGCAAGGGCCATGATCCTCAAACCAAAACTTATCGTCTGTGACGAACCTGTTTCGGCACTCGATGTATCCATTCAGGCCCAGATTATCAACCTTATCCAGGAGTTGCAGCACTCCTTTGGCCTTTCTCTTATTTTTATCAGCCATGATCTTTCCATCGTTCGCCATATCAGTCACAGGATTATGGTGCTTTACTTAGGCAATGTAATGGAAGTAGCGGACAAGGAAAGTCTCTACCTCAAACCGAAGCACCCTTACACCCAGGCACTGATTTCTGCGGTACCGATACCGGATCCTGATCTGGAAAAAGAGAAACAGAGAACCGTACTCGAAGGAGATCTCCCATCGCCCATTAACCCGCCTTCCGGCTGCGTCTTTCGTACCCGCTGCCCTCTTGCACAGCCGATTTGTGCTAAAGAGAAACCACAACTTATCGATACCGGAGACAACCACCAGGTGGCCTGTCATTTCAGTGGGTAAACAATGAAACAACGAACAGGGCAGTTTCAATTGGCCAAGAAAATGGCTTTTTCAAATGGTCGCTGACACATAAAGTCACAGAATGCATACAATGTATCCTTTTTTCGTTCTTTGCCGATCCAAAGCAAGCGGCGACAGTGTTTGTAAATCTGATACACAAGAGTACAGCTGTAGATTCTTACTCTCCGCTACCTGAGAATCAGTTAAAAATCTCACAAACAAGTACCAGTCGCGAGAAAACGCTTACCAACAAAAATGAGAATAATTG
>CAMZKN010000119.1 GCA_947311315.1 uncultured Desulfobulbaceae bacterium | reverse complement strand
TAAAAGCTATGTATGGCCTTCCACTGGTTAAAGATTTTCGTAAGATGCTATGCGACGGTTAGAATGGACTTTACCAACACTTTTGGAGAAGTTACATTTTCTCCAGTGCTTTGAAGATATGTTTTGCAATCCCCATGCGCTGGAAATCTTCTCTTACCACAAAGGCTACTTCGGCCCATTTTTCATCCAGTTCGGCATATGTGCCGATGGTGGCAATCTCTTTATTGCCTCTGTTTTGCACAACACCAATCAGGGAGATGATTTTTCGATAGTCTATGTTTGCCCAGTGATCCTGAGCCATTTTTCGTGAAAAGATGGTAATCGAATGGAAAAAGCGTAGGAAAACGGTGTTTTCATTGAGCGAATAAAAAAAGTTGCGATAGGCGATTTCATCGGATGGCAAAAGAGGGCGTATCGACATTGTTTTGCCATTTTTCAATTGCAGTCGGGTTTTGTATTCTTCTATGAAAATGAGATCCTCGGCCAGTGGTGGAAGTTGATCGGAGAAGATGTAATGATTCTCCTTTGCGGCTTCAATCAACTCTTCTCTGAAATCAGGATGGGCAATTTGGCACAACTCGATTACACGCTGTTGGATGCTTTTTCCTTTCAACTGGGCAATACCATATTCGGTGACAACAAAATTGACATCGGCTCTCAAGGTGGCAACGCCTGCACCGGGGCTTAAATTGGCGACGATACGGGAGACAGTTCCATTTTTTGCAGTCGATGGGAGGGCAATTATGGAGAGTCCACCTTTGGACAGCGTTGCACCGCGTATAAAATTTGTCTGATCACCTGTACCGCTGAAAAAAAGCCTGCCAACCGAATCAGAACAGACCTGGCCGGTCAGATCCACTTCCAGAGCGGAGGTGATGGAAATAAAATTGTCATTGCGGCCGATGGTTGCGGTATTGTTGACCCAGTCGGCGGTACCGAAAAAGAACTGGATATTGTTGTCGATATAATCGTATGCGGTTCTTGATCCCATGCAGAAGGTTGCAACAGCACGATCTGTCATGAAATTTTTATTCTTATTAGTGATGATACCATCTTTGATAAGAGGGATAAATGAGTCGGAAATCATCAGAGTGTGGATACCAAGATCATTTTTATCGTAGAAATATTTCAGCAGGGTGTAGGGCATATGTCCATAGCCTACCTGCAAAGTAGAACCGTCATCGATCAGCTCTTTAACATATCCGGCAACGCGCTCTGCTATGTTTTCATCAACAGCTTCCTGGGATATAAAAAGGAGCTCTTCTTCGTAAGGAACAAGGTAGTCAATGTCATTTATATGAAGAAATCCGTCCCCATGGGTTCGTGGCATCTTTGGGTTTATCTGGGCAATGACGGTTTTGGCATTTTTTACCGCCTCAAGAGTAACGTCTACTGAGACACCCAGGCTGGCAATACCAAAAGCGTCCGGTGGACTGATCTGGATAAGTACCGTATCGATCACAATTTGCCTGCTTTTAAAAAAATAGGGGAGCTGGGCGAGGTAGGTCGGGATGTAATCGACCTTGCCCTCAAAAGCCGCTTGTTGCATTTCCCTGGTGACGAAAAAAAGTTTGACTGAAAATCGTTGCAAAAAAGATGCGTCTGTAAAATAATCAGACAGCGTAAAAGCCAGCATCTGGAATACCATGATATCGTTAATGTTCTCATCGCCTACCATGGTGTGAATCAGGTGCTGCGGTTCTCCACAGCCTGAGCCAATAAATATCCTACTGCCGTTTTTTATGGTTGCTATTGCCAGTTTTGCAGAAACGATTTTGTTTTCAATAGGAGCGTACTTCATCATTTGTCAAAATCCTCCCGATACAGATACCAATTTGATTTTACACTGATTGTTTCAGAAGTGACAGTATCACCTCATTTTGTTCTAACTACAAGGACTATATATGGGGTTTTGTGTATGATTTTATGCCACAAGATCGGCCAAAGAGGAGAAAATCATTGAATTTCAACAAAATGACGTTACATTATAGAGTACGTTATGCGATTTCCTGAGGAGGGTACAACAGTTCGGAAAGATTGTACTGATCTTACCTGAGATGGATTGTCTATTTATCGGTACGTTGAATGAAAAACAATATTAAACCGTTAAACCGTTTTTTTCGAAACATAATTTACAGTGGTGTTCGCGATACTCACAGGAGCGAGATCAAGCGCAGAATAATACTCTTTAACTTATTCTCCCATGTATCGGTTTTTTTTCTGCTTATTCTGGCGTCAGTGGCTTTTCTTCAAAAAGCTCATATTCTTGGCTTTGTTGATGTCTTTATTGCTCTGGTTTTGTTGTTTCTGGTATGGTACTTGCGCACCAGTGGCAATCAATTGTTTTGCTCTCGTATTGGAGCAGGGCTCGCAAATCTGTTCTTCTGCTATCTTTTTTTTACAGGCGGGGTTAACAGTACTGCTTTTATGTGGTTGTATACCTACCCTATTCTTTCGTTTTTTTTGCTGGGTGTTCGAGGGGGAAGTCTGGCCAGTTTGCTGCTTTTCCTTTTTGCTCTTCTCTTTCTGGCTTTTGATCTCTCTTCTCCTGCTGTTAATGTTTACACTGTCGATTTTGCCATCAGGTTTCTCCCATCTTTTCTTGTGGTTTTATTTTTTTCATATCTTTTGGAGCAGAGTAGAGCAGAGGCGCATGGAGCACTTGTTCATATGATTGAAAAATTGAAGAAAAACGAAGCGCAACTTGAGTCGTCCAGAAACAGGTTGGAGCAGCGGGTGGCGGATCGGACAGCAAATCTCCTTGAAATAAACAAAAAACTGCAGGTAGAAATTGAGATAAGAAAGAAGGCTGAAAAGGAACGAAGACGCCTGGAACTGGAATTATCCAATGCTCAAAAGATGGAAATGCTCGGCAAGCTGGCAGGTGGAGTCGCCCATGATCTCAATAATGTTCTTTCAGGTATTGTGAGTTATCCGGATCTGTTGTTGATGGATCTTCCTGTAGATGACCCGCTACGTAATCCATTGATTACAATTAAAAAGTCTGGGGAGAATGCGGCTGCGATAGTGCAGGATCTGCTTGCACTGGCCCGAAGAGGAGTAATAGTAAAAGATAGAGTTTGCTTAAATGATGTGTTGATGGAATACTTTCAAAGCCCGGAATATACAAAACTACGTCGGGAAAATCCTGGTATTCAAGTGCGACAGCAATTGTTTCCAGACCTTCAGCAGCTGACAGGATCGTCAATTCATCTGCAGAAAGTGGTGATGAATCTATTGATTAATGCTTTTGAGACAATTGATAAAGAGGGAATAATAACAATTTCAACAGAAGATATGACGTTGACAGCCCCTGTAGACGGTTATGAAATAATTCCGGCGGGAGAGTATGTTATTCTGAAAATTAAAGATACCGGCTTTGGTATGACTCCGGATGTTCTTAGTAGAATCTTTGAGCCTTTTTACACTCGTAAACAGATGGGACGAAGCGGTACCGGCCTTGGCATGACAGTCGTTTGGGGAACTCTGAAAGATCATAACGGGTGTATAGATATTGAAAGTACTCCGGGAATAGGAACAACTATCACCCTGTTTTTTCCCGTTGCTCCTAAGGCGCCAGTTGCCCAATCATCGGAATTATCTGCCCATGTTCATCTTAAAATGGGATTGGGCCAAACTGTTTTGATTGTTGATGATATTGTTGAACAGCAAAAAATTGGAACTGCCATTCTGGAAAAACTTGGGTATCGGGTATGGTCAGTTTCCAGTGGAGAAGCAGCGGTTGAGTTTCTATGTCGTCAGTCAGTGGATCTTTTGCTACTCGATATGATTATGGGGACAGGGATGGATGGTCTGGAGACATACAGGAAAATATTGGAGACGGAACCTCGGCAAAAAGCAATTATTATCAGCGGGTTTTCTGAAAATGACCGAGCGAGAGAAGCACTTGACCTTGGTATTAACGCGTATTTGCAAAAACCATATACTATTGAGCAAATGAGTTTGATTGTTTCGGAGGTGTTTACGGATTAGTACCTTACACCGCAAAAGCCGTGACTCTTTTCAGTACCCCCTTGAGGGGTATAAAAAACAAGAAATTGAGTGAAGTATTTAACTGGAAAATAGATATATACCTCCAAGGTACTTACTTGCGGTTTACCGCGTTAGGTGTTGCTACGTAGAACTATTACCTTGCTTATAGCTCAGAGTTTTGTTGTAGAATTTTTTTTTATCTTATTTAGTGTCTGAACGAAAACCTGCAAATTTTTTCAAGTTCAAGGCGGGTGATAGTAACTTCTCCAAAAGTGTTGGTAAAATAAAGCGTGCGTTCGAACCCCTGCCCTTGTATGATGGGAAGCATGAAAAGCACATTCGATCAACTCACCAAAAACATTCCCAAAGAAGACAAAGAAAATC
>CAMZKN010000118.1 GCA_947311315.1 uncultured Desulfobulbaceae bacterium | reverse complement strand
TAGAAACACTGGTAGGGATTTGCAAGAAGAAAATAAATATTTACAGAAATTAATTCTGTTAAATTAAGAAGTTGAACCGGTAATTATAGTTGTCGCTGACCGGTAATTATAATTGTCGTTGAACACATGACATTATAAATGGCTTTGTCAGTGGCAAGGGGTATGGATGGGGAAATACAACAGCTGCCGTTCATGAGGCTATGAATGCGACAAATAATCGGGTTCAGGGACCAAACGGATTTAAGCACAGCGTTGGCATGGCTGCAATGGATGCAGGGGCAAAGACATTTAGTGTCAAAGAGGGCCGTTTGTCTCCGCCTTCACCTGATGTACCGATGGATACTCCAAACCCGAAAACAGTAACCAACCCGGCAGATGATATTCGTCTCAGAAATCGTACAGAAGAATCAGGGAATGGACGCATTCACACGACTGCCGGAAAAATAGTCAAAGACATGGCCGGTAAGAATAAAACTGATCCGCCAAGACAGACACATGATTTTTACCGTAATCAGTCGTTCTATCATGAAGGGAGTTTGGTAGAGCCCCAGAGGCAGGAAAAAGGTATTGTGCTTCCTTCCGGTATGATCATTCGAGGCGATGCCGATTATACACCACCTGAAAATGACAAAGACTTCTTTAAAGGGAGCGTGTTTGAGAAAAAATAACAAGTCGGATGCGACTCAATCCTCACCGTAGTCTATATCAAGATCCTTAGTGCTCATTCCCACCACCCCGGAAATCCCATCCAGCCCTTTAGCATGGTCATCAGTAACAGAATCTTGATTGTCATTTTTGGCCAGGTTTTTTTTGAAGAATATTCCTAACAAAATAAGCAGTGTGGTACACACTATCATTATGATGGTTCCTGTAGTCATCTCATTGCCTCCATAAAAATGAGTGTCCCTCTATAGTTCAAACATTTACCTATTTTTCAGGGTAAACAAATTAAAACGATAATTATCGTGATAGATATCGCAAATACAAATTGCCCTTCAATGTGCGATGGCAATCTTACAGAGCTTCCAATTCGTTTTTCTCACTGTGAAAACAATACATTCGACATATCTCCTCCGTAATCATTTTGTTCCGAGCTTCAATACGCTTAGTATCCCATGTTGTAGCGGATGCTAAACTTTGCTCCTCCTCATCTTCAGTTTTGAATATAAGATTATTTAAATAAAGCCCATTCTTATAGCCAATAGAAATCTTCTGCCCCAGAGCTGTCATGTTGGATTTTGATTGTTTCTTTGGGAATGAATGGTTTGATAACCGGGAATTATAGCCAGACAGGGTTAGGTTTCCCAGGCAATGGACCCACTCTTCTTGAATTTCAATGGCTTTTTCTTTGTCACCTCCTGCAATCATATTAATCCACTCCTCTGGAATATTTCTTCCCTGAGGAAAAACATGCTCAACCGTCCAGACATATTGTCCTTTTTGATTTCTTTTCCAGAGGTCGGGCTTGTATTCTCGAGAGTGTGCTTGTTCATCAATTTTTATTAACAGATAGCGGGTCATCCAGCTATTATAGGTAAAAAGATTATCCTTTAGATGCTCTCTAAAATCAGAAAGATTTGCGGGCTCGGCTCTGTTGCTGAGTAACTCTTTTTCGATTAGCGGCACCCCAATTTTATTGCCATCCTGCAACGCTGTGACACATACATTCACTAAGTCAATATTAATCTGATCCAAGTCTCTTGTACCTGGAATATTCGTTATATTTCTGCGCAGGTAGTATTTCTGCAGAAGACGAACAACAGAATTTATCGTATTTTTATCCTCAAAGGAGTCATCATCTATGGACAACAAATAAAGGAGTAAAGTGTATGCAGGAGCTGCACTAATACGATTTAGTTCAATGAGCTCTCGAGAAAGCTTTTCTTCCCCGTCTGGAGCAATAAGCTGATTGTAGATCTTTGCCTTATCTATGAGTTCATCAAAAATGGCTTTGGCATCTTTATTTATCAGTGACTCGTAGATAACGATGAGAGCCGAGGAAGTTGCTTTCCCCGGATGCTTTTTAACGAAGATATTTTTTTTGTGCTTGAATGCATTGTAAAATTGGCGCAAAAATCTATCTTGACTTCCCTCTGGAATCATATCCAATAATTCTTGCCACAACTCATACGAATCATCGACAGAGACATCCTTCTGCTTCTCCATTTCAGCAAGCATTTTATTTTTTATAATATCAATGGCTGTTAGCGGCACACCTCGATTGTTCAATGTTTCAAACAGCTTGAAAGCATTAGAGTGAGAGTCGACGCTGATAAAAACCAACATAAGTTGGTTGATTTTCCGTATTAGATTTTCAACACCATCTAAGTCGTCAGGCAATCGGTCATAAAAATATTCATAGGCTTTACTCATTCTTCGATTGCCAAAATAAGGCTCTTTGGGTGGCTCTTTTTTTATCACCCCGCAATCAAAAAAAATGTACCGATAATCAGCTAAATTGTAATCCTGAGTTGAGGGTTGCACTCGATAGAAAGCAACCTTTCCATCAGCTTTCACACTGCCTACTTCTTTTTTGCTTGCCTTCTTTTTCTTTTTTAGTAGCTGTTTAGAGATACTTCGTTTTTTTGCTTTTAGTTCATCTATTTCATCTTCATCATATTCACCATCTTCAAGGCTTTCGATATGGGCATCCAACCAGTAATGAACTGCGGCAAGTAGCAGGGAAACAGTCGTCAAGCGCTGTTGCCCATCTATAAGCTCAAAAATTATTTCATTTCCAGGAATGTGGTTTTTGTTTTCGTTAATGCAAATGATTGAGCCTAAAAAATGGCCAGGCTCATTATCATTGATATCATCATACAAAGCCTCCCAATTATTTAATCCCCAACTATATGCACGTTGGAATTTAGGAATATGATAGTGCTCATAAGCATTATCCGATTGAATAATCTTTGAAAATGTTTGTTGGCTTGCCTGCATGTATTCACCTTAAATTTATGTATAGCCTATCTTCCTACCGCTGTTTTCGTACTTCCACCATGCTGTGTCACCCGGGGGCGACATCGAATTTTCACTGCACCACGAGTAAACGAATCATCACTGGACTTACTTGACCAGACATACGCTTCACCTGTGTCAAGATGACTCATTTTCTTTGATGTTAACTCCCCTAAAGCGGCATTCGCCTTCTGAATATGTTTCAACCAAGCTGGTGAATTGAATTTATGCATAATAATTTGAGTAGATAGCTCAATGAGTGAAATTGGTACAGAAGGAGGATCTTGAGAAGCCACCATGATGCTGGTACCTTTATGGCGCATCTCCCGTACTACCTCGACCAGGCCGGCAACCAAATCATCATTCTCGATATATTTATGGGCCTCATCAAATACAACCAGCTTATTGAATGGTGTTCCGGCATTGGTGGCCTCAGAGAAAATTTGCAGCATGACCAAAAATAAGCCAAGAGCTTCATCTTTTTCAATAAACTCGTCCCGTAAATCAACGATAATCAGTCGCCCAGGACGTATGAAAGATTGTAGTTCCTGCTTATCATCTATGTATTCCCCGGCAAACTGTAATCTGGTCAAGGCCGTATCTTTCAGGTGATCAGACAAACTAGAATCCTCAATACCTTCTTCGATTGCCTGTAACGAAATGTTATTCCTGAGCTTACGCATGATTTGATTGATTTGGCGAATGTACATACTTTGGTTGCCAATAGCCCCCATCAAAAATTTCCAATGAGATGCCTTGAGCTCTGTTGCAGAAAACGCAATGGATTGAACCTCAATATCCGGATATTCCTTGCGCCGCTCACTCACCTTGTCACTGGGGGTCAAAATAAGAATATCCTGCAGGGCCGTTGGATTCCCCCTGAATCTTTCTCTTAATATCTTCACCTCAGCTTCTACTGAATTGGCCCGATTCATTGAAGTAAATTCAGGTGCATAATCCTGAGTAGTGCTATAATGAAAAATCACTGAGGCCAAAGGGTTAGGAAGTACATTGATATGTTCAATGGCCATGGAAGCCATCTCTATTACAGACCCAAGGGTGTAGCTTTTCCCACCACCCTGTACGCCGAATAAGCTGATGGTATGGGTATGATTCAAATCAAGAGCCACCTGTCTTCCTGATATTTCTCCAAGTAATCCATATTGAGGAGATTTATCATTGACACCAAGCATGACATCATAAGGTACATATACAGGCTGTTCCTTCTCACTGGTGCTATCCTCTTCTTGAAAAGCATCACTACTCTGCCCTTCCTCTTCCATGGTTGCCTCATCTTCTAAGGCTGTATTTTTTTGATCTGGACAATCACTCTCAGGCTGGGGTTCTTCAGTTGTTGTTTTTGCTATCTCGACCTCAGGTAATTTTGCATCCTCATGACTTCCTTCATCTCCTTCCGGAGGGGTTGTTGAGCCCAAGAGACACGTTCTCTCGCGATGTGGGGCAAGAAAAGAGGCTGATTCAAGTTTTGGCACAGCAGAAAGAACAAATTCACTCAAAGAGGTTGTCGGTTCTCGATCTCCGGTAGTTTCCTCTACTGTCATTTTCTCAATACAACCATCCAGCAAGGCCTGAATCAGATCTTTACCTATTCGATGATATTCAATACCAACTTCATTATCCGGAGCTTCAGTACCATTTTTTTCAAAGTCAAAAACCAATGCACACCGGCGAAACTGCAGGGTGTAATCCTGCTCTATTGAGTCTAAAAAGACCTTTGCCTCTTTTGCTGCATATGAATCAAAAATTTCATATCGCTGTGATCGTTCCAGATAAAAATTCAACAAAACTGAAAGTTCTCGACTCTTTAACAGTCGATCTGGCCGGTCGGGGCTCTTCAATACCGGATCAAAATGACGCTGTAAAATTCGTTCACTCTGATTGATTTGTTGGCTGATTTTTTCTTTAAGTTGGTTAAACTTTGCAAAATCGCCAACAGCTGAATAGCATTTTACTTCAACCAAATTACAGGTGATAACCCGAGCATCCTGATCAAGATCAAACAAGGCCAAGTCAGTACGTTGTAGGCTGATACCATCTTCAACAGGATCATCCTTGCCTGAAGTGCGATACAAATCAGTATGGGCATCCAAAGGAACTATGATCTGATTTATCAATGCCCCCTGATACTCAAGATACAACCTGGCAAGAGCTAATCCCAAAGCCTCTGCCTGTTGAGTCTGGGCAGAAATAAGTTTCAATGCCAATTGCCCTGAAAGGGAGCGCAAAGCAGCAAGAATCGCCACGGCCTGTTCAGGAACTGCTTTTAAGCCATGTCTTTCCAGCACAGGCTTTAACATTGCCTCCAGCTCTTCTGTTGAACGAGAGGAAATAATCAAATTATGAATGGTCTGAGATTGCGTCCCAGGCACAAAATCTATTAAATAATCGGGCCGATTCTTCTGACCACCGTGATCAAAAAATTCAATGCCCATATTACGATCCACAGTAAACACCCAGTCGCTTACCTGGTGAACCTGATAAATTAATTCCCTTTCATTAACAGTGAGGCCCAAGGTAACCATTGGAACCGCATTAAAATTTGCTCCGGAAGTTGCCACAGTTGCTGTTGCTGTTGCTATCTTGCCACTTAAAGTTGCCAGGAGATCAAAGTTACTACTGTGTGACGCATATGGCTGACCAGTCACCGGGCTTGTCTGCCAAAAAGTACCATTTTGGTCATCATCAATAAACAGACGCCTATAGTCCTGAATTAACCCATAAAAAGGCGTGTTCCCGACTATCCTTTCCGTCACAGAAAGCTCTTCTGCCGGGAAAACATCAAGGAGCACACTGATATGGGCTGGGTAGTTCTCTGCTTCAACCCGAAAGCCTTCAATTCCATGACGGGCTAAGTTCATCTTTGAAAAAAGATGATTCCCGCTTGATACTGCAAAGGCATCAGCAACTTCATGTTTTACGGATGATCCAGCCTTCACCAGCGAATCCAGAGACTCACCCAACAATGGCGCTTCCGGGTCAGAAGTAAAGAGACGAATATCATAACGAAGTGCTGCGTATTCATGCTTTTGCTGCAAGGCCAACAGAGCGTCTCTGATGATAGAACCGGAACCGGGATTAAAAACATTTATTGAGAGTTCTCGAACATAAGGATGTTGCGAGAGATAGCGTTCAATTTTATCAGCAAGGATGGAACCGGAAATATTTCCAGCGGAGATGGCAGGCTCAGCTACACCAAGTGCAGCACATAATTCTGCCATTAACCCACGGGTATTGCCTTCTTTAGTGGGAGCATATACCCCCCAGTAGGGCGTGAGATTGTCCACAGGGGTAAAAATCCGGCCATCTTCCATGGGAATACCCACTGGAAAATTATTTGTCTGGAGCCCATCAAGCAATGTATTACGCACGGATTGAATATAGTCTTTGCTGTCAGTTAAGTCGTAAATCCATTGTGTACCCAACTTCACCCAACCTAACAACCAGAGAATTCGAAGGGGATGGGTGGGAGCAATCAGAGCGCATTCACGGTGCTTTCCCCGAAAATCAACCAGCACCACATGCACGGAATCAACAGCTAAAACATTACGGAACTCCTGCAATATTTTTTGTTGTTCTTTCCCGGTAGCTTTTTGGGCCGTTTGTTCTATGTCGGACAACAGCTCAAAATACGATTCAGCATAAGCAATGCATAAATCTTCATGCTGGCGGAATGAAAACCCCTGGACAATCAACTCAAGAGAATCTTGCCGAATTGCGTTAAACAGGTTTTCCCTGGCTTCAAGAAAAGGCAGCATTTGTGCAGATGAGGGTAATCGCAAACCAATCTCACTGGGAGCCTCAGGAGTATCAAGGTTGATCTGCATTCGCCAACCGGAGGGATGCCTTGGTTCAGCTAATATTCGCTGTTCTATCCGCTTTAAAACCCGAGAGGCCGCAACCTGAACGCCACCGTCACGACCAAATTTAACCAGCAGAATCTCCTGTTTTGCTGTTTTTCTTGATTTACGACCTTCTGCCCAGGCGATGGTACCTATTGCCACCTCTTGTGGATCTCTATCATCACCCAAAGCTGTCAGCTGCAGACGAAACTGGGCGTGTTCCAAACTTTTTTCAAAAGGGATGGCTCGTTGAACAGGCTCTTCCTCCAAGACTCCATTGGGAAGCACGTAAAAAGGCTCACTCTCATAGTCTTTGGGGGTATCGAGGGATACATCCCCATCATCAATCATGGGAACAGGATCACCAGCTGCCGTCCACGGTAAAACTCTGATGTAATGCCAGCCTTCTTCAAATTCTATTTTATTTAATTTGGTTAAGCTGGCTGTACAATGAATTCTCTTAGGTTTCCAAACCTTAACCTTTTTGGATTTCCCCACGGGGCCATTTACCTGTGAAATGATCTGCACAGAAAAATGATCCAAACCATTTACCTTTTGTGGATGGGGATTTACCTCAAAAACAACATTGAGTTTACGGCGCTCATTGGGAATTAAAATTTGCTGGCCAATCAAACCGGCTAAAACAGCATCCCCCTTGTCATCTTCAACCAGAGGCAGGTCCGTTTCTGTGACTTCAAGCCCAATTTTATCAAGAGAAAGCTCCTCAATAAAACGCCATTTATCAAATGACAAAGGCCACCAGGAGCTGTTTAAGGCAATGGGCCGGGTCCATACTTCAGGGGCATGAACTTCATGATTCTCAAAAAAAGAAAAAAGAGTATTGGCAAGGCTTTTATCACTCAGGCCAAGATCCACAATACGTCCCCGTACCGATTTATGGGAGCTCATCAGACCCTCAACTAACTCGACATTGCGACGAATCTTCCCTAAAATCAGTGATGGTTCTGCAAATAATTTGAAATCAGGAATCAAAGCCAACTCATAAAGAGCAGCCCCTAATGTCTCCCCATCAATCCCATTTTCAAGAGCTGTGAGAAGGTAGCGTGTTTTTGCCACAGCATCGGCAAAAGGCCAGTTATGTTCAGATAAAACAGTAAAAATATCATGCACAGCACTAAGCAGTGTTGCCGGTACTCTGGTTAATGATGACTGAAGCAACTCATCATAAATGTCTGTAAAATTCAGCTCTTCAAAGGTGGCAATCCCAAAAGAATCTTCAGCACTTGTTCTCAGTGATGTAGGGATAAAAACAAGTAACGCCGGTCTTAACGACCCATCTTCCTGGGGATTTCTAAGCTCAACTAATTTTGTGGAGGTAATTTCAAAAGAAACTGAGCTCGTTGTATCATCTGTTAGAATAAAAATATTGCCTGCAGGATAATGTTTGCGAATCTCTGCACACAAGGCTTTCATAACCCCATCATCCAGATCAGCAACGCGCATGCAATGCCCAGGAGTTCTCTTGCCGTAAATATCGGCAATTTTTTGACTCAATGCGCCTGCCACAGCAGAATTTAGACTGTCGTGAGTTATTTCTGTAAAGGTCGTCATCTCAATCTCTCACTATGGCAAATCCGCAGATTCATTTTTTATGGTATATCGCGGGGAGACTTTCTGGGTGATATAGGCATCGGACAGATCCTCATAAAAGCCGATTTCTCGCAAACGACGCTTGAAGGTCTCAAGATTTACCCGTAATGCTCTCCGATCCAAAATAGATCCACTATTCTCCTCCGGCAGAGTGTCAATATGCAAGCCATAACGCTCCCTGAAAAATTCCAGCAATTCCTCAATGCGCAAATCACGAGTCACAAAATGGCCATTATCCATGGTAAGTACCGCTAACTGCAAAAGTACCTCCAACAGTTTACTTCCCATGACAAAACGGCGTGAGCCACCCTTGGTACGAGGCTGAGCCAACAGACCATTCTCCTTATTCTTTAAGAGAAGAGAATCAAGACATTCAGTTATATATCGCTTATGATATTTCCCCCTGTAGGCCATAAGAATTTCAATAAATGCATCAAAATCATTCAACCCCATTCCGGTTACATCTCGGATTTCAGGATCAAGATCATCTGCACCGCTACTGGACTCTTCGATCAATTTTGCCAAACGAAATTTAAAATATGCCTCCCGGTCACTGTCATACTGAGAATCAAGCAGACCAGCAAGGTCACCAGCCCGAAAAGATCCTCCCGAAGGCGCTGCCAGTTTGCCGGTTTTCTTGCATAAATACTCTGCCATTTCATCCAGCTTCTTGATTGTGTAATTGGCCTGGACAAAGGCAGGTATCTGCCGAAAAAAATCTGCTGCAGATTTTTCAGCCATCTCCACCATATGTTCATTGTCACTATCACCCATATCAACCATTAAACATTGCCGATACGGACAATTATGCAAAGCAGAAGAAGCGCCTGCTACAACCGGACAATCTTTAAATGAGCAGAGGGGATTGCCGGACTGCTGCTTAACTATGTTTGGTAACATGGTCAACAGCTTGAGATGATACAGAGAGAGATGAAACGCCAATAATGTTTTGAGATAATCAACAAGAACTGATCTGGGAATATGTGGCTCATAGGCGAGCAGACGTAAAACATCATCAGCCAGCAAATCAGCCTGACCGATACAGAGCGGCTGTTCACGCTGCGGCTCTTTGGAATCCTTCATATCCTTGGTGAAAACACCTGCTTCATTTAATCGTAAAAGCGCCTGGGTCTCCACATCAACCGAAACAGTATGATCATAGCGATCAGTGATTAAATCCACCCCGGGAAAAAAGAATTGTTTCAGCCGGTCTCGTACTGCCTGCCCCTTACCCTTTCTGGCGTAATAAAGCATCCAGTATAATTGTTCCGATGCCCCGTAAGCTCTGGTATGCTTGGCGTTACGAAACTTATAGGTATCTCCGTGCAGTGGTCTTGGAGAGGCAATGGCCTGGTTCGCCTTACCCCTGTTCACCACATCCATCAGATCGGTTTCAATCCATTTATGAACAATATTGGGATACTGAACAAAACCGTCAAACCACTCAGGATGATCAAGAAATTCTGCTTTAAATTGTTCAGCAGAGAGATCAAAACCCCGTGGTGGCCTTCTGCTGGCATAGCCGTCATATTTCAATCTGGGGAACAACATGGTCAAAACCCGATCCATGTTTGTCTGCTTAAATTCCAGATAACTCACCTTCAGAGTCCGAAACTCCTTATCTCTGCCCTTGATTGCCATCAGTTATCCTCCCCGCCAGCCTCTGCCAAATGCAAGACACCTCTGTCATCCCGGGAAATCTGGTAAAAATCATGGCCATTTTCCGTCAGCATAACCTGCTGATAGGGGGCAGCCGATAAAATATTTTTGAAAACAGCAAGGCTCAGGTAATAGCCCTGTTCCTCTTCAACACTGGGACGGTAGCCGGAGTTAAGGCGCATCAGCATTTCATAGACATCAAGATTGACAGTTAAGGCTGCGCTATACCCATCCTCCGAGACATATTGTAAGAGCAGATATTGAGGAAGACATTCCAAAAAAGGATGTTTTGCTGCTCCTGCCTCAACCTGCAGGTGAAAGCATTCGCCGGGAAACAAGCGGTAACTGCGGATAGTACCCTTCTCCACCTGCCGCACCCTGAGGGCCAACTGGTTACCCAGCCGATCTGGTTGCCGTAATCCCTCACCCCGGTTAATGGCCTGCAAAACTTCAATGGTTTTTTGAGCCAGCCCTTCCGTATCAGGTTTTTGTATAGCTTCCAGAAAAATTCGAGCACTTTCATAGGGCAACATATTCTTCCAGGAATGATCACGGCATTCAAAAAAATGTCGCCGCCGTAACTGGGCAAGATACTCCTGATGGGAGGTAATTAAGCGCTGTCTATTTTTATAGGAATAATCCTTGGACAGATCAGCAAAGAGAAGTTCAATCAACACCTGGTCATAGCCAGGCCGTTTCGTAAAACCAAACAAGCGGTTCTTTTTCATGCCCGGCTGGAGGAAACCAAGGGCCCGATCAAGAGCCGGGTTACTCACCTCGGCAATGTCAATTTCCCTCAGTAATGTAACAAGACGGTCAGCAGAACCGTTTTTGCCACCCAGCCAGGCATTAAAATACAAGCTGCCCAGAATCTGTTCCCGGCTCTTGTCGTCACTGTTGAGATACAGGCTGTGGATGGCATCACAATCACGGGTGCCCACCAGCATAAAGGCAAGGGCAGAGCGTAAATCCCGCATGGTAATATGCAGACGGCCACGCAGGTGGGTAATGGTGTAGAGCATTTTCAGACGCTGAATAACCTTTTTGCCAAAGGTCGAATCCTGAAAGGTACAGGCATTATGATAGGCATAGCATTTTTCTTTAATATCACAGGATTCACAGGCATCCCAATATTCCTTTTTAATTAACCCGGTAAGCACCCGTTCAAAAAGTCCATCTTCGCCGTTCCTGGAATCGGCAACCACAGAGCGGAGGTTAAGGTTAATAACCCCAACTCCATCCACAGGTTGTTCACCGGTTAGCCCATCTCGAACCTTTTGAGCCAGCAGAGGAAAATCAGCTTCATGCTCCAAAAAGAAATCAACCAGACGCCCTTCGTTTATGGCAATAATCCTGCTCTGCCTGTCTGGCCAGTCCCCAGGTCTGTCGCCTTTAAAGGGGGCAAAAAAGTTCAATAAAACCGTATCATTTTGTTCATCACCCTCATCCTGGCTGCCATCATAATTGCTCTGGAAGGTATGGCCTTTGAGCTTAAAGACTGCGCCATTGGCCCCACGCTTTATCTTAGCCCCTTTTCTTTCGGCAACAGCCTCAAACTGCTGGATAAAGGCTGTCTTGCCATCCCCGGCATTACCACTGATAATCACCAGCTTGAATTCACCTTTGAATAAAGCTGGCTGGAGCTTCTCATCCAGAAAGGTGGGCACATAGGTCGCCTTGCCGATCTCGTCCAGTCCCCTTGTCCCGGCATTGGAAACCTGGCTCTGGCTGTACAAAGTCATCAGATGGCTGACAAAAGGATTAAAATTAGGTCGATCACTTGCCAAACCAATCTTAGAGATAATATGCGGCCTTTCCGTCAGGTCGCTGGTACTCAGCAGGGATCTATATTTACCCTGTAACTGTTCAAGATCTTGTAAAAAGCTGACTGCAGACGGGTAACGGTTGCTGCGCAGGGGAGCAATCATTTTATAGAGCACCCGCACGAACCCCGAGCTTAGATCACCACACCCTTTGTATTGCTTGATATCCCGAATCTTTTTCTTGGCATGGGGGGTATGTTCTTCAAAGGGGAATTTACTGCTTAAACACTCATAAAAGGTAATACCCAGGGCGTAGAGATCCCGGTCTATCCGATCTTCTGCTGTGGGGGTAACGGAAAAATCATAATCAGGGGGGAGATAGCTCTTGGTTCCGCCACCACCGCGTGACTCTCCCTTGTCACTCACCGCCACATTAAAATCAATGATACGGACACCGTCATCCGTGAATAATAAATTGCCGGGCTTAATATCCTGATGATACACCCCATGGCTGTGCATATGGGCTAACCCTTCGGCAGACTGACGGATAAGCTGAATGGAATCGTCCAGGGAAAGGGCCTGGGTGTTGATAAGGTCGGTAACTTCCAGGCCATCCACATAATCAAAGACAATATAAGGTGTCTGCTCCTTATCATTAAAACGATCTGCCCAGATCACCTTGACCACATGCGGGTGCTCCGGCATTTGCAGCAGCGAGGTGTATTCGCGACGCAGACGCTGATAAACACTGCGCCGATCACGGGTGACCACCTTGATGACCCGAACCACATCACCAAGTAAATCAAAAACCTTGTAGACTACTGCAAAACCACCACTGCCCAGGGTGTCCTGAATGCGAAACCGATCTCCAAGGACATAATCACGTTGCAGTTTGCTCATGTCTTCGGGAAAGACCTCGGAACTGTCATTTTTTTTCGTGGGGTCATCCTTTGCTTCCGGCAGAATCAACTCATCCAGCGCCTTCCTGGCCACAGCAGCGCTGGAGTAGCGATCTTCCGGGTCAAATTCACAGAACTTTTGCAGCCAGTCGTCAAAACCTGGGGCAATATCCGGTTTATGTTCAGAGGGTTTTATGGGGAATTTTCCGTCTGCCTCCATCATCTGATCAACATCAGCAAAGGCTTTTTCACCCAGGAGCAGCTCATAAAAAACCAGGCCAATACTGTAGAGATCAGAGGCAATGGAGGCCTCGCCGGGATCCCGATAACATTCAGGGGCCTGATAGGCAGCCCGTTCCTTGTTATCCAAATCATCAACAATCAGGTGGGCAATGGTGGAAACCCGATCTTTACCAACCCTGGCATAATCAAAACCGGTGACCCTGGCCAAACCACCCTTTGTCAAAATGATAGCGTCAGGGGTAAGGTTACGATGAATCACCTCATGCTTATGGGCATGATCCAAAGCTGTTAGCACATTGCCCATGATTCCCAGTTTTTGATCAAAGGTCAGCGCCAGAGTGGATTTTTGCAGATGAACTCGCAGGGCTTTACCCGCCACATCTTCGGTGACCAGTACCACCTTATCCTCATCATCGGTAAAGAAGAGATCCTTTACCGCCAGGATATTGCTATGGCTGGGCATGTGGGCCACAGCCTTATATGCGTTACTTATCTTTTGGAACTCTTCTTTGCGGGTTGCCTCATCCTGGTAGGGATCAGCCTGGAAGACCTGTAAGCGTACCATTCCACCGCTCTTGCCCAAACGACTATGCTTGGCCCGGTATTCAATGCAATGGGAGAACTCGTCACCCCCCAACTCTTCCTCCACCTGCCAGTCACGAAAGACCAGGGCGGAATTTTTAGGCTTTGCCCTGCCGGTGATGGCCTTACTGATCTGACTATGGAATCGTTGGATATTTTGCAGGCGATGAGCTGGGATGCGGCTGCTATCGTTAAGATATTTCAGGCAGCGTTTCAGGGTGGTTACATCTGGGCTGTCCAGTTTGGCCTGATCCTGGATAGTGGCATCATCGGCGGTAAGCAGGATCACTGCCTGAATCTGGGCCTTACCGAGATCGCGCTGGCTGGGGTTGCTGTCCCTGATAATGGAGGCCAACACCTTGGCATGATTGCGTAGCTTGGCCAGGGGGGAGTGGAAGGGCGTTCTGTTTTCCGGATACCATTTGGAGCCAAAAACATCAATCCGCCCCATGGTTCCTTTGACATCCACCAGATACACGGCATGGGGGCCAAGCAGGGCAATATCCAGCTCGAAGACCTCGCGTCCCTGGCGCATCTCAAAATTATGGAAGAGTAACCAGCTATCCGGCAGATGATCGCGGAAAAAGCCAATGGCCTGGCGCTCACTGTCATTGGCTGGGACGCCGCTGCATGCAGTAATAACCTTGGCCATCAGGCGGTTCCTTGTTCTATGGCTTGTTCGACTAAGGTACGAGCTTGATCTTCGAGATCGATTGCTTGATTTTTTAGTATATATGCCTCTCTAACCATCTCGCCGATAATAATTTCTTGTTCTTTGTCTAATCGCGGTATTGGTAAAGTCGGAACCATTCTCCAGTGTAGATCTTGTTGTTTAGAACCTTCAGACAAACTTCTCAGTAAACGAAATCCTGCAAAAGAATTTAAAAAAGCAAACAAGTATCCTGGGTGAATAATATTATCCTTAACAACTAATCTCATACAATGATCTGAATAAGCTCTATCAAGAGCTTTTTTGCCAGTGATATATTCACATCGGCAATATAGTTCTTTCTCACCAAGCGTTCCTTGTTTCGCAATCAATATGGTCTCATCAGGAACAAGATATTTGGGAGAATGATTGAGCAAATATTTCCTGCTGATCCATTTTCCTTCAGGTCTTAAATTAAAGAGTGGTTTTTGTGTAATGACCTCAATTCCATGTTTTTTGTCGGAAAAAATACGCTTAAACATGACTCGCCACCGTAACCATTCAAAGTCTATTAGATCTCCCAACAGACTCCATTTTCCATTCTGAATTTCTTTTTTTATCTTGAAAGATCTTCTAGAATGATTCCAACCACGAAGTATTCCATTTATTTCTTCACTACTAACAATAAATCCTTTGTCAGAATCGTCTGAAAACCAATCGAAAGAGGATGGGTTTTTTACTCTGGAAATATCAAATAACTGTTCAGATGCTTTTTTGATAAGATTTTGGTAGGTTGAAAGGTTGTCAGCTGCTTGTTGGATTAAAAGGTGAACATCTTTTTCGATTTCACCCAACCTTGGGACGGGAAGGGCAGCAACATGATGTGGCTCAATATGCTGAATAATAGCACCGTAGGTTCCAGAAATTACAAGGGGAACGCCAAATGCACTATTTAAATAAGCGTACAGAAAGCCCGGAAGAATTTTATTATCGTTAGGTACAATCCGCATAACATGTTCTGAACACGCTAAACCAGCCATGTCCGATCTAGCATAGGCCATTCGACCGATAGTTCCAGAACGAGTAATTAGCGTCCACCCTTCCTGAATAGTAAATTTTGGATTAGCCGTAATTTGTTTTTTTGACAATAAAGGAAGGTGTGAAAGATCAGCGGCTAAAATATCAGTGCTCCCCATAAATGGTATACCGTATCTTGAGTCTGTTACCCATTGACGGCTTTCTCTTCCAGCATGAAAAATATCCTTTGTTACAGACTGCAATGACTCCTTAAGAACAGGGAGTTTTTGAAGCAACTCCCTCGCCTCAATCGCCCCAGACATATACGGCCCACAATCCAGCCGATACCCTTCATTCTGAATCCAGCGGCTTTGAACAACCCTAGTATCAAATTTCCTACCCATGGTTCACCTCTACAGGAAACCAGTTGCGCAATGTCTCCAGTAATTCCAGAAACGAACCATCCTGGCAGCCTTGCACAGAAACCTGGCTGGTGATTTTTTTATAAATGGCCGAGGAGCGGGGTATCCGATTCTTCTTCAGTATCGCCTCCAGCACCTCTTTGGGCCTATCGGGCTTGGCCTGCCCATCCGGCCATGCCTGCCGCACAGCATCATCGGCTAACAACGATTGCATGGAATCTGCTCCCAGAGCCGTGGCCACATGGTTATTCTGTTGCCAGATCCACATCTCAAGTTCAGGATCAATAACGATCACCGCAAAGGACTCTTCACTCCAACCGGTACTTACAATCTGATTCCGTAATTTTTCTTGAATGACCTCTGCCCCGGGGGAACCATCCCATTCCGCATCAAGCACCACAACCGCATGTCTGTGCGTGCTCTGGTAAGGTCGCAGCAATTCATGTCCACGGACAAATAAACCAGGATCATTATCAGCCGCCGCATAGACGAGATCATGGCTGGGATCAAAACCAAACTCACCGCAGCAAAGACTATGCTGAAAACCATCCCGACCCAGAAAACCTTTGAAGGTCGCCTCCATATTTTTATCAGCCACCAGAAACAGACAATCCCTCATCCCAACACCCCCGCAGCAAACAAGGCACCCAGATCAATCTGCCCCTGCCAATCCTTCAGCTGTGGATGCTCAGTACCAGGAATAATACTCGCTGCCCCATTTGCTTCCAGCCGGGCACAGAGAATTGTATCAAGATCACTCTGTGCTAACACCACCGGCGAATGGGAGCTGATCAAAACCTGGGAATCATAAATAGAGGAAAGGGACTGCAAAACCGCCTCAATGGCCCTGGGATGGATACTGTTTTCCGGCTCCTCTGTGAGAATTATTCGAGGCAAATTAGTCAAATACGGCAGAATCGTCAGAGAAAGAACCCGCAAGGTTCCCTCAGATAAACCGGAAGAAGTCACCGCATAGCCACCATTATAGGTGACCATAAAATAGGCATGATGATCTTCTTCCCGCTCAATGACTTTGATACTACTCACTTGGGGCAGAGCGGTTTGAATATGCTCCACCCAGAGTTCAAAACGGTTTTTATTTTTCTGCAATTCCATGGCCAGCCAGGGAAGATTGGCCCCATCAGCCATCAAGGTTGTAGGCAGTCCTGGAGGGCTCGCTGTTTGCAGTAACTCAATATTGGGCTGGTAAAAAACAGAGCCATTCGTCAAAAGATCATGGAACCAGGAGGCCGCAGGAAAATCCCGTGTTGATTCAAATTTCACTCGGGGAAGGGCCAGCATAGGTGCATCAATATGCATATCTTTTGACTTTGCTCCCTTTTTGGTCTCAACCCGCAGGCTTGCCTCCATGCCCGGTTCCCGCCGGAGAATAAAACGCCAATCCCTATGGGGTTTAAATTCGCCATGGAGCCGGGCCGTGTCTCGAGCAGGGGAATTTGTCTTGGCAAACAAAAAAAGGTATTCACTGCCTACCACCAATTCCCGTTCATTAAAGATCTCAAAACGAATCTCATAACGGATAAACCGCAGCCAGCGCTCCGGGTTGTTCAACACGGCATCACTTTGTCCTTCCAACAAAGACTGCACCACCTGTTCCGGCAGTTCAGCCTCAACAGCAATAATAAAATCCTTGCCATGACCACCAAAGATAAGCTCTTGCAGGGTTGTACTACGAGGCGGGCGGTTATTAATCCGGCTGACAAAGGCCTGACCGATATTTTGCTGACTCAGACAATCTCCTAAAAGACCGGGAATATCAAGAAGGGTTGTTTTTCCCGCACCATTAGCACCCACCAATACCCCAAAAGATTGTAAATCTAGATCAAGACACTCCAAACAACGATATCTGGTTGCTTCAATACGGGTAATCATGATTAGCTCCAGTATTCTTCACAAAATTCACGATATTTTTCAGCAATAACCGGTAGGTCGTTATCAGGAATCTTTTCAGGACGATTTAGGGTCCGTTCCACCCATTCGCCGTTAATACGCAGTTTTTCGGTAGATTCTATTTCCTGAATAATAACCTCACCGTCAGGGGTTCGCTTAAAGAGTTTATTGCCTCGGCGATCAACTCCAACCTTATCTGCCACAGCCATAAATACCGGGTACTCTTCAGCTCCTTTTAAGGCTTCAACAGCTTTCTCCTCTTTACTTTTTCTTCGTAAGAAGAGCAGGCTGGTAAGGATATTGACATTGGCCTCAGCAATAAAGGCCTCAACCGGCAGATCAATACTGGCAAGTACCTGGGTTTCACGCATAATCCACCAGCGGATATATTCTGCTGCCGGATTCCCCAACATGCCATCAGGTAAAACAATCCCCAATCGCCCTGTGCCTGGCTTGAGCCACTTAATACATCGTTCAACAAAGAGAATTTCAGGAGCCACAGAATTTTTCAGATTGCCGGTATTACGAAAGCCGCCTTCACCATCAGTCTCCCAATGGTGGGCCAGCTCAAAAGGTTCCAGAATGTTTTCATCGGTGATGGGGATATCAGAACCAAAAGGGGGATTGGTCATAACGATATCCATGGAACCAAGTTGGATATGTTGTGCCGCCTCTTCCACCTGTTCCAGGTGGCCATTGGGGAATTCTAAAGAGTTAATGTGATATAAATGCCCCCGACCATCGCCCGCCATGACCATATTCATCTGGGAGGCACGAATCAGAAATGGGTCAAAGTCAGCACCAAAAACCATTTCACTGGCATAGTCTTTCAGTCGTTCATGGATGCTTAAAAATTCGGCGGTATCCTCATTGCCTGGGGTAACGCCTTCTTCATCACGAAATTTCTTAATCATGTGACCAAGGGTTGCAACCAGGAACCCACCCGTACCACAGGCCGGGTCTAAAACCCGTTCCCCTTCTTTCGGGTCTATCATCTCCACAACCAGTTTAACAACTCCGCGTGGAGTGAAATACTGGCCACGGTCACCGCGTAAATTAGTACCAACGATCTCCTGATAGGCTACGCCCTTGGCATCTACATCGGTTCGGGAGAGGTCATACTTGGCAAGCTCTGAAACCATAAAGGCCAAGGCCCGATCTGATAGAATAATTTCCTCATTGCCACTAAAGATATTTGGGAATTTTTCTTTTACCTCGGCAAAAAGCGGTTCAATCCGCTGACGAATTTTTACCCGCCCCTTCTCATCAAACTGTTCCCTGGGGCCAGCCCAAAAACGGCGTTCTGCTCGGGTGAAGCTTTCATCATGCATTTTACAGAAGATAAGATAGAGAAATTGCCAGAACGCCGCGTCTTTAGGCATTCCTTCATTACCATGGATAAAATTATGGCAACGACGGAAGGTAATTTTCAGCATCTCATTGTCGGCCACCCTGGTTCGAGCATGGGAAACAACATCCCTGGTACCGATGGATTCTTCAGCCAGGGGCCAATCGCCAATGGGATTACATTTGGTTTCAAATCGTTTTTGTTCTTTTTCAAGAAAGAAAAATTCAAGACCATTGGTCCAGAGACCATATTGACTTGACTCAACACCCTGCATCATTTCTTCAAGCCCGGCCAAGTCTTTCTCTGCCTGCTTATAATCCCGTATGCGAACGGCAGTTTTGCCAATCTTGGGTTCAGGACGGCATAAGACAATACGGCTTACATTTTCGATTTCATGATCTTTGCCATGATGAAAAATGGCGACATCCGCCTTCTTACGACCGGCAATCTTAAAATCCCGCTCCATATCATCAGGAGAAATGCCATACTCATGAATAAGAGCCCGCACAATCCGCTGACGAACCAATTCTTTCTTAGTTTCTTTGACCGGTTCACCTGAAATGTAATCAAGCAAAAATCCCGCAGCGATTGTCTTATGTTGCGTAGTCGTTTCTGTGCTACTCATTTTTTATCCTCGATTACAGGGCTTGCTATCTCAATCATTATCAAAATCCTGGGTTGTCTGCTTTTGTGTTTCAATCCAGTCATCAATATCTTTACGGGAAAATCGCCACTGGCCACGAACCTTAAACCCCGGCAACTCACCTTTCTGAGCCATGGAGTAGACCGTTTTCTCCCCAACTTTAAGCAATCCTGCCAAATCCTTTAACTTAAGGATTTCTTCATGCCGCATAGCTATCTCCTGCAATTTGGCCGGTTATTAAAAAAGTATCAATATGCGAACTATAGAGGAAGATAAGTATATTAACAACTATATCTTGCTTGAATATGGCAAAAGTTTCCAGCCTGGTTTTGTGTTGCGTAACACTAAACAATGCTATATAGTATTTTATCATGAAAACATTTGGCGAAACACTTAGAGAATTACGAACAGCCCAAGACTATGGCCTCAGGCAGACTGCAGGAAAGGTAGGTATATCACCGACTTACTTGAGCCGTATTGAGCGTGGAAAAGAACGCCCACCAAAACCGGAAACCATTAAAGCCCTGGCAAAAGTATTGGCAGCAGATCCCGATATTCTTTTTCGGTTATCGGCATCCACCGACCCTGACGTGGTTGATTATCTTCATGAGCATCCTCATGCCATGACTTTATTACGATATATGAGAGAAGCTGATTTTTCTCAGTCAGAGATTGAAAAATTATTTCAGACGGCGGAAGAAATACGATCTGTTTCAATCTCAGTTGATGGGAATGAGCAGACTTTTTCAGTATGAGATTACAATATGACTGAGCGTTACTAATCAGGTCGGATTTTTTAAATTAAACTCACCCAAGGAATTGCTTATGAGGCTGACAAAAGCAAGAATTAGAAGTTATCGGAGTATTCGTGATACTGGTTGGTTCGACATTGAAGAAAAGAAAACAATTTTTGTCGGGCCCAATGAAGCGGGCAAGACAGCGGTTCTTCAAGCATTACAACAACTAAATGCTCCAGATGGCGTGGCTCCATTTGATCCCCTTAGAGATTATCCAAGGGCTGAATATAATAACATTTCAAGTGGGCGCGAAAAGCCTGAGGATATTGTTGTAGTGGAGGGGCGTTTTGCCCTTTCAGATGCGGACAGAGCGAAACTTCCAGATAATTATCAAAATGTTTTATATTCTTTTAGCCGGAAACTCGATGGCAGTGCTATTCATTCCATTTTAGATGGCCCGGACATTCCAAGTTTTGGCGACCTCAAAAAAGATTTTATTCGATTATGTACGCATGGTGATAAACAATTTAAGAAAATATCCGCAGACGATATTGATGAAGAAAAACCTAGCCTCAAATTTTCTAAATTAACAGGTGACTGGCAAGAGGATCACAAAATATATGAATCGAAAAGCATGGCTCTTGCAACATTTCTTGACGAAACCCTTTCTTATATTGATGAGGAAAACCAAACGGAAAATAACCGATATGATCGTCTGAAATCTTCTGTCAATACATACAAAACTCGGACTCAGGTTCTAAAAATTCTGGAGAGTCGAAAACCAGTTTTTGTGCTTTTTAGCAATTATTTTCGAGTAAGACCGCTGATACATCTTGATCATTTAGCTACTCGGATTGAGCAAGAACTTCTTGATGATACACAATACGATTTTGGTAATCTGTGTCTTATGAAATTATTGGGGTTTAGCGCACGTGAACTTTCCAACCTGGGAAAAGCTGCTGAGCCTGCTGCTAATAATCCGGAAGCACTCCAAGAATACCAAGATCAGCTGGATAAACGAAGTTATCAATTAAATGCGGCAAGCGTTAAATTAACAGATGAGATTACAAAGGCATGGATGCCTAAAAAGGGGAGAGCGGAAGCCGACAAATTAAGAGTAAGTGCAGATGGTCAATATCTTAAAGTCGTTGTCGAGGATGATCTTGGGGTTGAAATAGAACTTGATCAACGTTCAGAAGGTTTTCAGTGGCTGGTATCGTTTTTCGTAGTGTTTTTCGCTGAAGCGGATGATTTACATGAAAATGCAATTTTGTTGCTTGACGAACCTGGGTTAAGCTTGCATGGGCTAAAGCAACGGGATTTCAGGAAAACAATTTCGAGGTTGGCTGAAAAAAATCAAACTTTATACACAACGCATTCACCTTTTCTCGTTGGGCCAGATGAATTAGACATGGTCCGCGTCGTTGAAATGCTAAATCGTCGAGAAGGCACGAAAGTTCATACAAAAATCTCGGCTGGTGATTCGGCAGCATTATTACCTCTACAGGAAGCACTTGGCTATGATTTAGCGCAAAGCTTGTTTGCACAAAAGAAAAATCTTATTCTGGAGGGGTTAACGGATTATTGGTACTTGGAAGCGATTTCGCAAATGTTGGAATCTGCGGGGATAGTCGTTCTTGATCAGAAAATTTCCCTTATCACGGCAAATGCAGCAAGTAAAGTTGTTTATTTTGCAACAATTCTCCATGCACACAGATTAAAAGTTGCAGCTTTGCTTGATTCTGATGCTGCTGGGGATCAAGCAGCACAGCAAGATACGTTGGTACATGCACTTGGAAACAAGAAAATTCTGCGAACTAAAGATGTGTACAGTGGTAGTGTTAGCAATCCCGAGATTGAAGATATTTTACGGGAGACACTCGTCGCTATAGCAAAAGAGGACTTAGGTTGGGATATTGTATCAACAGCTGTGGCGCAACCAGGGCGCCCGATTATAAATATTTTCGATACAGAAGTTGGTAAATTTTCCAAATATAAACTGGCCAAAGCATTTTTGAGATGGAGTCGAAATCACGAAGCCAGAGATTTAACTGACAAGGAACGAGATCAATGGACAAGGTTAATTAACAAAATTAATAACGCCTTGAAATAGAATAAGTTTTTTTTACCTGTTTATTATTTATCTGATTCTTTCGTTTCTTTGGATCGTTCTTCTCGTTTATTACACCAACTCAATTTGCTATCATTTGATCTACCCATTGTTCTGATACTCGATACCCTTTTGGTTAAAATAGTACTTAAATACTTCCTCCGCAAAGACAGACTTGTTTCCCCGGCAATTCTCTGTGATAGCGTGAACAATGTTTTCAGGCAGGTAAAAAGGACATTGTATTTTTTTGACTTTGTTTTTGGGGCGGCCACGGCGGCGTTTTGTCTGTTCTGCGGATTTTGGTACTTCGGTGGTGGCCTTGCCTTGGGCAATCACTGCATCAAGGCTATCTCTATTAGCTGAGGTCTTTTTTCGAGTTTTCATTATTTTTTAATATTATTTAATGTCGTTGCAAGCGATCGGATTTCCTGCGCAGCCTTGCCGGATGGCTCATATTCTGTAACTCCCTGGCCGGTGCTGATAGAGGTTCTGTAGGCGACCCGATCGTGTAACTGAACCGGTAATAGCGGGATATCCTCTTTATATTCGGCCAAGGCCTCTTCAGCTTCTGCAGATACCCTGGTGTTTGGGCGAACTTTGTTTAACAGTATTCGGCCTGCCATATCGTTGAATGGTTGGATCTCATTGAAAACCATAATAGCATCTTCAGCTGCCCATACATCAAACTGTGAAGGCAGGACCGGCAGGAGTAAAAGGTTGCATGCTGCGACGGCAGATCTGAAAATAGCATTGTCCCGACCACCGGCATCAATAATTATCTGATCAAAGGCGGATGTAAACCCCTGGATGTCTTTGTGGAGCTTGTCACTCACCAGAGCTACAGCTTTTATATCATCCTTTTCGCGTTCTGCTCGAAAAGCGATAGAGGATCCCTGGGGATCGGTATCAATCAGCAGGACTTTTTTATCTTGAAGCGCTGCTTCAACGGCTAAGTTTACGGCAATGGTCGTTTTCCCAACGCCGCCTTTGGTGTTGGCTACAGTGATTATCATCAGAGTTAACTTGTCAGGTGTTTTTTTAATATTAAATAATAATCAAAAAGATAGTCTTTCTGCTTATGTTCATGATGGATGCAAATGTAACCAATGGCGATTTGGAAGTAAATTGAAATTTACTTGTGATTATTAAATGAGTGTAAAAAATAATATAAAATACCACAGCGCATAATTTCAAGTATTTTTTAATATTATTTAATTGTAATGTGTGCTGGGGGTATATAAGGTGAATGGATAGGTTGTCCCGTTAAATAAATAGGAAATACAGTTGATTCATGGCAAAGCATACAGGCAATAAAAAAAGCCGTCCCCCGAAGGAGACGGCTGCGGTTAGCGGGTGAATTGATTTCAGGCAGATACAACCGAAAGGCTGGTATCAGTCTGCTTCAATTCCGCCATCTTTTCGGTCAAGAACCAGAGTGCCTGGTTGAGCTTGATGTTGCGATCAAGTACCTTGACCGGTCTGGTGGTTGTCCTTCTCATTCGTCCGTTGCTGCCTCTGGTGGTTCCTTTGAGGCCGCCACGGCATATATTTTCCTGGATCACGTTAAAAACGCTCCAAAGATCGTTGCCCTTGTCGTCATAGCGGCGTTCATGGAGCAGTTGGTACGGCTGGATCGGGGCCTGATCTGGATCGTCATATACCAGACTGTGAGCAGCCTGGGCGAACACGCCTCGTTCGTCCGGAGTCATCTCGATAACCTTCATCTCGTCAACCCGGTCGGCAATAATGCCGGCAGCGGAAGCAATCTCTCCAGCCGAATGAACAAAATCATCCGGCTTGAAACCGATATGCTTGTGGCTGAAGTTGGCAAATTCCGAGGCTACCATAAGACCGTTTTCGCAGATCTGCCGATAGACGGATGTTATCAATTTGAAAGCACAGCCACGGTCATGGGAATTGTACAGAACCAGGTCAACCCGTTCGCCATCAAACGTAAGGCCGTTCTTGGCAAAACGGATCAGGTGCCGCTGGTATCCTTCCCGTCTGGCAACTCGGACTGCGCTCTGCTCTGCATGGATGGGAAACCATCCTGCATCACGCAGTAAATCCACGGCTGTCAAGGTCGGCACAAATGAGTAGCGTTTGGAAACTCCGTCAATGGGTTCAAAGGAACCGGCTGCTGGGGCGAAAGTTACAATTTGATCGTTGCTTAAAGGGGTAGGTGTTGTCATGGTCTTGTCTCCTGTATTGTCTTTTTATAAACGGGGACAAGACACCACTCCCGTCAGGGGCAGGCTTGCCCCCTGTTTGGGGATTATTTTTTAACTATTTGCGGATTGCTTCAAGGCGGAACCAATGGCTGCTGCCAGCTCATCGGTTGTTCCTGTATCTAATCCGACAATTCTTCTGTTTGGTATGGTATTCAGGGCATACAGACATTCTTTGAGCAGTTGTCTGTACTGATTTCGTTCGCGAACCAGCCCTTGAATTTGTTTTTTATCGCACTGGGTAAAATCCATTTCTTCCTCCTCAGATATTCCCGAATATCCATTGTCCGATATGACGGGTTGCCTGTTTTCTGCTGATGCTGTGAAATCGACCTCCTTTGGATGTCATCACACCAACATAGAACCTGGCATCTTTGAGTTTGCGGACGTTCACACACCACAGGGCCGCATGACGCAGCATTGCCTGGCCGCTGTGCTGATTGCGGCAAAACACATCGCTGATTCCGTCAGGCTCAATTACCATCAGGATTTCTCCCTGGAAATCTTGGAGTAGCGGCTTATTTTCCTTGGTGTGTTGAAAGTATCCTACGGTAACAGGATGGGGAAAACTGGAAGGGGATTGTTCTACTTGCATCATCTTGCCTCCTTGTCTGTAAAGTGGGGGCAAGAGTCTCCCGAACAGGGACAATTTTGCCCCTTGTTTTGGGATTTTTTTCTACGCTTTCTTTTCCTGCAACAGTCCCAGATCAGCAAGCGAGGTCACATCATCACCGATAATCAGGTGATCAAGGATCCGTACATCCACAACCTTGAGGATGTTTTGCAGATCATGGGTGAGTTTGATATCCTGTTCACTGGGCTGGGTGTTCCCCGAAGGATGATTATGAGCGAGGATGATTGCTGCAGCATTTTGCAGCAACGCCTCTTTCAATATCTCCCTGGGATGAACCGTTGTATGGTTGATGGAGCCGAAGAACATCTCTTTGAAGGCGAGAATCCGGTGCCGGGAATCCAGAAACAGACAGGCAAAGACTTCATTCTGTCTGCCGCCGAGTTTGTACCCGATGACCTTTTTCGCGCAATCAGAAGAGAGGATCAGCGAGCCGCGTCGCAGCTGGTAACCGATCAGCCTGTTTGCCTCAGTGAGAACCAGTTTCTTGGGTGCAGGATGATAGGTACCATCCTGGTCTTTGACAAATAACATTGATTGCCTCCTTGGATTGCAGAGGAACCAATGCCCCGGCAGGGGAAAAGCTCCCCTGGTTGGGTGGTTTTTAATTACGAATATTTTGGGTTATGCCGCTGT
>CAMZKN010000117.1 GCA_947311315.1 uncultured Desulfobulbaceae bacterium | reverse complement strand
TTTAGCTGGTGTGTTTTTTGTGATGCTAGTAAAGTAAATTTTAAATATTTAACTTTGCAACATTTAGACAAAGAGCGGGAGATGTATGGCCTTCCACTGGTTAAAGATTTTCGTAAGATGCTATGCGACGGTTAGAATGGACTTTACCAACACTTTTGGAGAAGTTACAAAAAACGGTGTTAACCTGGCAGCAAAACTGTATATGTTGTATCAAAATACAGATATTGATTTTCTTATCTTCACAGGCAACAGTCAATCCAGCAGGTTTGGTATTGACTTTTCACGCAATATTACGACCAATTTTGAAATACATGGAGAAGCTGCCTATACTACAAGTGAAAGCAGGCTACTCCTCCTTGAAGATAGTAGCACCCGGCAGGAAGAAAATAGTGTATGGAGCGGCCTGTTTGGTCTGCGCTACCTGACAGCAAATGATCTGACGAGTATCGTTGAGTATTATCATAATGGTAATGGTTACACTGAAGAAGAACGAGCTCTCTTTTACCGCCAGATAACGGGTGATACGGTGGCGGCAGGTGGACAAACTCTCCAGCAATTGAGGGAGTTGAGTCTGCATGGATATTCCAGACCCTATGTCGGGCGGAATTATCTGTATGCTAAATTTACTCAAAAAGAACCTTTTGATATTCTCTACTTTACCCCTGGTCTGACAGCAATAGTTAACCTCGATGATCAGAGTGCATCCTTTACACCGGAATTCACCTACACCGGTTTCACAAATCTTGAGATGCGTCTGCGTTTTTCCCTGCTCACAGGAAGCTACCTGTCCGAATATGGTGAAAAGCAGACCAGTAATAAGATTGAATTTCGCCTGCGCTGGTTTTTTTGATTGTATGGAGAATAAGGATGACCATGAAAAATGATGATACATATTCTCTTCCAGATGAGACATGTATGCAAATGGCTACACATATTGGCAAACAATTGTTGCCAAAGGATTCACCGCATGTTGAAGGAGCAGAAATTGTCGGTTGGACAATGTACTCTCATGCACTGGGGGGTGATTTTAGGGCGTGATGTTTTGCCAGGTTCAACCGCTTTAATTGCACCGGGCAAAGGCGGCGGGGCCGCTGCCGATAATAACCATATCGTAGTGGTCTTTAATGTCTGTTGTGCCGCAATCCATGCTTAAATTTCCGTTCAGTGATTTTTGGGTATTGTGCAGCATTCGCCATCTTTTTTTCGTCCCTGCAGAAAACCGTACAGAGCAAGAAGAACAAACAGCCCCAGAAGTGGCAGAAGAACATAATCAAGGTACCTGGTCATTGCGCCAAGCCCCATTATACCAAGTGCTATGACCAGGATAGGAGTGGTGCAGCATATTGCGGTCAGGATGGTGCCGATGATACCTACTCTTAGCAGAGTTTTTCCTGATTCATTTTTCATTGTTGCTCTCCCTATAGATCAAAAAACGCCTACACAGAAGGTAAGTCGATTGGTTGTGTTGTATCTTCTGTCTGTAATACTTTGACTACCACCTGGCGGACATCAGCAAGGCATCAGTGGCCTCTGGTGTTTTTTGAATGTTAGATCTACTATAATTCCTGTACCATACTACAGAGTCAAGGTCGATTGTGTAGAAAAAGTGTCAAAGTGGTCATCGTAAAATTCTATCGAGAAAAAGATTGACATTTTAAAAAGTAGAGCTATGTTAATCGTCAAATGGCGATATATGAATAAATACGGAGTAAGGTGTGATGAAATCATTTATACGAGTTATGAAAGCCATGTCCGATCCAAACAGGGTCAGAGTACTGAAACTATTGCAGAGAAATGAACTCTGTGTCTGTGAAATTCAAGGGCTGCTTAAGCTTGCTCAATCCACGGTATCCAAGCATATGAAGATTCTTGAAGATGCTGGTCTGGTTGAGAGAAAGCGACAGGGCACCTGGATTATTTACAACTTGGCCGATGGTAGTGAGTCGGTATACGCAGAAACCATGCTTTTAGAGATGCGCCACTGGCTCGAAGATGACAAAGAACTGAACCGGATGTGTAAAGCACTGCCTGATGTGGCAGTGTTGCGAGACGGTTGTCCGAAATAATTGCGAGGTAAAAACATGGAATCTATTCGACCCGTTGACCAACTCCCTTCATCTGACTCCAAACAGATGAGCATGGGCAAAATGACAATTATCGGCCTGCTGGGGCTGGTAGCCTGGTATGTAATTTATAAACAGCTCGAACCGTTCTCATACTTTTTTTCCTATTCATTGCTTGGTCTTGAAAAGGGCAGTCACCTTGGTGAGGCAATACAGTTTTTTGTCTATGACACCCCTAAAGTTATGATGTTATTGACATTGATTGTTTTTGTTATTGGCATGCTCCGTTCCTTTTTTACCCAGGAACGTACCCGAAAATACCTTGCCGGCAAACGGGAGGCAGCGGGTAATGTCATGGCGGCTTTGCTGGGTATTTTGACCCCATTCTGCTCCTGTTCTGCGGTACCGCTTTTCCTTGGATTCGTCCAGGCTGGTGTACCTCTTGGAGTCACCTTTTCTTTTCTCATAGCGGCGCCCATGGTCAACGAGATTGCTCTGGTTTTGCTCTATGGTTTGCTCGGTTGGAAGGTTGCAGCTCTCTACCTTGTTACCGGTTTACTTATAGCCATGGTGGCGGGTTGGGTAATCGGACGTTTTAAACTCGAACACTGGATTGAGGATTGGGTTCAGGAATTACGGGCCGGAGAAGCTGTAGTTATCGAGGAAAAACTGAACTGGACGGATCGGGTTGGACGTGGTCGTGAGGCGGTACGTGATATAGTTGGCAAGGTCTGGATGTATGTGGTGGCCGGTATTGGTGTTGGTGCGCTGATTCATGGTTATGTACCGGAAACATTTATGGCCTCGATTATGGGAAAAGATGCGTGGTGGTCAGTACCGGCTGCCGTTGTGGTTGGTATCCCGATGTATTCCAACGCTGCTGGTATTGTACCGATAGTCGAAGCTTTACTTGGTAAGGGCGCTGCTCTTGGCACAGTCCTGGCGTTTATGATGAGTGTTATAGCACTTTCTCTACCGGAAATGGTTATTTTACGTAAGGTACTCAAACCAAAACTCATCGCTGTTTTTATTGCTGTGGTTGGCACAGGGATTTTATTTACCGGGTATCTGTTTAACCTCGTGATTTAAAAAACTAATAAAATAAGGAGAAAATCATGGAAATTAAAGTATGTGGTCCTGGCTGTGCATCTTGTGAACAGGCGCAGAAAATAGTTGAAGCTGCTGTTGCAGCTAAAGATGTTGAGGCAACGGTCATCAAAGTTACAGATTTTCAGGAAATTGCCACAATGGGCATTTTTTCAACACCGGCAATAGTCGTTGATGGAGAAGTTAAATGTGTCGGCAGAGCACCAAAACAGGCCGAAGTTGAAGAGTGGATCAGCTGAGTTACAAAAGGTTAAAAGACCCAGGACGACAGAAGGAAAGTGTATGAAAATCTTGGTATATTTAGGGTTGATTGTGCTCTGTGGCGCGCATTCTGCCGAGGCGTGGTCATAGCGGATCTTTTTAACGCCCTTAAAAAACAACCGATCACTGAACTGGATACGCTGCAGACCAGATCGGCTGAACTGGGTGTGCAATTGGTTCATGATCAGTTTTACCCTGAACTCACAGGCATTGTGGGATATGAAAGATATTCTTCTCCGACAAACTGGAGGCCTGTGGTTCCCACTGAGACAGCAAGTATTCTGGTGAATCATGAAACATTGCCGTTTAGTGATACTCTTACCCGTTTCGGAGGACAACTCTCTATACCTTTTTTTGTTAAAGAACTCTTTTCACTCGGTAGAAAGGCTGAACGCCTTGCCGACAGTTCCCGTCTTAAAAAACAGCTGAACCTTTTTGAACATCAGGCAGTACTGGTTGCCGCTGATGCCCATTTAGTACATATGGATTCGTTGAAAAAAGCCCTGGTATCGCGAAAAGTTTCCCCTTGAAAAAACCAGAGATGATGTTGCCAATCAGGTGAAGAGTGGACGACTTCCGGAATCGGAATTGGTGCGCATGGATGAAGCTCTTAATCAGATTGCTCTCACTTTTAACCAGACCATGCAGGAGGAAAGCGGGCTGAGACGAAAGATTGAATCTCTGACCGGAATTTTATTGCAGGTGCCGGTGCTCCTCACAAAAATTGACACTCTGCATGCGGAGGACCTTTTTGCCTTGAAACCTCTTAAAAAAAATATTGAGGCCGAAGAATTCAGTGTTCAGGCAGCTAAAGATAAACTGTACCCCAAAGTGATAGGTACCGCCCGCTGGTTTCAAAACTATGGGGAAGGCTACAATACGGGGGAAGATGTAGATGGTGATTATGGTAGTTATGGTATCAGTCTGCAGATTCCGATTTTTGACAAACCTGCCTATACCTCCATTGAAAAGGCAAAAATTGCTCTGCGTAGGGAGAAAAATCATTTTGCTCAGACCAAAATCGAGCTCCAGGTCAAAGCCGACGATCTCAGCAGAACTCTGGAACTCCTCGATCATTCAAAAGAGCTGGCAAATAAGAGTGTTGGGCATGAACGAGAACTTCTAAAAGTCGCAAAAGTGGCTTATGGAAGCGGTCGGCTTGTTCAGGAAGAATATCTGCGTAATGAGGAAAAAGTATTGTCGGCTGAGGCACGTTATTTTCTAACTGAAGCCCGCTGGTGGGAAACATTTGCCACCTTGGCGGTGCTGTATGGCAATAATTTGGAAGAGTTGGTGAAATGAAAAAAATTATCTGGATTATCATTGCGATACTGCTGATTGGTGGTGGAGTAGTTGTACTGAAAAAGAAAAAACAGGCCATGGCGCTTATCCCACCCATGAAAGTGTATCATCAGATTGTCTCGGTGGCTACTCCGAAAACGGAAAATATTACCCTGACCCTGCCAGCCCTTGCGCAGGTGCAAAGTGATCTCGATGTTGAACTTTCATCCAAACTTTCTGCCCGTATTACCAGTATGGTAAAAAGTGGTGATGTGGTGAAGAAGGGGCAGATAGTAGTTACGCTTGATCATGACGAACTGTTGGCCAAAAAAGAGGCCATTAAGCTACAGATGCTCTCTCTGGAAGCTGATATAACCGCCCGGGAGATTGGTCTTGATAACATGATTTCTACCCATAAACGTACGAAGGAGCTGCTGGATGTTCGTGGTGCCTCTATAGAACAGTACGACTCGGAGAGGGGAAAAATTGCCTCTATGAAAGCCGGGTTGCAGGGATTGACCGGCCAAAAGGGAATTCTGGAGCAAAATAATAAAGAACTCAGCAATCTGCTGAGCTATGCGGTAATTGTTTCCCCGATTGATGGCATGGTAAGTGCCACTTCTGCCAATGTGGGAGTTATTGCCATGCCTGGCAAGCCGTTGCTTTCCATCCAGGCAAAGGACGGCAAATACCTCCTCATTCGTTCTGCCGATGATATTGTACCGCAGCAGGTGATTTTTGAAAAACAATCCTATCCGCTGGTTGTACTTAACCACACCTACAGGGGGCTGGATGAATACAGGGCGGATGTGAAGACTGGAAGTAATTCTGGGGAGCGACTACCTGTTCGACTGGTGATTTACCAGGGCGGCGGAACCATGATCCCTCCGTCGGCACTTCTGCAGAAAGAAGGACAGCGCTTTTGTTTTGTGCCCGATGGTGAGCGAGCCCGGCCGGTTATGGTGAAAGTCGTTGCCAGCGGAACAGAAGGGGTGGTGGTTGAAGGGGTAACTGCTGAAAAGGTGATTACCGCCAAGCCTGATATCCTGCTTAAACTGCTGGCTGGAGTCCCAGTGAAAATACAGGGATAGTTGTTTTTCAGTCGGCTGCCTGATTCCAGTTCTTAACCTTCTTTTACGGAAAGAAAAATGTTTGATTTCTTCTATAAACGGCCCCATCTGCTCTTTTCTATTATTGCCCTTCTTTTTGTACTTGGCATTATCGGGCTGATAACCATGCCCAAGAACCTGTTTCCTGACGCCGATCGTCCCCAGGTGATTGTTATTACTCAGGTTCCGGGTTCGGCCGCAGAGGTTGCAGCCAGTACGGTATCCAAACCCATCGAAAATGAAATTATACGGCAGGATCCTTTACCCTGCCCGTTGAAGTTGTTGCTCTGAGTCCCAAAAGTGGATTTCTCAGCCTTGGAGATATCAGAAAGATTGCGGATTCTTTTATCAAACCAGCCCTGCTCGCCAATCCGGGTATAGGTAATGTCGAGGTGTTTGGCGGCCATCAGAGCGCACTGGTTATTGCTATTGATCCCCTTCGCCTGCAGCGTTACGGGTTGACTGTGGATACGCTTGCCAAAACCATTATGGCTGCCAATCGTGATATCCCATTAGGCTTTGTTAAAGGCAATAACGGTTTTTTTACCCTGACCTATTACGGTGAGCAGATCACTGTTGAGGCCTTATCCCGGCTGAGAGTTTCACCCAACCTGAGACTAAGTGATGTGGCGGATGTCAGTTGGTCTACCCAGAAACGTTTTTCCGGTTATATAGGTAACGGCAAAGAATCTATCGCCCTTGCCATTCAACGGTCACCCGGGGGATCTGTCCTTTCGGTAAGTAATGCCGCTCGTGCTGCTGTTGAGAAGTTGAAAGTGCAATACCCCAATATTAATTTTGAGATTGCAGACACCCAGCGTGATCTCATTGAAACGGCAAACGATAACATGCTTGAGGCATTGCGTGACACCATCCTCTACACCCTGCTGGTTCTTCTGGTCTTTCTTGGCAACTTTCGGGCCATAATTGCTGCTGGATTCTCCATTCCTCTGGTCTTCTTTTCCACAATGGCAGTAATCTATCTTCTGGGAGGTGAGTTGAACATTGTGGTTTACACCGCCATAATTCTGGCACTTGGAATGCTCGTGGATGATGCTGTGGTGGTGCTGGAGAATATTGAACGGCATCTTGGTGAATTGCATGAAGATCTGGCAACTGCTGTTGAGGAAGGGACCAAAGAGGTCATCGCTCCCATCTTTGCCGGAACCGTGGCCACCATTACCATTATGTTTCCCCTGATGTTTGTCGGTGATTTCCCTGAACATATCTTCCGACCTCTGATTGAAACGCTGATTATCTCTTTGCTGGTTTCTTACTTTATCTCCATTACCTTTATCCCCAAACTCTCCGTTTATTTGTATAGAAAAGGTATAAAAAAGAACCGGGTTGAACGATTTTTTGAATCTGTCTATGGAAACAGTATTGGCAGACTGGTTGGCCCCTATGAGAGCGTGCTCCGTTTCTCCAACGGTCGTTTTTCAGTGGTAAGAAAGATAGCACTCACCTTCGGAGTACTCCTTATTCTGGTTCTCAGTCTGAAAAACATAATGCCGGTAATCGGCAAAGATGTGATGCCGCCGATGGATACTGGTATCATCAAGGCACATGTGGCGTTTTCGGCTAATGACACCGTTGAGAGTGCGGAACAGCGGATTATTCCTTTTCTTACCTGGCTGCACAGTCAGGATGAGGTGGTGATGAGTTCCGTGGCATTTGGCGGTGAAGCTGGCGTACTTTCTCTTGGGAGCGGGAACTTGCCCGCTGAAGCAACTTTTACTGTCAACTGTGTGAATCGTTTTGAACGGGAAAAAAATCTATGGCAAATAGAAGATGAAATCAGGGATCAGTTAAATAAATTAGTAGGAGTAAAAACTGTGGACGTATATGATTTTGGTGCCACGGCCATGTCCTCTATCAAAGCACCTCTGGACGTACGCCTTAAAGCTCCTGATTATCGGGATCTTCCACAGATGGGCCATAAAATTGCCGGGAAATTGACAGGAATACAGGGATTGACCAGCATGTCGCTTTCCTGGGATCGTGATTTTAACGAGGCGGAAGTTGTAATCGACAGCAATAAAGCACTCAGCTACGGTTTGACACCTGTTGCTATCGCCAGCCAGATTCCTATAAAAGGACAGATTGTTTCTCTTCTGGGGAATTTTGCCACTATGAACACTCAACCGGTACGGTTGTATCTCAAGGGCGAATTTAACGCAAATCTGCAAAGTTTGCGCCTACTCCCTATCCAGACTAAAGATGGCAGTGTCCCCCTCGAATCTATTGCCGATATTCATCAGCGTTTAACCGCAGCTAAAATCGAACGGGATAAAATGCTCTACAGTCTCGATGTCTCCGGCTATCGCAGTCTGCGTCCAATTACCCACATCACCGCAGATACTGATGATATTCTCAAGACGATTGACAGTAGTGGAGTGATAATCAGCCAAGAGGGTGATATTGCTCAACTAAATGATTCTTTTGCCCGAATGTTGAAGGCTATCGGCACCGGAATTATAATACTGACCATGGCTCTTATTGCTATTTATCGTTCTGTGAGAATGTCGCTGATTATGATTGTGGTTCTGCCCCTCTCCATGATCGGTGCCTCATGGGGTATGCTTCTTTTCAATAAACCAAGCTGTATGCCCTCCATGGTCGGAATCCTGTTACTCTTTGGTATAATTATTAAAAATTCCATTCTGCTCATTGACTTTTATCAGCATTACCGCAAAAAAGAGTCCGCTTTCGAGTCTGCTCTGGAGTCCGTTCGAGTTCGTTTCCGACCGGTAATGATGACAGCGTTTGGAACTATTGCCGGAATGATTCCCATTGCTCTTGAGCAGGCAGTTGGCCTGGAGCGCCTTTCACCATTGGCGGATGTGGCGGTTGGTGGTCTGATTGTCGGTACTTTGCTGACGTTGATCTATGTTCCCATGTTTGCTTATGGATTTGATGGAGACAAGGAGTGATGAATCAAATATGAGCCTGAACTCCATTTTTTTCGGTGCAAGGCAAGAGGCTAAGAGAAAGAGGCGATGAGAAGCAGAACTATTGAAGCGGCTAAATGATTATATTTGTACCTATATGTTGTTACTGTTTTTAATCAGGTTTTGTGTTTGAAAGAAGAATTTCAGGGATCTGTTTGATAAAATCTCTGATTTCATCACGAACCCGCCTGTAATGAATCAGTGCCTCGTTTTCATCTGCCGCTCCTGCTGCCAGTCTGGGCGGGTCTTCAAACCCTTTATGGAGAACATGGGTTTGGCCGGTAAAAAGTGGGCATAATTCGTTGGCATGATCACAGACAGTAATAACGTAATCAAACTCCTGCTCATCCAGTTCATCGACAAGCTTTGAGGTATGCTTCGAAATATCCACACCTGCCTCGGCCATTGCTTGTACTGCCAGTGGATTAATACCGTGTTTTTCGATACCTGCTGACCATACGGTAATGTTGTCATCCAGTAAATGACGACTCCAACCTTCCGCCATCTGGCTACGGCATGAATTGCCGGTGCAGAGAAAAAGAATATTCATTAAATGATCACCATATGTTTAGATTTGTGGCCAGCGCACAATGATTTTTCCAAAAAATTAACATTTAAAATATTGACAATATCCGCTTATGTGGATATGTAGGTTTGTATGGAATATACAACACAATTCTTCAAAGCACTAGGAGATAATACCCGTCTTCGTATTCTGGCTCTGCTCTTTTCCGGTGAACTCTGTGTCTGCGATATTACAGAAACGTTAAATCTGCCGCAGTCGACAGTGTCACGCCATTTATCATACCTGCGCAATGCCGGTTTGGTGAAGAGTTGCCGAAAACAGAAATGGATGCATTATCGTTTAGTGTCTCATCCTGATTCGCTGGTGTCTGATGTGATCAGATCACTGCAGCAGCAATTACCTGTTTTGGAGACTATCCGGGAGGATCAGAAAAACCTGAAAATTTATCTCGAAGAGAAAAGTGAAAAAGGCTGTCATACTGATCGCAAAGAGGCGGGAACAAAATGAAAAATGGATCCCCGAAATTGTCTTTTCTTGATCGATTTTTGACCCTTTGGATTTTTTTGTCGATGTTTGTTGGCGTGATGGCAGGGTATTTTTACCCACAGACAAAAGAGTATATCAATGCATTTCAGGTTGGGACTACCAATATTCCCATTGCAGTCGGGCTCATTATGATGATGTATCCGCCCCTTGCAAAAGTGAAATATGAAGAGCTCGGTCAGGTGTTTAAAAATTCGAAAATTCTGGTTATTTCGCTGGTACAGAACTGGATAATCGGCCCGGTTTTAATGTTTTTTCTGGCGATTACCTTTTTGTCAGGGCACCATGAATATATGGTTGGGCTGATTCTTATTGGACTGGCCCGTTGCATTGCCATGGTTATTGTATGGAATGATCTGGCTGAGGGCGATACGGAATATTGTGCAGGGCTTGTGGCTTTTAATTCAATATTCCAGGTCTTTTTCTTTTCGTTTTACGCCTGGCTTTTCATCACCGTGGTTCCAGGCTGGTTTGGTCTTGAGGGTGCGGTGGTCAATATCTCCATAGGTGAAATTGCACAATCCGTCTTTATTTATCTGGGCATTCCTTTTTTGGGCGGCATGATAACCCGATTTGCTGGTGTTAAGATTAAGGGAAAGCAGTGGTATGAAGATGTTTTTATCCCCAAAATAAGTCCATTTACCTTGATTTTTCTGCTCTTTACCATCCTTGTTATGTTTGCCTTAAAGGGTGAATATATTGTACAGTTACCCTTTGATGTCATACGTATTGCCATCCCTTTGACGATCTACTTTTTTGTTATGTTTCTGGTTTCGTTTTTTTTGTCGATGAAGGCTGGAGCCACCTACGAACAAACCACTACTCTGAGTTTCACCGCAGCTTCCAATAACTTTGAACTGGCTATTGCCGTTGCCATTGCCGTCTTTGGCATTGATTCCGGGGAGGCTTTTGCTGCAGTTATAGGGCCATTGGTAGAAGTGCCTGTGCTGATTGGACTGGTGACTGTTGCTCTTCGATTTAAGCAAAAGTATTTTCCTTATGAAAAAAAGACACTTGGTGGCGTCTGTCATGTACGGGTGAAGGAAGAGGTATGACCTGACTCTTCAGAATCATAATAATGAGGTGCTGCACATGTTGTTGACAGGTTATTCTCTTGAAATCGTAAAATCAAAATGTAATTCTCTGGCCAAAGCGGTGCACTGTTTCGCCCATCTGGATAACGACATCAGTGAGGTCTTGCCGTTTTTGAAAACAAATTGCAGGCAATGCGGTGAGCCCACCTGCATGGTTTTTTCCTCCAGAGTAATTGAAGGGAGCATGGATCAGAACGGCTGTCCCCCCATAACGCCTGAGAAAAAAATGGAACTTCAGGCGTATCTGGAACAGTTTTCTTTTGAATAAAGGCATAGATCATTTAGTTATGTGCCCGTTCAATAACACTGGTTGCAAATCAAACAACTGCGCGAATTTTTCATATCCTTCCTGTCTAAGTTTGTCTGCAGGTACAAAGCGAAGTGCCGCTGAATTCAGGCAGTAGCGCAAACCGGTGGGGGGAGGGCCATCGTTAAATACATGGCCGAGATGTGAATTTCCTTTTCTGCTTCGTACTTCTGTTCGCACTGAAAACAGCCGCCGATCTTCTTTCTCTACGATATTTTCTTGTACGAGAGGACGTGAAAAACTCGGCCAGCCTGTACCTGACTTATACTTGTCCTGAGAACTGAAAAGCGGCTCACCTGAAAGAAGATCAACATAAATTCCTAGCTTCTTATTGTCCCAGTATTCATTGTCAAAAGGGGGCTCCGTTCCTTCTTTCCGGGTAACCTTGTATTGGAGGGGAGTGAGCTTTTTTTTCAGTTCGTTTTTGCTGAGGTGGCTTTTTCCCTCGGTATTTCCCCAGGTTTTTTTTAGAAAATCGTCTCTGCCCGATCTGGAACGATAAAACTTATAACGTATGGGATTCTTTTTATAATAATCCTGATGATATTCTTCTGCGGCATAAAAAGTTGCGGCTGGAATGATGGGGGTAATAATCGGGTCTTTAAAAACACCCGTTTGTGCCAGTAATTTTCTCGAAGCAATGGCCAGTTTCTGTTGCTTTTCGTTAAAGTAAAAGATAGCCGTGGTGTACGCATGTCCCCGATCAACAAATTGTCCTCCGGGATCTGTGGGATTGATTTGTCGCCAGTATACGTCAAGTAATTCCTTATATGAAATGATCTTCGGATTATATGTTATTTCCACGACTTCTATGTGGTTGCCTTTCACATAGTTTTTGTAGGTTGGGTTTTGGGTCGTTCCAGCTGTGTAACCGGAAACGACGGTGAGAACTCCATCCAGCTTCTCGAACGGTTTTTCCATACACCAGAAGCATCCACCGGCAAACAGAGCTTTTTCTGTTGATGTGTTCGATGTAACTGCAGATTTTTTTATTTCCACGTTGTCTCGGGAATTTTCGGCCTCAACTGCAATAACTGTAAAAACTGCAAGGCAGAGAATCATCGCTGTAATTTTTTTCATGGTAACCCCATTGATGTTTAGAACCTTATTCCGTAAAAGATGTAATAAAAAACAAAAAATTGAGTGAAGTGTGTAACTGGGGAGAACAGGTATATAGCTCCAAGGTACATACTTGCGGTTTACCGCGTTAATTGTATCTGGTTATTTCGGGTACATTCATTGCCCGTTGAAATGAAGATAAACAGTCAATGTGAATAATGAATAAAGGAAATATAAAGATCTGGTAAAGAAGATGGGTAGTGCCTGTCCATAAATGGCCATTTTGTCCTAACTCTTCGTTGCTATAAAAAAATTTAATCCTCCGATAAGCGAGGTACGAGACATCGAGATATCGAATATATGCCTGTGGCTAAATTTTTTAACCGCCTCGATTTAGAACAAAATATCTCATTTCTGGACAGACACCTAGTACTGCCTATTACCCATAAAAAGGAGCTGTACATGTCAGTTCTCTTCGTCCAGCAACGCAAAACCCAGACACATATATTGAAACTCATGGTAACCATGCCAT
>CAMZKN010000116.1 GCA_947311315.1 uncultured Desulfobulbaceae bacterium | reverse complement strand
GATTTTCTTTGTCTTCTTTGGGAATGTTTTTGGTGAGTTGATCGAATGTGCTTTTCATGCTTCCCATCATACAAGGGCAGGGGTTCGAACGCACGCTTTATTTTACCAACACTTTTGGAGAAGTTACGGATTTTTACGGTATGTATTGGTAAACTGTACTTTTTTTTAAGCCTATCAGTCAATACGTTTTTCTTATTGTAAGAAATAATCAAGATGGTGACAGGGAGGTTTGGGCAGGCGGGTTGAGGGTATTTGACTCTTTACGAGTCTGCTATAACCTGGAAAACTTCAATTTTTTCCCGGACGTTTTTGTAATCAAATTTACCCAGGCTTTTACAGTGATAGTGGTCGCCAAGCTGGCTGGCCGTCTGCGCTGCAACACATATTTTTCCGGCGGGACAGCCTCGTTCGAGACGGGACGCTATGTTGACTCCGTATCCGAGAACGGTGTAATCACAAAACTCGTCCGAACCGATGGTTCCGACAACAACCTCATCCGTATTGATACCAATACCAAGGTCAACATTGAATCCTAACTGATGATTCCATTTTTTTCGAAGATTTTGCATCATTGCCTGCATTTCAATGGCGGCTTCTACAGCTTTTTCTGCGTGGTTCTCCTGGGGGACGGGATTACCCCAGACAACCATGAGTGAATCTCCAATCAGTTTATCGATGGTACCACCGTTTGCACGGGCGATGGATATTAATTTGCCAAAACATTCACGCAGCATAGTAATAAGTAGATCTGGCTCGATTATTTCACACAATTTGGTGAAGCCGCGCATGTCTGCAAACATCACCGTAACCGTTTTACGGACTCCGTCTTCCTGGAGCAGGTTAGGATTGTCAATAGCCAACCTGGCAATACTGGGTTCAACAAAATGGCCAAAGGTCTTTTCAATACTCTCTTTTTCTTCTTCCAGAACGGTTGATCCCCAGCCAAGTGTGCGGATAATTGTAGTTAAACATCCGAGGAGTGGAGCAGACAATGGCATAAAGAGGTGAAATAATTGTGAATACGAATGTATAAGTACCGCATAAAAAAACCATGCCACAACCGTATACATAATGCCTTTGACCATACCCTCTTCCAAAATGATAAAACCCGGAAAAAGTGTATGGAACATGATAATGAGAATAGCCACACTTTTGGGTACATGGGAAAAACCGTCAAGTGAATCCATGCCAAAAAAGAGCAGATCAAACGGGGTAAAAATATCGACAAACTGGACGATACAGAGGGTTGCACCAATTAAAACCGTGACGACAAGAAACATTCTTAATTGGTAATATTTGGTATATTTCAGCTGCATTGTAATCATAACGTTACATTCCGGTACGTACTGCTGTTGTGAATTAGAAATTCAACCTCTTTTCAAGAAGTGTTAACATAGTCTGCTTTATCTTTTTCGACAAGGATATTTGCCTGAATTCACTACCATACAGTCCCCAAGGTTAGAGGGTCACCATAAATATGGTACCTTTGTTATCTAGGGTAGTGCTGACGGCTATGGAACCCTGATGATGTTCCACAATGGTACGGACGATGTAGAGACCAAGGCCCATATGGGGCCGGGAGTCTTTTTGCTGCCGGTATGAAACCATGGAGTTGAATATCTGTTTTTGTAACTCGTCAGGAATCACCGGTCCCTCGTTAGCAACAGATAATTGTATTCTCTGGCGGCCTTGGGCAAGGTTGATTTCGATGATAGTTCCTGCAGTATGGAAAGAGACTGCATTTTCGATGAGTTTGTCGAGCATCTGCCGGATTCTGGTTGGATCTCCATGGAACATGACGGGTGTATTTGGTTTTGTGTAGTTGAATCTGGCATGGGGAAAAGCGGCCTTCCAGCTATGCTCAAGCCATATTCCGATAGCTGTATCCAGTGCAAAATCTTCTTTGAAGTCATGGCCAAGAGCCTCCTTCAGACTCGTGGCATCACGAATGGCGGTGAGCAGATTTTCAAGCCTTGTAACATCTGCCATGGCCCAGCCCAGATACTTTTGGACGTGATCTGGCGGATTCTCCATTTCGCTGATCATATTTTTCAGAGAAGCAGAGATTCCGGCGAGAGGAGTACGCATTTCATGTTCGAGGTTATCGGCCATTTTGTCGCGGTAGGATACCTGAGTGTACAGCTGATCCAGCATGGAAGTTAACGTGCGGGAGAGGTCTCCGATTTCATCCCGTGCTCTTGTGGGTGTAATGGTTGTACGAATCTGGCCACTGGCTCCGATTGCTCCAGCAGCCTGGCTACTGAGGCGTCGAATACGTGAAGAGACCCTTGAGGCAAACAGTATCAAGCCGAATCCTCCGAAGATAAAAACCAAAATGGTGAAGGTCAGTGATTCTTCGATTACTTTATTCTGCAGGGTGAGAATTGAGTGAGTGGTCTGTTCCACAACCACTGCTCCGAGGATGGAATCGCCCTGTCGTAATGGAGCGATGGCGGCCATGATCTCAACTTTTCCGTCATCAATAGTATAGCTTGTAACCGTTGATGCCCCCAGAAGAGCCTCTTTTATGCCTTTGATATTCAACGTTGAAGGTTGGGCTGAGGTTTCAGAAAAATCTGCTGTAAACGGATGAATAAAAAATCGGTAAACCGGGGCAAAAAGGCTGTATGTGGCGGTGGATATTTTGTCCAGCATGGACGTGTCCTGCTTTGCTGTTTGTTTCTCTTCGTTCAGGCTGCCAATGCTGGCCCGTATACGCCGGTTGGTGTCAACTATAAGGATGCGTGACTGTGGTCTGTTAAAAGAAGAGAGTATCAATTCGATAGCATTCGATGGAGAGAGGAGCCAGCCCAGTTTTTTGGCATCTTCGGTGGCAGCAGTGCCGACCAGGGCGACGATTTCTTTTTTTTCCGGGTCATCTACATCTGCGATGGCAAAAGCGAGTTTCTGGCCAATCATGTCCATGGGAATTCGGATTTCAAGAATATATCCGTCAGGGGATTTGGCCCATACTCCCTGTATGCGAGGCTCAGCTTTTTCGGGGATCGAGTTCTGTTTATTTGCTGGCATGAGAAAACCATTGACCCATCCGGGTTTCAGTGCTGTGAGCAGATATTGGCGTAATGTACCAAGCTGATCTTCTATGCCGATTTGCAGATGATCTGAGAGATCGAGACGAAGGGATGTGGGATTGCGATAGACGACATTGTCGTCGGTTACAAGAAATATTGCATAGAGAAACTTCCCTCGGACACCCACCATATGCTGAAAGTGAAGCGAATCATAACTATAGGGCCCACTGGATGAAAGCAGGTGCTCTTTTCCATACTCCCGTGCCTCAGAAAGATGGGGCCGCCAGTCGTCAATCTTGCCGTTGATACGCATGGGATTGGAAAGCTGGTAGAGGTAGAGATCGCGACTTGGGTTAAGAGAATGAAATATCTCCCGGTCAAACAGGCCGGTTCGGCCTGAGAGTGCCGAGGCTACGGCTCGGGCGGAAAAAGACATGGTTTCCTTTCGGCTAGCCAGCAGATCCTGTTTGATCAGCTCACTGAACCTGAAGCCGATGAGAGGAATGAAGAGCAGGAGAAGTGATACAAGTGTGAGTTTGAGGCGCAGGGAAATACGCATATTTTAGTCTGACAGCCAGCGGTAACCCATGCCATATTCGGTTCGAATAGCATCAAAGGTTGGGTCGATTTCACGAAATTTGTCGCGGATGCGTCGAATATGAGCGGTTATGGCATTACTGGTCACAACTACATTTGCGGCCTCCATCAGCTGGTCGTGGGATTTCACATGGCCGGGGTGCCGGGTCAGGCTGCGCAGTAGCCAGAATTCGGTGAGGGTTAAATCGATGAGTTGATTTTTCCAGAAGACCTGCTTGCGATCCGGGTGGATATTCAGTTCTCCGACTGTTGTAATAAATTCATGATCCTGCTCATTTTTACGCAGTGATTCAACTATTTTAAACAGTGCGGAGATGCGAACAGGCAGAAAATCAAGAGTGGTGGTGTTTTTTGTTAGATAGTCCCAGCCGCCAAGCCGAAGGCCGCTAACCTTATCCAGATCGGAGTCCCGGGCTGTAAGAAAGATGATTGGTATGGTTGGTGATTTTTGCCGCAGCTCCCGGCAGAGATCAAATCCGCCCTCCATCTCATCCTGTAACATGACATCGAGGATGGCCAGGTCGGGAAGTCTGTGCTCAAAGGCAGCAAGAGCTTCCGGGCGGTTTGCATAACTGTTGACCAGGTAGCCGTCACGTTCCAGTGCTTTGGTATAATTTGCCCGAAGCAGGTCATCATCCTCGACCAGGGCTATTGTGTAGACCATTCGTACCTTATAAATTATTGTCTTGTTTTTTTTGACACAAAAAATTCATTATTTGGTTTTTAGCTGTCTGGCCCCACCAAGTTCAGCAAAACCTGTATTTTTAAGATCAGTCCAGAGGGTTCCCTCTCCTGCGTGGATGATGTTCAGTTTCAATGCCGGATTAAGGCTGTCGGCAAAGCGCCACTGGGCGTAGGCTTGGGGATCATTGAAAACGGCAGTTTTGAGTGCAAGGCCATTGGCTCGTTCACCGTCAACTTTTTGCAGGGCACTGGCTTGGGCTTGCCCAAGAACTCGAACCCGGTTCGCCTGGATCTCTGCGGTTTGCTTTTTAATCTCGGCCGTTTTCTTCAGGGTTTGGGCTTGGATTTCCGCGACTTGCTTGCCAAGGTCGGCGTGGATTTCGGCCTTGATTTTTTCGGTTTCCTGCAAAACCTGTTCTCCCCGCTGTTTGATCAGCGAGAGTTCAGTGTTCAGTTCCGCAAGTTTACGTGCGGTATTCTGCCTCTCCTTGTTGGTCAGATCCTGTTCAATGGCGATGGATGCCAGCTGGATCGGTTCTCGAATCTGGTCAGGTACCTCAACGTGTCGAATCAGGGCATTGTAGACTTTAATTCCTTTGGCACCAAGGGTCTGCTCCAGGGCACTGGTCAGGTCATCCTGGAATTTTTCCCGGCCTTCCCCGACGATAAAATCCTTGGCTCGATACTCAGAGCCTTTGTTTCTGGAGATGGAGGTGATCTGTGGCATGATGATTTTGTCCACAACCGCTGGCAGGTCACCATAGCGCCTGAAAATCGTGGCGATACGGCCCGGGGCCAGCTCAAACTCCACTGTCATGTCGAGACTGATGAGAAAGCCGTCTCTGGAGGGAAAGCTGACGAGTTCTGTCAGGTTAATTTCACCTTCTTTAAGCGGCGCCGGAGCTTTGTCCGCGAGGGGGCTTCCTGCCTCAAAGTTAACCTGATCGCCCTTTTGGTAACTTTTACTGTGGGAGGAGATTTTGCGACTCAGATAATCTTTGCGCTTGGCTTCCTGTTTCTGAAGAACTGCAGACTGCAGGGTGTTGAGGGCCTCGTTCTGGCCAAGCTGGCGTGCCTTGGTTACTACCTTGCTGCCATTTTGGCCCAGCAGGGAAACCTGATTAATACCGACCTCCAGCACATCAACCTTGTATTCCTTGGGGTTAATATAGTAGAGGGCGGGTTGGAGTACATCTTTGCGCACACCTTTCTGTTTGGGGTTCGCAAACTGGCCGTTTTCGGCCTGCGTTCCCGAGAGGGAGGTGACAACGCCCACATAGCCGATGGGAATGGAGATGGCATCAACGATGGAAATAGAATAACCGTATGGGTTGAGCCGGTATTTTCCCGGGCCGAGTACGCTTCGCCAGATACCTTTTTGGCCCCGATCGGCGATGAACTCGCCTTCTGGAAGCGTTGCACCAATCTTTGAAGTGACCATGGCTGCTTTGCCCGGTCTGACTATAGTGATAGGGACGATTTCCCAGTCGTAGATAACGGGGTTGAGGAAGTGGCGCCCTTCACCAAGGGGGTTTTCCCATATACCTTTCTGGCCCTGGTGGGCCAGGATCTGGCCAGGTTTAAGTGGATCACCTGTTTTGGAGGTGACGACAGCCATTTGATTTGGTCCCACATAGAAACGGCAGAAACCCCAGAGCCAGACGCTCCCAGCGAAAAGGAGCGTGCCAGTGACCAGTATGCCTACTTTCAGATAACGTTTCATTGTGCACCTCCATTTTGCGGTTTAATGGGGGTGAAGCTGCCAAAGATAGACCCCAGTCCCTGCACGGAATCGCTGCTCAGAACTGATTTGACCTGTGGTCCGATCTTTTCGTAGAGGGTGTATCTGGCGAAGTTAGTACCACCACCAAGGGAGTGTACCCTGGTTTTGAGCACAGATGCCTCAGCTTCATTCCGGGCTTTAATGGCATCTTTTTTCCCATCCGCTGTAAGGAGGATTGATTCAGCCTGGAAGAGAGCGGCCTCATATTCTATTTGGGCAACCTCCAACTCTTTCTGAGCTGCAATTAATCTGACTGACTGATCCTGCTGTGCATCGATGATGGCGCGAATTCGTTTGGTATCCGCCTCAACCTTCTCACTGGATTGGATTGCAAGCATTTCCTGTTTGGTCAGTTCAGCCTTTGATCTGGCCTGGATGATTTGTTGCTGGTATTTAGCTGCGTCCTGAACAGCCAGTTCGCGATCCCGGTTAATGGATGCGATCTCATCGGGAACAATGATTTTTCTTACCAGTACCGACTTGATGTCTACTCCCCAGCCTTTGGATTTGGTTCGCAGGTGCAGCTCGAGATCATTCTGGAATCTCTGGCGGGTCTCGCCGACGATAAAGTTTACAGCCGGATGCTTGCTGCCTTCAATCCGGCTGAATCCCCGGGCTCTTGGCAGGATGAGTTTTTTGATAATGTCACCCATATCACCCACCCGGTGGGTGAGAAAAGCGGCTTCAGGGCGCTCGATCCCAAATTCAATGGTTCCCTCAACGGTGACGGTGAAGCCGTCCAGAGTGAGGAAGTTAATGGCGTCCTTGCCAGACATCTCGAACCGTTGGCTCTGGGTGTTCACCTCGACGGTATTATACATGTAAGGATTGAGGTAGTGGGTGCCGGGATCGAGCAGTCGGCCGGAGACTCCTTTGAGGCCTTCGGGTACAATAAAGCTGTTGCGTTCCTCCGCGGCGAGTTCGTCGTTCAGCACGTCTTTGCCGGTAAGGGTGGTTACGACGCCGACATGGCCGGGGTTGATGTTGATGGCGTTAAAGAGTGCTACGTGATAGGCGTATGGATTAACCCTGTATTTTCCGGGACGCAGGATATCTTTGACAATACCCTGTTGGTTTTCAGCGGCAATGATCTTGCCGGGCGGCAGCTCCTCCCCGTAGAGGCGGGTCATCACTCCAAGTTTTCCGGCCGGTACATCGAGAATCCGATGAATCCGCCAGCTCCAAATATAGGGGTTATAGAAATAGCGGCCCTCCGGAAGAACCTCCAGCTGAATACCTTTCTGGTGACTATTCAGGGCAATAACCTGATCTGCATTGAGATTTTCTCCCGTTTTACGGATCAACACGGCGATCTGGCCCGGCCCCGGTTCAATTCGACAGAAAAACCAGACAAAAAATGCTGTGGCGACAACGGCTCCAGCAAGAAGTACGACAAAAGATGGTTTCTTCCATTTGAACTTTCTCGGTATCCTCTGCCAGATACTTGGTGGTTTGAATTCGACTGATTCCCCCATATTTCCTCCAGATAGTCTTGATAAGTCCGTAAAAAGAAATTTATAATTTCAGGATGGTTCAACGTAATACTTCAATATAAGATGCTTATTGTGGATAGCTCGTTTTTTGGGCAAACTTGACTTGCGAAAGAACCGTTTGTCCATCTTTTACAGTATATCACGAAAATCAAAAAGGGAAAGAATAGCATAACTATTCAACATCTTACCTGAAGTCATGCAAGGTATCTATACCCATTATTGAGAAGAGCTCCTTCTCTACGATTGTTTTTTTCTATATATACGGCTTCCGGTATAGGATTATCCTGTTTGACAGGGCGATAATTCTTATATTATAAGCCAGTTGGAAAGTAAACTTTTGAGTCTTTCTTACTTCAAATATGGAAATAAAGATTATGAAACAGAGTTCAACGATACGTTTGACGGAAACTGTTACCGGCTCAGGCTGAGCATCAAAAATGTCTCCAGGGGACCTGGATAAAGCACTATGTGGTTTAGTTTTTCCAACGGACGAGAATGTCCTTGTCGGATTAGATCGGGCTGATGACGCAGGTGTCTACCAAATTTCAGAGGAACTGGCTCTTATTCAAACAGTGGATTTTTTCACTCCGATTGTGGATGATCCGTACTGGTTTGGACAGATTGCGGCAGCCAATGCACTGAGCGATGTCTATGCCATGGGAGGGGTTCCCAAGACAGCGATGAATCTTGTTGCATTTCCCGCAAAAGAGATGGAACTGACAGTTCTTCGGCAGATTATCCAGGGTGGTATCGATAAACTGAAAGAGGCCGGTGTGGTACTTTTGGGAGGGCATTCCATTGAGGACAGAGAAATCAAATATGGCTTGTCTGTTACTGGTATTGTTCACCCTGATAAGATACTTACCAAGGGGAATATACGGATCGGTGATTGTCTGGTTCTGACAAAACCACTTGGTTTTGGGATTATCAACACAGCGGTCAAGGCCGCAATGGTTTCTACTGAATTGACGGAGAAAGTGACAAAATTAATGGCCACCCTGAATAGAGAGGCCGCTGAAATTATGGTAAATTTTGATATAAGCGGTTGCACGGATATCACCGGATTTGGATTGCTGGGGCATCTGGCGGAGATGGTCTGTGGTTCAGGGGTCGGGGCAAGGATTGACTTCGGCGAGGTACCGGTTATTGAGAAGGCTCTTGATTTTGCAGACATGGGAATGATTCCGACCGTTGCCTATGAAAATAGAGAGTTTCGCAGGGAAATGATCACTATTGCCGACACTGTTCCACGAGCTGTGCAGGATGTACTGTTTGACCCCCAGACTTCCGGTGGCCTGCTGATAGCTGTTAGCGGTGCTGATGCCGGAAATCTTATGGCAGCCCTTCATGGGGTTGGCATTCATGAGTCTGCCATAATTGGTGTCGTTGTTGAAGAACCTGCGGAAAGAATAATGGTCGCATAACAAAGAGTATTTATTGATAAATTACATGTTTTTGTTTTGGGAGAGGTAAATGAAAGAGATTGATGCGCGTGGTTTGGCCTGTCCGGAACCGGTATTACGGACAAAGGTGATTTTGCAGGAAAGCGATACACAAAACATTCAAGTTGTTGTTGATAATGGAGCTTCCCAGCAAAACGTTCAACGTTTCCTGGAATCCCAGGGCTTTCAAACACAGTTGGAACAAAAGGGTACGGATTTTGTGATCATTGGCACCAGCAATGGTACTTTTGTAGAGTCTGTACCTGTGATAACGCGTTCCGAACAGGAGTGCAGTAAAATCATGGTGATGTGTGCAGCCGATACAATGGGCTCCGGCGATGATGAGCTGGGCCGAAAACTGATGGTCAACTGCATCCGTACCTTAAAAGAGATGGGTGATGATCTCTGGCAGCTTATTTTTGTTAACGGCGGTGTAAAATTGACCATTGATGAATCGGATGTGCTGGAGGATCTTAAACAACTCGAACAGGCAGGACTTACTATTCTTGTCTGCGGCACCTGCCTTGATCATTTCAACCTGCTGGAGAAAAAGCAGGTTGGGGTGACCACCAATATGCTCGATATTGTTACGGCCATGCAACTCTCCGATAAGGTCATTACTCTCTAACGCCGATAAGCTGCTGGTAAGAGTCTTGGTTGTGTCTGTTTTTTCGGATGTAATAACGTGATCATCTTCAATGGTTTTAATCCGATTGGTGGTAGGGCCATGACTGTCGTAGCGGAAATACCGGCTTCTGCCAAGATGTGACCCTTTCCTTCTCTTGTTTTTGTAAAAATAATTTCACTTGCAGAAAGATACGGTTTTCGTATTATAGTGTCAATGGTAAAGTTCCTTTCTTTTTAAAAAATGTTATTGATGTAGCCATCATGAAGAAACAAACGACTACAATAGATTTTGGAAAAAGGCTCGCTGAGCTCAGAAAGGTAAATGGCCTTACCCAACAGGCATTAGGCGAAAAGATTGATGTGTCAAAGAGAGTGATTGCGTACTATGAAGGGGAGACAGAATACCCGCCTGCACATCTTATCGTTCCTTTAGCCAAGGCTTTGAAGATCAGCACGGATGAACTACTTGGAGTAAAAAAACAGTCCATCAACTTCAACAATAAGTTTACAAATTTATGGCGAAGATTGAAGGTGGTGGAAACTTTTTCAGATAAGGAGCGTAAAGCTCTTCTTCAATACGTTGAAATTATTGCAGAGAAAAACAAAAAGATCATGGAGGCGGGTTGCAATGATGAGATGGCTGACCGGATTAAAACATGGCAGAAATAAGATGGTCACACGAAGCCGAACGATGGCTGCGTAAAATTCACGATTATATCGCTCAAGACAATCCCACCGCTGCAGGGAAAGTAGTATCCGGCATCTATGATAAAGCTCAACTTCTGAGTGATTTTCCAGAACTTGGCTATAAATACCGTGAAGAGCAGAAGGAGAGATACGTATTCTCTTGTATGGGCATTACCGGATTGCTTATATCATCACTGATAATCTCATTGATATTTCAGGTGTTTTTCACGGTGCATTGAAGATTGAAAGCTACCTGCCTGGCACAGTCCATGCAATCTGGGGATCTTTGAGGAATCCCGCTGCAAGGCATGGTCGGTGCCAGACAGTCCGCTCGCATAATGTCTGTTATGTGTAGTGGCTGGGGTAGGTTGTTGCGTTTTGCTTGTGGGTTGTCTGGCGGTTTTGCAAGTGGCTGTGCTGTTTCTGAAAAAAGGGTGTGAATTTAAAGTTACTCCGACCCCCTTTTATTTAAGATCTTATTTTCCTGGATCAAATAGAATGACATGGTTATATTACAAGTATGAAGAAAAATGAGAACATCATAAATGGTGGTTTCCCCGAGAGGTTCTTGGAATTGCGTAAACAAAAAAGTTTGTCTCAGACTGAGCTGGGGATTCAATCAGGTTTTTTCATCCACGCAGGATCAATGGGATTAGCATTTAATAATCATCTGCTGACAGGATAATGAGAGATGGAACGAATAATAAATTTACATGTAGAAAAGCTACCAGAGGGTCTTTATCTGGCAACATCCGAGGACGTGCAGGGATTAGTTGCCCAGGGCAGAACAATTTCTGAGACGATGGAAATTGCAAAAGATATTGCCAGAAAATTGCTTGAGAGTCAGGATGAAAAAAGTCTTACACCAGACATTTCAAATTTGGGCAAATCTTTTGACTGCTCTCTGGTTGTTGGCGTATAGCGATGGGAAGATTAGCTGGACTTCGATATCGTCAAATTGTGAAACGCTTAAAAAAGCTGGGTTTCATTTTTGATCGTCATGCAGCAGGAAGCCATGAGATTTGGCATAACACACGTACTGATTTATATACTACAATTCCCAATCATCCCGGAGATGTGCCAGAAGGTACCCTGCGGGCTATCCTAAAACAGGCCGATATTTCACCTGATGATTTCTTGAAAAATAAGTAAATCTCCGCACACTTTATGCATTTACCAAAAAGCCCGCCCATCGCTTGAAGGTGGATTATTATGCAGGGGCGTAATGTGCGCTACCTGCCTGGCACAGCCCATGCAACTTTCGGGGATCTTTGAGGAATTCCGTTTGCAAGGCATGGTAGGTACCAGGCAGTCCGCTCGCATAATGAATGTGAGTGGCTGGGTAGTTTGCTGGTGGTTTTGCAAATGGCTATGCTGCATAAGTGGGCCACTAAACATAACAGAAGTTATTGTGTGACTTTGCCCTTGGCTAGTGCTGCGCAATAATAGAAATATGCAAAATGAGACTTGATAATCATATAAAAGGCACCTCAGCCGAAGTTCAAAATGAAACTTCAAGCCTAACCAAAATGGTTGTATAATTGAGGTAGGAGAAACCAT
>CAMZKN010000115.1 GCA_947311315.1 uncultured Desulfobulbaceae bacterium | reverse complement strand
GGATTTTCTTTGTCTTCTTTGGGAATGTTTTTGGTGAGTTGATCGAATGTGCTTTTCATGCTTCCCATCATACAAGGGCAGGGGTTCGAACGCACGCTTTATTTTACCAACACTTTTGGAGAAGTTACGCCTGACTTTCTTATTTACTGGAAATGTCAGGCCTTTTTTTTCCAAAGGTTTTTGCATCTCTAGCTGAATTATGATAAACCAAAAGACAGTAGTAAAAGACGAATTTTATAATTTCAGTATGTCGGAGGTCATTTCCCAATGAAAGTGAGAACAAAGATTAGTCTCATCACCGGAGGACTAGCGTTTATTATTGTTATGATGTTTCTTGCCACCTGGTGGGTAACAAACTCGCAAAAGAACGATGGTGCTGGCATTAATATGGCCGGGCGTCAGCGCATGCTCAGCCAGAAAATGACCAAAGAAATTCTTGCCGCAATCAGTACAACAGACAGCAAGGTACGGCAGGATTCTTTTAAAGCTGCGAAAAATTCGATGCGCATCTTCGATACAACGCTCAATAGTCTCATTGCCGGTGGGAAAATACCCCTTTCACTTTCAGCAGCTGATACTACATTTTTCGCAAGTCCTCCGGCTGACGGTGACGCAGCAAAGCTTCTCCGGGAAGTCAAAACCTTATGGAGCAGTTTTCAGGAAAAAATGAATAGTGTTCTCTCCGAAGCTCCTTCTGCTAAAGAAGATTTAGCCTAGATTAGAGACAATAATACAAAACTTTTGACAGCAATGAATAAAGCTGTTGTACAGATGCAAAAAGATGCTGAATCATCTGTTACTTTTCTCCTAACTCTCCAGTTGGGGTGCCTCCTCACTGCAATTGTTTTCGTCATCATTGGCGTAATTGTTATCCAGAAACTGATTTCACGCCTTAACAAAATTACCGAATTTGCCTCGGTAATCGGTAACGGTGATTTAAGCAGTAAATCAGGTATCGCAGGAAATGATGAAATTGGTCAGATAGGAAGTAACCTCGATACAATGAGTGCAGATCTCAACACCATGTTCAGTGAAGTCTCCGAAAACTCTCGCTCTCTTAATGAACTTTCAACATCACTTGCCGGTATTGCGGTTGAAATGTCAGAACGGGCACATGCGACTTCTGATATATCTACAAATGTAGCCGCATCTGCCGAGGAAATGAGTGCAAACATGAATACTGTTGCAGCTGCCACAGAAGAAGCCTCCACAAACATCTCCCTGGTCTCTACTGCAACCGATGAAATGACATCCACCATCTCCGAAATTGTCAAAAATACGTCAAAAGCTCAAAAAATTACAAATGATGCCGTAACAGAAGCTGGCTCAGCATCTGAAAAGGTGGATGAACTTGGTCTTGCAGCAAATGAGATAGGTAAGGTTACAGAGACCATTACAGAAATATCAGAACAGACAAATCTTCTTGCTCTAAATGCCACAATTGAGGCAGCACGGGCAGGAGAAGCAGGTAAAGGTTTTGCGGTAGTTGCAAATGAAATTAAAGATCTGGCAAAACAGACCGCTGATGCCACTCAGGAAATTAAATCCCGTATAGATGGTATACAAAATTCAACAGCTGGAACAGTGACCCAGATTCAACAAATCACAAAGATAATAAATGAGGTCAACAGTATTGTCTCCACCATCACCACGGCAGTAGAAGATCAATCAGTCACAACAACGGAGATTGCAGACAATATTTCCCAGGCATCCAGGAAGTGACCGAAAATGTGGCTCAACTCTCAACGGTTTCCAATGAAGTCGCATCTGACATGAGTGAGGTGTCACAACACAGCCAGGCAACATCGAGAACAGCAAACAAGGTGAAGGAAAACGGCAACGGAATTCAGGATCTCGCTTCAACACTTGAATCAATGGTTTCCAAAATCACCTTATAAAATCACTCTTTTTCAGCCGGGACGTTTTGCCTCACCCCTGCGTTCCGGCTGACTCGCTCTGCAGACTATGCCATTCCAAGTTTACGCCTGATTTTTTTCTTAATACCATCCACAACAAAGGGCGTAAGCTTTTTCTTTTCTTTGAGAATCTCTTTAAAAAGGTCTTTCTTTTTTTCTGGTACCTGAGGCCGGATTGCCGGTACGAGCGAAAGGCTCTTTGTCGGACACACACCGATACATGCTCCGCACCCCAGACAATGATCAGAGAGCACCTGCATCTGTTTTCTCTTCCCGTCATTTTTACTGTCAATCAATTCAAGTGCCGCAACATTGCAGGCTTTTTTGCACAGACCACAGCCTATGCATGTTTCACTGTTTATCGAAAGAGAATAGTTTGTCTTTGCGATACCAAGCGGGAAACCCTGCATAATCCCACCTAAAAGTTCACAACAGCAGGAACAGCAATTACAGATAAAAGAAGGTTTATACCGTATATTATCTGTAATATGCGTCAGGTTCAGATCCCTGGCCTTCTCGAGTATTGCCAGTAATTGATCTTTTGTTCGATGCTCGGCAAAACCTCTGCGAACCATAAATTTAGCAGCTGTGCCAAGAGAAATACATATCTCTTTTACCGGAGCATCCTTTTCACATTTTTGGTTCAGATGTTCTTTGGTATGCCTGCAGTAACACATACCAATTGCACCGTAACTTGCCGTTTTTATAATCTCTCTTGCACTTTCATAAGTTGCAACCTGAGAACTGACAGGAATATGTTCTTCGTAGGCTAAACTGCGGGTAAGGGGTGTTTTTGACGAAAAGAACTCACTGCCCATTTTTCGATCAGGGTCATCAAAGAGATACTCATGCATAAGTTGAGCGAGCTCTGCTACAGGCAGGTCATTGCGCTGCTTCATAAAGGTAAATTCAAAAAATCCGATCAAACCCGGCATAAGTAAATAATAGGTCTTCCCGCCATACTTACTATCCATGACAAGGCCTTTTACAGCCATCTCTTCGAGCTTTTGCGCAAGCCTATCCGCTTCCCATCCTGTAAATCGGACAAGCTCCTTTAAGGTCGCTTCTGTCAGAGGAAATCGCGATGCAACATATGCCTCTTCTTCAGTGAAAATAATTGCCAGAATTTTCCGCAAAGTTTCACTGTCGGGCAAGCCGATCGGATATTTATTAAGCCGGTCAATAAGAGGTACAATGCTGCTTTTGCCGTCAAGATGATGCCCCATCCCTTACTCCCTTTTATGAAAAACCATTATTGGTTCATTATATATTGACCTTTTAAGCCATGCACTGCAGCCCATACCCGCCGAAAACCATCTTCATCCCGCACTGGCGTTTTGATCATCGCTTTGAATATTTCTTCCTGCTCTTGTGAATTCTCATAGCCAAGAACCATTTTCAGAGCGTACGATGAAAAATCTTTCACCATAAAGGTAAAAATCTGCTCGAGTATATCATGCTCTGTTTCGTATATTTTCGCATTTTCAAGGATAAGCTGTGCATAGACAATAAGGGTAAACAATTCACCGGCAGCAAGCATATAATCAATGTTCTTCATTTGATCTTTATCAGGTGGGGCCGTGATCAACAGGCTGCGAAAAAGTTCCACCTGTTCACAAAATAACCTGACATTGGGCAAATCAATTCCATTGTATGCCAGTCCATACTCAGGAAAACAGATGGTGGCAAGTTTACCGGTTTTCTGAGCAAAAAGATATTGGTCGTCTGCAGCTTCATTTTTTTGGTCAACCTCTGGATAGTCAACCGGCTCAAAAAAGTATTTACGGATAAATTTGATTATCAGCGCCATATTGACATGCTCGGTACCTTCGAGCTTAGGCAGCATACCAATATCCCGCAGGGCCATCTCGAAATACGTATCCTGTTCAAACCCTTTTGCAGCTATTATCTCATGCAGCAGGTGTACCACCTTTTCACCCTGACCGGTTACCTTCATCTTAACCACAGGATTAAACAGCAGATAACGACGATCATCATCGGAGGCTACTCTCATATAGTCAGCCGCCCTGAAAGCCACGAGTTTCATTGCGATCAACCGGGAGTAACTCTCTACAAAAAGTTTTTTTACATGGGGGAAATCTGTTACATAGCGACCATAGAGATTTCTGTCAGCTGCGTGGTTCAGTGCCTCATAAAAACAGTGGGTACCTATACCAATAGCAGCACAGCCTAATTCAAATTTACCAATATTGATTGTATTGAGTGACGAATTCCAGGCATGTTCTCCCCGGGAGAGAATATCATCGTCTGTTATGGGGTAATCGTGCAACGCATACTCGGCCACATATGCCTGCCGAACACCGGATGTATCAATCTTTTTTACACACTCATATTTTTCATGCTCAGGATCAACCACAAAAAAGACATATTCTCCGGTTCCTTCAATTTTTGCAAATGTCGATACCAGGGCGGCACAGTTACCATTACCGATATAATATTTGGAGCCCCGTGCCAGATAGGTGCCATCTTGTTGCGGGATAAGAGCCATTTCGCTTGAGTAAAGATCAGCTCCATGGGTTTTTTCCGATAAACCAAAGGCAAATATTCCACCATTTGCAAGAAATGCTGCGGTTTTTTCCTTCACCTTTTCATTGGTGCCCATCCAGATTGGGCCCAGCCCAAGAATCGTTACCTGCCAGGCATACCAATAGCACAGTCCATAAAACCCGAGAATTTCGTTAAATTCGCTGATTCTCCACATATCCCAGCGACCACCATCCTGACTCAAATGCTCAGGAGTCAGCAAGTGTGCAAAAACCTTTTCATTTTTAATAAATTCAAGAAAATCTTCATACCAGACCATTGTCTGATCATCTTCCTTTATCTTTTTCAGCCCCTTTTCTTCAAAAAAAGCTATGGTTTTCAGAGCAAGCTCTTTTGACTTTTCATCAGAGTGAAATCGTTCATATTTTTTAGGATTAAACAAAAACATCGCATGTCCTCACAATTGTATAACTGTTTTAGGCAACAACAGCTGATTCGTATAATTCTTTGACATCCTGAAAAAGACCACAATTTTCCAGAGCCACACGAAGCAACTCGGGATTTTTGAGAAAATCTTTCATGAAAAACACTTCTGAGGCTTTTAGAAAAATATGGAAAACATCCTGAACTTTTCCATTAAACAGTTTATCTATCAGAACCATTACATCTTTTTCAGCGACGTAAGGGCGAAGTTGTTCTGCTCTTTGCAATAATTTGGACACATAAAAAAGCAGTGTTGCCTCAACACCTCTGACTATGTAGCGATGCCCAGGCAGCACAGTTTTACTACGAAGACCAAACAGTTTTATCAGCGTTGCGCAATACATCTCATAGTTTTTAAATCTTTCACCCGTTTCAAGATCCACATCAAGAAGTGGTGACTGGAAAATTCCTTTCAAAAGAGTGTCACCTGTCACCGCCCAATCTTCACCAACATAGACGAGATCGCTCTGGGAATGGCCTGGACATTCGATAACTTTGATCCCAAATTGCTGGGGAATATCCTTTTCAGCAACCTGAAAATTCTGAGGAAAGGGTGGAAAGAGCTGACCACTGTCAAATATGGCCCGTAACCTGCCAAGATACTCTTCACTGAAGCCAACATCCCGTAGAAGCTGGTACATTTCCATCATCCGCCTGTCATGCTGAACAATCTTCAAGCCGTCGCGATAGGGCAGGTAAACGATGGCATTACTGTTCTCTTCAAGCCAGTGAGTCTGCCCATAATGATCAATATGACAATGGGTTATGATGATATGCTTAAGGTTCTCTACGTCAATATGATCCCGGAAATAGTTCCGTGCCTCAGGTGTTGGCGGCCCCGTATCAAAAAGCACCAGATCACCGTCAAATATTCCGGTATAACAGTGTACGGGGCCTACCATATATGGAGTGGCAATAGTATGTTGTGTCAAAGAAGTCATATTCACCAGAACAAACAAATACGCAGATACTGACTGTACACTGTCAGTATCTGCGAAAAATTACCTTCACAAAAAATCAGATTTAGCCAAATACATACTTCTCATCCTCACAGGCCGCCTGAGCTAGCGTTCGCTTGGCAGCAAGCAAGCCGGTTGCATCATACTTGGCAAAACGTCTGATACCTGAAAGAATCATAGTCAGAGCATCCCCTTCCTCAACAAAGAAAGCACCCTTTCTTCCTGCACTTCCTGCATTTTCAGATGCTTCAAAGGCAAATATTTTCACCGCTGCAGCCAGCAGTTCCTTCTTGCGATCACTTGCCTTATCATAATTTTTCTCTGCTCTTAGTACCGTGCTTTCAAGGGCGAAGATCTGAATGGCAATATCAGCTGCCGTCATCAGTATTTCCTGCTCATGTTCCAGCTTATCCATAAACTTCTGCACTCCGGTACCAGCCAGAATAAGGAAAAGTGTCTTCAGATTTTTAATCAACTCTTTTTCTTTAACAAAGAGAATTGACTCATCAAGTTCTTCAAAACTTGGGGTCATCAGCGATTCAAAGGCCTTCATCGCCTCAGACTGCAAAGGCAACTGACCTTTCATTGCCTTTCTGAGAATCATCCCTGGAATAAGCAGGCGGTTGATCTCGTTTGTGCCTTCAAAAATTCGATTAATGCGTTCATCACGATAATACCGTTCTGCCGGATAATCACTGACAAAACCATATCCACCATGGATCTGCACAACCTCATCAACGGTCATTGCCAGAACTTCACTGCAGAACACCTTTGAAATACCACATTCCGGCGCATACTCTTCTATACCCTTCAGATACTCTTCATAGTAATTGTCGATACCTTTTTCAACGGTGGCCAGTTTATCGTCAAGCAGTCCAGCCAGACGATATACAAGGGACTCGGAGGCAAAGATATAGGCGGTCAGATCGGCAATTTTCTGTGAAATTGCCCCAAATTTAGCGATGGGTGTATTGAACTGTTTACGTTCATTTGCATATTTAATGCCCTCAACCATAGCCATTTTAGACGCACCACAGACACCCGCCCCCAACTTAAACCGGCCGATATTGAGCACATTAAAGGCGATTTTATGTCCTTTACCCTTTTCGCCAAGCAGATTTTCTACCGGTACCTTGCAATTATCAAGAATTATCTGTGTGGTAGATGAGCCTTTGATACCCAGCTTTTTCTCTTCCGGGCCGACAATCAGTCCCTCAAAGCTCTTTTCCACTAAAAAGGCAGTAAAATGTTCTTTATCGATCTTGGCAAAAACGGTGAACAACTCGGCGAAACCGCCGTTGGTGATAAACTGTTTCGTACCATTCAAGATATAATGTTTACCGTCCTCAGAAAGAACTGCGGTTGCCTGGGCGCCAAGGGCATCACTGCCCGAGCCCGGCTCAGTGAGACAATAGGCAGCACACCACTCACCGGAAATAATCTTTTCCAGATATTGCTCTTTTTGCGCAGGTGTACCGTAGTAGACCAGTGGCAATGTACCTATCCCGGAGTGGGCGGCAAAAGCCACAGAGAAAGAACCACCATAGGAGATCTTCTCGCCAACCAGCATGGACGATACTTTGTCCAGCTCCAAGCCACCATATTCTTCCGGCGCATCCATCATCAGCAGGCCAAGTTCACCACATTTTTTCATCCCTTCCACTACGAGATCAAAGTTCTGTTTGTCTATTTCTTCGATATTCGGAATAATCTCGTTAGTTACAAACTGTTCGGTGGTTTCCGCCATTTGCCTGTGTTCATCGGTGAAATCCTCTGGAGTAAAAACATCCTCACAGGAGGTTTCCTTAATTAGGTATTCACCACCCAATAAAATATTTTCAGCCATTATAATTACCTCTATAGTTTATCACTTAATAATCAAATATTTTCGTAACTATTTAGCAGTGCCTTGCATGTCCACAAGCAGTCCGATTAGCTATACAACACTGTATGCCAGGCGGTCTGATCGTGGACAGGTGAGGTGCTGCTGAAGAGTTACAGTTTTTCAAAAACACCGGCAGCACCCATACCACCACCAATACACATGGAGACCAGTCCATATTTCAACTTCCGTCGTCCCATCTCATGTAAAAGAGTGGTAGTCAGTTTCGCCCCGGTACAGCCAAGAGGATGACCAAGGGCAATGGCACCACCGTTCACATTTACAATATCTTTATTTAAACCAAGGGTCTTAACAACCGCCAGGGCCTGGGCGGCAAAAGCTTCATTGAGTTCAATCAATTCGATATCTTCCTGTTTCAATCCTGCAAGTTTCAAGGCTGCAGGAATAGCTGTAATCGGGCCGATACCCATAACCTCAGGAGCCACACCGTTGGCGGAAAAAGCAAGAAATCTTGCCATCGGATCCTTTGCGATCTTTTTCAGATATTCTTCCGAGACAACAAGTGCAACCGCTGCCCCATCAGTCATCTGGGATGAATTTCCTGCAGTCACAGGACCACCGACTTTAAATGCCGGACGCAATCTGGCAAGGGTCTCAACCGTCGTTCCGGGACGAACGCCATCATCCACGGTGACCATCTCTTTAATTACTTTTATCTTACCATCCACCAATATATCCGTTTCAATTTCAACCGGAATAATTTCATCAGCAAAAGTGCCGTTTTCAATGGCTGCGGCAGCTTTTTCATTGCTGGCAGCGGCAAAGGTATCCATGGCCAGACGGTCAATGCCGTACTGCTCGGCGACCAGTTCTGCCGTGACACCCATTGAAGAAAAGGCTTCAGGCCAGTCCACCATCATGCCTGGATTGGCACTGTATTTCAGACCACCGAGAGGCACACAGGACATGGACTCGACACCACCGGCAACAATACAGTCGGCAAATCCACACATCACGCGCTCAGCGGCCATGGCAATAGTCTGCAGACCGGAGGAACAAAACCTGTTTATGGTCTGCCCCGGTACTTCAATCGGCAAGCCTGCCTTCATTGAAGCCACACGGCCAACATTCATCCCCTGTTCTGCTTCGGGAAAGGCACAACCAAGATAGACATCGTCTACACTTGCAGGGTCAATTTCTGTACGTTCAACCAGTCCTTTTATTGCAAGAGCAGCCAGATCATCCGGCCGCATATCCTTAAATTTTCCTTTATTTGCCCGGCAGCCTGGAGTTCTATAGCTGGCCAGAATATATGCTTTTTTCATATCGATTCTCCCTTATGGGTAACTGTATAGTTTACCAAAAATCCTTTTTCCCCGTATCACTAGTTTCTAAGAGGCTTACCGGTTTTCAACATATGTTGAATTCGTGCCGCTGTTTTCTTATTGCCACAGAGTTTCAGGAAGCTTTCCCGCTCAAGCCGCAACAAATATTCTTCACTGATCAGGGTTCCGGGATTCACATCACCACCACACATCACCTGGGCGATAATTGTCCCCATCTCCGCCTCATATTCGGTTATAAAATTACCCATCTGCATATTCCACAACTGGCTCTTAATGGCGGCAGCTATGCCACGGCCCGGAGCAGGCATTTTTCCCACCGGACGCTTTGGCCGGTAATTGACAGCAAGCGCCAGAACTTTCTGCTTGGCATCTCCAATCAGAGTATCGATATCCATGCTGATCGAGTCATGATGGCGCATATAGTCCATGTCAAATAATTCCGCCGCACCCATCGACACCTTGGCCATGGCAATCTGTTCGAAGTTTTTGATAATAAACGGCTGCACATCAGTCTTATACTGTTTGGCCAATTGAATGGCCCGCATACTCATCTCTTTGGTGCCACCACCTGCCGGAATCAGGCCAACTCCGATCTCTACAAGGCCCATATAGGTTTCTGCCGCGGCATTGATCCCGTCTGAATGGAGACAGAATTCTGCACCTCCACCGAGGGTCATGCCAAAAGGAGCCGAAACTACAGGAACTTTCGCATACTTTACAGCCATGGTCGCCTTCTGAAATGCCCGCAGAACCATATTTATATCGTCAAAGGCGCCCTCAGCAAGGGCCACTGCCATCATCATCAAATTGGCGCCAACGGAAAAATTAGCACCATGATTACCAATAACCAGGCCTACACCTTCATCTTCCGCACGCTTGATAGCCTTATGGGTCATTGCCAGAATATCACCGCTGATGGCGTTCATCTTGGAATGAAACTCAAAACCAAAGACACCGTCACCTAAGTCAATCACCGAACAGTTTGCGTTTTTCTCCACTACTCGACCGGCTTTTTTCAGGATTTGCAGTTGAATCTGTCCATCTTTAACCGGAACAGGAAGATACTGCGCACTTGCCAGGTCAAAATATTCCTTTTCACCATTGTCATTAAAGCGATAAAACGATTCGACCGTTTTCAGACGTTCAGGAACTGCAATACCATCTTTTTCCGCGCGTTTGACAAAAGCTTTTACACCAATGGCATCAAACATTTCAAAGGGGCCGATTTCCCAGTTAAACCCCCAGCGCATGGCGTTATCAACATTGACAACATCATCTGCAATCTCGGGAATCCTGTTTACCGTGTAGATCAAGGTATCGCGAATTGATTTCCAGGCAAATTCAGCACCTTTATCACTGGCTCCAACCACCATTTTCAGTTTCTGGGCGGGATCGTCCACCTGTTTAACCATCTGCACAGAAGCAAATTTCGGTTTTGCCAAAGGCTTATATTCGCCATTTGTATAGTCGTAATAGAAGATCTGTTTTTTGCCGTCGACTCTCTCTTTTTTATAAAAACCCTGTTTGGTTTTATTACCGAGTTGGCCGTCATCAATCATTTTTTTCATAAAATCAGGCAGTTTAAACACATCCCGCTCTTCATCGTCCGGTAAAAGGTCGTGGGAATTGGTGCCAACATGGGCAAGAGTATCAAGTCCCACCAGATCAGCAGTCCTGAACGCTGCACTTTTAGGACGGGCAGTAGCAGGACCTGCAACAGAATCCACCTCTTCAACCGTCATACCCATTGCAACCATATGTTCGATACCTTTGTAGATTGCGTAGGTACCTATCCGGTTGGCAATAAAGTTTGTCGTATCTTTTGCATAGACAATCCCTTTGCCCAGCCTTTTACTGATGAAATCGGCCAAACCCTTCATGACGGCCGGATCGGTATCCTTGCAGGGAACAATTTCCATCAAACGCATATAGCGGGGAGGATTGAAAAAATGAGTAGCGAGAAAATTCTTTCGCACTTCATCCGGTAACACTGCGGCCATTTCGTTTACTGAAAGTCCACTGGTGTTGGTGGTTAGTATCGCACCCGGTGCAAGATTTGGCACAATTTTTTTCAACAGATCAAGTTTAATCGGCATATACTCGACTACAACTTCAATAATCCAATCACATTCCTTTAACTTGCCCAGATCGTCTTCAAGATTTCCGACCTCGATCTGAGATGCATACTCTTTGAGGTAAAATGGAGCGGGTTTCATCTTCAACAATCCCTGCAACCCATTTGCTGCAATACGATTTCTGACAGCAGGACTCTCAAGGGTCAGCCCCTTTGCCTCTTCCTTTTTGTCCAGATCTTTAGGGACGATATCAAGCAGAAGAATTTCCAACCCCGCATTGGCCAGATGGGCGGCAATGGTCGCCCCCATAACTCCGGCACCAAGTACGGCTACTCGATTAATCTGGTTCATGTTATTTCTCCATTATTATTTTTTCTGTTGGGACATCATCCCATTACCATTAGTGACATACAGATCGTCCACGATTTCTTTATATTTTTCGTAAATAACCTTACGTTTCATTTTCAGGGTTGGGGTTAATTCTCCCCCTTCAATTGAAAATTCCCTTGGAATAATTGCAAAATATTTAATCGTTTTATATGAAGGATACTGCTCGTTTATAGCTGCCAGACGTCTTTCAAAAAGCTCTTTTATAAGCTTATTATTGACCAGTTCTTCGATATCGATATACGAAATATTCCTCTCTCTGGCCAAATCTATTATACGTTCAATGTTTGGGTTTAACAGTGCGACCAGATAAGGCTTTCGGTCACCAAAAACAATTGCCTGTGATATATATTTGTCGAGTTTGAGCTCATTTTCTATGGGTTGAGGGGCGATGTTTTTACCTCCGGCCGTTACAATCAACTCTTTTTTCCGATCAACAATATAGACAAAACCTTCTTCATCGATTTTTGCTATATCACCTGTTTTAAACCACCCGTCTTCAAAGGTCTTACGGGTCGCTTCATCATTTTTATAGTATCCAGACATCACCTGCGGCCCTTTGACCAGCAACTCACCATCGTCTGCGAGTTTAATCTCGGTGTCCCTGAAAATTTTACCAACAGAGTCAAAGCGAACATCTCCAGCACTGCAAAGTGTCACGCCAGGGCTCGTTTCTGTCAGGCCATAACCATTATAAACAGGGATACCGATAATCCACATAAACTCATTTATCGTCTTATCAAAGGGTGCACCGCCACAGAGAAAATGGCTGAGACGACCACCAAACCTGTCTCTGATTTTTTTAAACACCAGACGATCAAAGAACTTGTATTTCAAATTCAAGAGACCAAGTGGCTCATGTCTGACATATTTTTTATTCACATATTCACGCCCAACCTCAATGGCAATATGGAACAGTTTTCTACGAAGGGGAGGCATCTGATGAACATTTTCATAAATTCTTGAATAAATCTTCTCGAACAACCGGGGCACACTAACCATTGAAGTCGGCCTGATTTCAACCATGTTTTCCATGACCGCTGCCACGTTTTCTGCAAAAGCTATATGGTTACCACCAAGCAGCGTCACATAGTAACCGCCTGTTCTTTCGAGCACATGGCTGAGGGGCAGAAAACTGAGCGTTGTCTGTTCCTGCTGCTGCACGCCCATTTGCTTCACACCATATTCGGCGTTAATCATAATATTGTGCTGAGTCAGCAATACGCCCTTGGGTACGCCCGTCGTTCCCGAAGTATAGATTATGGTTACAATGTCATCGGGGGTGATCTTTGCTATCTGTCCTTCAATCAGGGCCATATCTTCATCAGATAAAGGCGCGCCAACTTCGGATAACTGGTACTGGGTATAAACGGGAAATGTCAGATCGCCCATAAAACGCTCATAGGATATAACCAATTCTACCTGGGGAATCTGATCTTTAACTAAAAGCAGTTTTTCATACTGTGCCTTGGTCGAACAGAAGACAATCTTTGCCTCACAGTGATTGAGAATATATGCGGCCTGTTTACCTGTACTTGTCGCATATATGGGTACAGTGATACCACCAGCGCTCTGTATACCAAAATCCGATATGGCCCAGCCAAGACGGTTCTCAGAAAAAATTGCGACCTTATCTCCAGGAACCATTCCCGACTTGCGCAAGCCTCTGGCCAGCATCAAAACCCGTTCATAAAACTCTTCGTATGTGAGTGAAAGAAAGACTCCTCTTTTTTTGTAGCTGATTGCAGTTTTCTTACTGTATTTCTTGGCGTTATCTTTGAGTACTGCCGGGATTGACTGATATGACAAAATGTTCATACTTTTCTTTCTCCCCAAAAACTATTCTCGCTGACCCTTTACCTATAACCTTTACGCTAACAAAACATATATTCCCCTTATATCTTACCTTAACGTTTAAGTCAACATCAAAACCAAATATTATGATACCACTATCATTATAACAGCACAACATAGTCACGATTATCTCTTTTTGGATATTCTATTTTACAACGAAACTATAGAGAGTTACAAGAGGATTGACAATATTTTTTTCATAGTACTCTTCTTTCATCATCCCCCTCCTGCCCCTTTGGGAGATAAAGACAGGCACCAACCTTTTACGTAAACCATACACCAACTAAAGGCGTGGAGCCAACGGGAAAACTTTATGATAGCAAACACATAGAGACTATAAGATATTTGAATGGCAGCGAACCAGGATTCCAGTTTTATTTTGTTGAACTTTGCGCCCAGCCCAGACCCAACAATAGATGAATGGCTCCGCCCCGGGATCCGTATGTGTTTCTGGAAACTTCTGTTGTTTCATGTCGTTGCGTTATTTTTAATGTCAAGTGGTAAAATTAAACAACTGGATATTTCATATAAGAGCCTAAAAATTTGACCAGCCGTGTTCAATCCTGAACAGAATTACCCTCATAATT